>NZ_CP031123.2:4249077-4573616 GCF_002843235.3 Providencia huaxiensis
CTCCAGTTGCTAGCACGGCAGGGACTTTATCAATAGAAATCCCACCAATGGCGACCGTTGGGTAATCAGGCGTTGCTTCCACCATGGCTTTAAGTGTTTCTAAACCCTGAGGCGAAGATGGCATCTCTTTCGTTTGTGTTGGAAAGATATGCCCCATAGCAATGTAAGAAGGACGCACGGATTTTGCGATAGCCAGTTCATGCTCATCGTGCGTTGATATTCCTAACCGTAGCCCAGCTTGGTGTATTGCCAGTAAGTCGGTCGTTTCCAAATCTTCTTGGCCCAAATGTACGCCATAGGCACCGAACTCAACGGCTAAGCGCCAGTAATCGTTAATGAATAAACGTGCGTTATGTTTTTTACCCAAAGCGATGGCTTTTTGAATATCATCACGCACATCTACGTCAGGTTTGTCTTTGATACGCAATTGGATTGTGGAAACACCTGCATCAAGCAAACGTTCAATCCATTCAACGGAATCCACAACGGGGTAAAGCCCAAGGTGTTGTTCAGTCTCTGGAAAGGGTGATGTTGGCGTTATAATAGCATTAGGCAATTTAGGCATTTTCATTCACCTCTGCATTCACAATTTCAGCTCCGTGATAGAGCTCGCTGCCATGGGCACGAAAGGCCTCAGACATCTGTTCCATACCCGCTTCTTTTTCGTTTGCTTCTTTTTGGGCTGCGTAATCACGGACTTCTTGGGAAATCTTCATCGAACAGAATTTTGGTCCGCACATTGAGCAGAAATGGGCAATTTTTCCAGAAGCTTGTGGCAAGGTTTCATCGTGATATTTGCGAGCAGTTTCAGGGTCTAATGCCAAGTTAAATTGGTCTTCCCAACGGAATTCAAAACGGGCTTTGGACATGGCATTATCACGAATTTGCGCACCGGGGTGGCCTTTAGCAAGGTCAGCGGCGTGAGCTGCGATCTTATAAGTGATTAGCCCTTGTTTAACATCGTCTTTATTTGGTAAGCCTAAATGCTCTTTCGGGGTGACGTAGCACAGCATTGCACAACCAAACCAGCCGATCATGGCGGCACCAATACCAGAGGTAAAGTGGTCGTAACCCGGTGCAATATCGGTAGTGAGTGGGCCTAAGGTATAAAAAGGCGCTTCATGGCAGTGCTCGAGTTCTTCCGTCATATTACGGCGGATCATCTGCATTGGCACGTGACCAGGGCCTTCGATCATCACTTGGACATCATATTCCCATGCAATTTTGGTTAACTCGCCAAGGGTATGGAGCTCAGCAAATTGTGCTTGGTCGTTGGCGTCTTGGATTGAACCTGGGCGCAGGCCATCTCCTAATGATAAGGAAACGTCGTAAGCGGCACAAATTTCACAAATTTCACGGAAGTTTTCATATAAAAAGTTTTCTTGGTGATGAGATAAACACCATTTTGCCATGATGGAACCACCGCGAGAGACGATCCCCGTTAGGCGTTTGGCGGTCATTGGCACATAACGTAATAATACGCCAGCGTGGATAGTGAAGTAGTCGACGCCTTGCTCTGCTTGCTCTAATAATGTGTCACGGAACATTTCCCACGTAAGATTTTCAGCGACACCGTTCACTTTCTCGAGCGCTTGGTAGATAGGTACTGTTCCAATCGGCACAGGGCTATTACGTAAAATCCATTCGCGAGTTTCGTGAATATAACGGCCAGTGGATAAATCCATGACCGTATCTGCGCCCCAACGCGTCGACCAAATCAGTTTTTCCACTTCCTCTTCAATGGATGAGGTGACCGATGAATTACCAATGTTGGCATTCACTTTAACCAAGAAATTGCGACCAATAATCATCGGCTCCGATTCGGGATGGTTGATATTGGCTGGGATGATGGCACGACCCGCTGCCACTTCTTGGCGAACAAATTCAGGGGTAATATTTTCCGGTAAATTTGCGCCAAAGCCTTGCCCTGGGTGTTGTTGTAATAAAACTTCGCCACGAATGCGTTCACGCCCCATATTTTCACGGATTGCAATAAACTCCATCTCAGGGGTTACGATACCTTTTCGTGCATAGTGTAATTGGGTAACACACTTGTTAGTTTGGGCTTTTAATGGGTGGGGGCGGTTGTTAAAGCGCAGATGGTCAAGGCCTGCATCAGCGAGACGCTGTTGGGTAAAATCGGAACTTAAATTTTCGACAGGTTCGGTATCAGCACGTTCACTTATCCATGGCGCACGAATTTTTTTAAGGCCTTTATGGACATTTAATTCAGAAACTGGGTCGCCGTAAGGGCCAGATGTATCATAGATAGGAACGGGTTCGTTATCTTCAAATTGTGGGTTGTCTTTATCGCCCCCGATCAAGGTTTGAGAGAGTTGGATTTCTCGCATCGGGACTTGGATATCGTCTCTAGAACCTTGTAAATAAATACGCTGTGAATTAGGAAACGAAACGCCAGAAACGGTATTAATAAAGGTTTCAGCGGCATCACGTTGAGCTTTACGGGTGCGAGCCGGGGCTGCTTGTGGCGATAAATCAGCAGTAGGGATGATATTTTGTTCTGTATTATTGGACATAGCAATTTCCTGACATTGTCACGGCTATCACAGTTTAGTGAGTAGCGGGTTTATCGAAAGAAAGTTGCTTGTCAGGAGTTCGGAGGAGTAATAAAAAGGCTTGCGCTGAATTTTTCACCAAATATAGTGGGGTGAAATGACGCTGAGTGATTACTCTTGTTCCCTTCGCGGGTATTAACCCGATCAGGTTCCGCGGATCCCGAATTAACGGTCTCAGCCTGATGCGTATGCATACTAGGCACTCCGACAAGAGGTTTCAGTATAAGCTTTCCTTATCATTCTTCAAGCGATAAGTGCTTCCTCGTCATTCTTCGCGCGATAGGTGCGTCGATTTCATAGATTTACCCGAATCACATACTTATGTATGCTCATCGGGATAATTCTATTTATCTCCTTCCTCTAGCACGAATAATTTAGAGGAACCTTTGAAAAGATTAGTTAGTTAAAACCAAAATTAAAACCAAGTTTGAAATTAAAATTGGGCTTACAAACCCCAAGTATGTTGTGGCCAATTGTGTTTGAGTGCGGCTTGCGTTAGGCGTTCGTCGCCGTTGATAATAAATACTTCATCGGCAAATTGGCACATTGGGAGATCGTTAGCGGAGTCGGTGTAGAAATACACATAGGCGTCAGTGATCGGCTGGTGGCGGATCCAATCTAATAGGCGTTTGACTTTGCCTTCTTTAAAGGTTGGGATACCGTCAATTTCTGTGGTGTAGCAGCCATCTTGTTGCTTGATATCGATCCCCATTGCGATATCTGCACCCAGTTGATCCGCAATTTTTTTCACAATAAATGAAACAGTTGCGGAGATCACAATAATTGGGATCCCTTTGGCTCGATAATTTGCGATCGTTCTAATCGCTTCAGGGTAGATCCGCGGTAAAATCACACTTTGTACAAAATCATCCAACCAGATATCTACTTGCTCAGCTTTTACATTGGCGAGAGTCTGCAGGTTAAAACGTAAGTAAGTTGGCATGTCTAATGTACCTGCATTATATTGCGCCATCATGGCTTTATCCGCTTCCACAAATTGCGGATTACTGATGATTTGTTTATCCCACAGGTATTGTGTCCACAATACGCTGCTATCACCTTGAATTAACGTATCATCTAAGTCAAAAATGGCCAGTTGGTTTTGCATTATATTCCTATTCACTGATTAACTAAGTGTGCGAATTTCATTTTTATTAAACATAAGTTTAAGGTGAGTTCCTGGTTCAAATAAACGCTCAGATGAGCGGTTAAGTAAATCCACCGTCATATCACCTGCAGGGGTATTCACACTATAACGAATAATATTGCCGAGCAATTGATGATCCAATATCACGGCATCAACAGGGTGAGAAATATGGCTACCATATTGGCGCCCCGCTTCTTTGACATATATAGACTCAGGACGGATAGCCAGTGTACCTTGTAAATTAAGGCCTAACATTGTATTGGCTTTTTCTGAATCAACAAGGTTGTAATGCCCCATAAACCGAGCAACAAACTCTGTTGCCGGTTGGGTATAAATATTCTCTGCCGTATCGCTTTGCACGATCTGGCCTTTATTCATAAGAAAAATACGGTCAGACATAATCATCGCTTCATCTTGATCATGAGTAACAAAAATTGTGGTTAAGCCTAACTCACGTTGAATTTGGCGGATTTGCTGGCGTAAGTGCTTGCGAATGCGTGCATCAAGAGCGGAAAGCGGCTCATCAAGTAACAAAATTTGTGGTTTCATCACCAATGCTCTTGCTAGCGCAACGCGTTGGCGCTGTCCCCCTGACAGTTGATGAGGAAATTGTTGTTCTTTGCCTTGCAATTCAACTAATTCAATCACTTCAGCGACTGCTTTAGATCTCGCTTGGCTATCAATTTTACGCATTTTTAAACCAAACACGATATTGTCAACCACAGTCATGTTGGGAAATAACGCATAACTTTGGAACACCATACCCACTCCGCGTTGTTGCGCGGCTTGGTAGGTTACATTCTGGCGATTAATATAAAGTTCACCATGATTAAGTTGTTCAAGCCCTGCAATACAGCGTAATAAGGTAGACTTTCCGCAACCACTTGGCCCTAGTAGGGTAATAAATTCACCTTTTTCGATAGTAAATTGAATATCAGCAAATACCTGATTAGTGCCGAAAGATTTGGCTAAATTTTCCGCAATAACATAACTCATCATTCATCTCCTGAACGATTTAATCGCATTGCTAACCACGTCAGCAATAAGGTAAATAGAAAATAAGACATCACCAGGGCAGAAGTGAAGTGTCCGCTGGTTTGTCGCATATTGAAAAGATAGATTTGCAAAGTTTCATAGCGTGTTCCCACAAGGATATTGGCAAACACAAATTCACCCATTAAAAATGAAAATGAAATTAATAATGAAACCAACATACCTTTGCGAATATTGGGTAACACAATCATCATGAAGGCTTGGAAAGTACTGGCACCGAGTAAATGTGCTGCATCCATTAAGTCATGTAAATTAATGCCTTGGAAGCTATTCGCAAGCGCACGATACATAAAAGGTAACGTGATGGTGAAATAGGTACCAATCAGGATCCAAGGGGTGCCAACTAACATGAATGGTTCATCGGCAAATATTTGCAGCAAGCCCACCGATGAGACCACAGGCGGGATCGCAAAGGGTAAAATAATCAGTAAATCCATTACCCCTTTGAGTTTGGGGAACCGATAAAATACTGCAAACGTCATCGGTAAAATAATTAATGTGCTAACCAGTAATGTACCAAAGCAAATAATCAATGAACGACCAAACGCCATGAGAAAACGCGGGTCTTGCCATAATTGTAGATACCATTTGATGGACAAGGCGTCAGGTAGCACAGTGGCTCCCCAAGAACTGGCGATGGAATACAAAAATGTGGCAATAATAGGTAACGCTAGTAGGCTAGCAACACTGATTAGTACTAACTTATGAAGCCATAACCCAGAGGGTTTATTGCCATTGGTTATGGCTGGGCTAATCGCATTATTATTTTGCATGGTAGCTCCGCTTGATTAACCAATGATGTATGGCAGTGATAAAAGCTAAGATAGCGATAAGTAGCATTGATAACGCAGCAGCCATATTCGGTTCGAGAAACAAATCACCAGAAACTAAACTGGCAATTCGGATAGTCACAAGGTTGTAATTACCACTCGTTAACGCATAAGTACTGGCGTATGCGCCCATTGCATTAGCAATTAAGATAATAAAAGTGCCAACTAAAGCAGGAGAAAGCACTGGAATAGCGACTTTTAACCAATAGGTCAGCTTACTTGCACCCATCGTTTTCGCTGCGTCTTCCCACTCCGGTTTTAGTGCGTCAAAGGCGGGGTAGAGCAACAACACACCTAATGGGATCTGAAAATACACATACAACAGCATTAAGCCGCTGGCGCTGTATATATTAAAATCTTCGATAATCCCCCATGATTTAAGTTGTAAGGTAATCGCCCCATTGAAGCCCAAAATAATAATGAATGCGAAAGCAAGGGGAACACCGCTGAAATTACTGGCCATGGTGGTGAAGGAGATCATTATTCGGCGAATTTTCCCTTGCATTTTATAAATGGAAAATGCCGTGATACTGGAAATAAATAAGCCAATCACACTACAAATAATGGAAAGCCATAAGGTATTTTCAAACGCTTGCAAGTAAAAATCATTATTGAATACCTCAAGATAGTTATCTAATGACCATGCTTCTTCGTAGATAAAGCTATTAATGAGCACCCAAATCATTGGGGCGATTTGGAATAAACTAAACAACACAAAGAATGGCAAAAGTAGAAGTGCAGCGCGCCAATGAAAACGAGCAAAGCGTTTTTTCAACATGGCAATTTTTCCCTGTTGTTGGTATGTCTGTTCACAGGGGGCAGGAATATCAGCCATTACAAATCTCCTCGTAATAGCGCATCACAAACCGGTTTATCGAGAGAGCTGGCACCGAGTAAACGACAAATGGTTCCGCAAATTGCTGTCTGCTCAATATTGCAGGGTTGATGAGAAAACTGCGAACCGACCACAAACAATGGTACTAAACACTCTTCGGGGAGTGTTCCGCCATGGCTACGATCATTATTCATACCATGATCACTCGTGATCATGATTTGATAGCCTTGCTCAACCCATGTAGGAATATAATTCGACAGGATAATATCTGCATGGCGTGCTGCATTACGATATTGGGGCGAATCAAAACCGAACTTGTGCCCTGTGTCGTCTATATTCATAGGGTGGATCAATAAAAAATCAGGGTTAAATTGAGTCCGTAAATATTCCGCATCGACAAATAAATGGTCATCAGGGTAATGGTCTGCTTGATAAAAGCAGCCATGTTGGATAGCGAGTGAGTCATCGTGGGTGAAGCGGTCTCGTAAGGCAACAAAAGGAGCCCGGTTATACAGTTCACTCACCCAATAATAAGCGGCGGCGGCAGTTGTTTTCTCAGCTTGACGAGCAAGGGAAAAGAGACTCTCAAAGTGAGAAAGGCGGACAATTTGGTTATTTACAATACCACTTTTGACCGGGGGAACCCCCGTCAGTATGCATTCATATAAAGGGCGAGACATCGAAGGAAGCTCACACTCTAATTGGTAAAGTGTTGCACTGTTGGCTTTGATTAAGCCGTTGAGATAGCCCATACAATGATGGGCTACTGAATAACTTAAACCGTCTAGGACAACAAGTATGACTTTTTCAGACATTAATTTTTCCTAAAATCAATACATTGAATTACTGCTGGTGGATCAAAACTTGCTGTTGCCACATTTTAGGGAGATTACGAGATGATTTTTCCCAGCCTTCTGCATTTTTAATGGGTTGAACATTTTTATATTGTTCTTCTGGTAATAATTTGGCTTTAATATCATCAGGTAACGTTAAATATTGTGCACGAATTGGTCGTGCATAACCTTCAGCAAGGTTAATTTGCCCTTTATCACTGAAAATAAACTCACGAGCTAACTTCGCTGCGTTAGGGTTTTTGGCGAATTTGTTGATAATAGTGGTGTAACCCGAAATCACGGAGCCATCAGATGGGATCACAACCGTAAAGCGATCACGATTGATCTGATCACGGTAATTCAGTGCGTTAAAGTCCCATAATATGCCAACTTCGACTTCACCTTTTTCGATATTTGCGACAGTTGGGTCATTAACGGATAGGCGTTTTTGTTTGGCGAGTTCAGCAAAAAATTCAATGGCAGGCTTTAGGTTGTTTTCATCCCCACCACGCGCAAATGCAGCTGCCAGTACAGCGTTATTGGCTTGTGCGGCAATCCCTACATCCCCAACGGTGACTTTATATTTCCCTTTTAGTAGGTCATCCCAGCTTTTCGGTGCATCTTTTACTAAATCATTATTTATCATAAAAGCGATAGACCCCGTATAGGCTAAAGCCCAATGACCGTCTTTGTCTTTTGCCCAATCAGGAATTTGTGACCAAGTTGTTGGTTTATAAGGTTGCGTCACTCCTTTTTGTACGGCAACAGGCCCAAAGGAGGCACCGACATCACCAATATCTGCCGTCGCATTATTTTTTTCTGCGGCAAATTTAGCAATTTCTTGGGCGGAGCTCATATCGGTGTCTTGATGTTTCAACCCATATTGTGTCGCTAAGTCTTGCCAAGTTCCTTTCCAGTTCGCCCAAGTATCAGGCATCCCAACGCTGTAAACTTGTCCTTCTTTTTTCGCTGCATTGATTAACTCTGTTAAATTAGTATCAGCAGCTAATGTCACACTGGATGCGGTCAATGATAGTAAAATCGCAGGAACGATAGTTTTCATTATTTTCTCACTTTTGAAGAACGGTGAACCGTATTGGTTACTTAGCATCCTAATTTTAAGACGTGACAGTTAGTTGATCCTTTTATGACAGTTTTTAGACATTTTATGGAATGGAACGTCTAAAAAGTGTCAAAATTGCTAAAGAAAAACAATGAAACAAACGTTTGAATGACTTTGTGTCAAAAAAGTATATTGTGTCATTAATAGATTTATTTTACCGACAATAAAAACTGACAAAAGACGTGAAAAATGAATAAGTTAAAATTATCAGGAACAGAAAGTGGTTGGTGGTTTATCTGTTTTTCCGGGCGTTTGTGGCTACCTCATGGAGATATTCCTCGAGGTATGGCAAAGGACTATTTGTTAGAAGGAAAAACGGCAACACCCATTGGTGAGTGGCAAGGGGAAATCGTCTGGTTGATAGCCGAAAAAATGCCATCAGATATGGCTTCTCCCCGTATTGTTGCTGCGCAAGATGAAGGCTTATTTCGCCTTGCTGGGCGAGGTGTGCAATTAGCAGAATTCTATCGTTCCCACCGTTATTGTGGTTATTGTGGTACTGCGATGCGCCACAGTGAAACAGAGTGGGCGTGTTTGTGTGACCATTGTCATGAGCGCTATTACCCGCAGATCGCCCCTTGCATTATCGTGGGGATCCGCCGCGATGACCATATTCTATTAGCTCAGCACCGACGCCATTCGCAAAATCCGTTATTTACGGTACTTGCTGGTTTTGTCGAGGTTGGCGAAACATTAGAAGAAGCAGTCATGCGCGAAGTCATGGAAGAGAGCCATATTAAAGTGAAAAATATCCGCTATGTTTCTTCACAGCCTTGGCCTTTTCCTCATTCCTTAATGATGGGGTTCCTCGCGGATTATGAGAGTGGTGATATTAAAGTAGACCCGAAGGAACTGGTGAGCGCAAATTGGTATCATTACGATGATTTACCGTTGATCCCACCGGCAGACACAATAGCTAGGCGTTTGATTGAAGATACGGTCGCATTGTGTCGTCAAAGTGAGTATGAAACGGGGGAATAGCACAGCGCTGATATTGTTATCATTAACATGATACAATAATGAACTTCGCTCTTAGCCATTTGCGGCGGCCACTTATAATAATGGAGTAAATAATGACTGAGTTAAAAAATGACCGCTATCTACGTGCTTTGCTACGTCAGCCTGTAGATGTGACCCCTGTATGGATGATGCGTCAAGCAGGGCGTTACCTGCCAGAATATAAAGCAACTCGCGCGGAAGCTGGTGATTTTATTGCTCTGTGCAAAAACACCGAATTGGCTTGTGAAGTGACATTGCAGCCATTACGTCGTTTTCCATTAGACGCTGCAATTTTATTTTCTGATATTCTTACCATCCCTGATGCAATGGGGCTTGGGCTATATTTTGAAACAGGTGAAGGTCCGCGTTTTCATAAACCTATTATGAGCGCAGCAGATGTAAAAAATATCCCTATTCCTGATCCTGAAATGGAACTTGGTTATGTGATGGACGCAGTTCGTGCCATTCGTAAAGCCCTTGAAGGCAATGTACCACTCATTGGTTTCTCTGGTAGCCCGTGGACACTGGCTACTTATATGGTGGAAGGCGGTAGCAGCAAAGCCTTCACTAAAATCAAAAAGATGATGTACGAAGACCCGAATTCATTGCATTTGTTATTGGATAAACTGGCAGATAGCGTCATTTTATACTTGAATGCTCAAATTCGTGCCGGTGCGCAGTCTGTGATGATTTTTGATACATGGGGTGGGGTATTAACTAAGCGTGATTATTTACAGTTTTCACTGAATTATATGCATAAAATTATTGATGGCTTAATTCGTGAAAATGATGGTCGCCGTGTTCCTGTCACCTTATTTACTAAAGGTGGCGGTCAGTGGTTAGAAGAAATGGCAGCAACGGGTTGTGATGCATTAGGCCTTGATTGGACGACTGAAATTGCCGATGCTCGTCGTCGTGTTGGTGATAAAGTTGCCCTGCAAGGAAATATGGATCCATCCATGTTGTATGCACCTCCTGCGCGAATAGAAGAAGAAGTACAAAATATTCTATCAGGCTTCGGCCAAGGTGAAGGGCACGTATTCAATTTAGGTCATGGTATTCATCAGGATGTTCCACCGGAGCATGCAGGTGCATTTGTGGATGCTGTTCACCGTTTATCCCGCCAATATCATCAATAATTATCGTTTATTGATCTTCTTGATTTGTGGTGTATTTATAGGATCTTGTAAGTACACCATTATCATCTATGATTAAGAATAATTAAATATCATAAGCAATGGACGCATGATGGTTTTAGATACCCAACAGTTACGAACAGAACAAACTAGCCAAGCCTCAAAAATCATTTTGCATGACGAATTTCCACCCCTTAAACTGATTGGTGGGGCTGATGTGGGCTTTGAACAGCAAGGTGAGATTACGAGAGCTGTGGTGGCTGTACTATCTTGGCCACAGTTAGAACTTGTTGAGTATCAAATAGCTCGAATACCGACGCAATTACCTTATATACCGGGGTTACTTTCTTTTCGTGAAGTGCCTGGACTAATGGCTGCGTGGGGAAAAATACAAAACAAACCTGAATTAGTGCTTGTGGATGGACAAGGGATTGCACACCCACGGCGGTTTGGTGTTGCCTGCCATTTTGGGTTACAAGCGAATGTTGCCACAATTGGTGTTGCAAAAAGCCGTTTATGTGGTGATGCAGATGAGTTAAGTGAAGAACCCGAAAGTGTTCAGCCGTTAATGGCAGGTGAAAATCAACTCGGTTGGGTGCTGCGGAGTAAAAAACGCTGCAAACCATTATATGTTTCTCCGGGACATAAAGTCGGTTTTTCATCTTCCTTAGAGTGGGTTAGGCAGTGTCTAAAGGGTTATAGGTTGCCTGAACCAACACGTTTTGCTGACGGAATTGCATCAAATCGAACGTTTTTTAAGCGAATGAATGAGAAAATCAGCTAATTATCAGCAAAATATGTGGCATTGACAGATTTTCAGGTAAACTGCGAAGTATTAAGATTGATGAGTCAGAAATTATGTTAAGAAATCCCATTCATTTGAGGTTGGAAAAATTAGAAAGCTGGCAACATACAACTTTCATGGCAAGCTTATGTGAAAGAATGTATCCCAACTTTCAGATGTTTTGTCTGCAAACTGAATTTGCCGATGCAAAAGTTTATCGTTCCATCCTTGATTTAGTTTGGGAAACTTTGGTCATTAAAGATAGCAAAGTCAATTTCGACAGTCAGTTAGAAAAATTAGAAGAAATTATCCCATCAGCGGATGATTTTGATATGTATGGTGTGTATCCAGCTATTGATGCCTGTATTGCATTGGGTGAAATTATTCATTCGAAATTGAGTGGTGAAACCCTCGAACACGCGATATTGGTTAGCGAAGCATCCATTCGTACGGTTGCCATGCTCGAAATGACTCAAGCAGGGCGGGAAATGACAGAAGAAGAACTCAAAGAAATCCCGGCCGTTGAAGAAGAGTGGGATATCCAGTGGGACATTTTCCGCTTACTGGCAGCTTGTGAAGAGCGCGACTTAGAGTTAATTAAAGGATTAAAATCTGACCTCCGCGAAGCGGGGGTGAGCAACATAGGTATTACTTTAAGCTGATTTTTGCATTTTCATTATCGAAAACGTGACTTGACGCAGTAATGCTGAGTACTAAGACTTCACATTTGCCCCTACTCTGGTCTACATTTAGGGGCGAGAAGAAGTGGCTATCGGGGGCGTGTATCAGGGGCTGTCAATTTGGCATATCCGACGCACTCGATGCTTTGCAAACGATAAACACACTGTGTAAGGATAATTTATGAATAAGACTGAATTAGTTGATGCTATCGCAGAATCAGCGGACCTGACCAAAGTTCAGGCAAAAGCAGCATTAGAATCTACTCTGAATGCTATTTCTGAAACGCTGAAAAAAGGCGAGCAAGTCCAACTGGTCGGTTTCGGTACTTTTAAAGTTAGCCATCGTGCTGCACGTACTGGTCGTAACCCACAAACTAAAGCAGAAATCCAAATTCCTGCTACAACTGTACCTGCTTTCTCTGCCGGTAAAGCACTGAAAGAAGCTGTAAAATAAGAACATTGTACAGACGAATTACCAGAGGGGGTAAAAAACTCCCCCTTTTGTTTATTCAAAAAGGGTTGCTGGTATTGGGAGCCATCTCAATGCTAAGCGCCTGTTCTTCTAATGCACCAAAACTTCCTGAGTTTAGTGCAAGTGGTTTTATTGCTGATGATGGCGTCATTCGTATGTGGCGGCTGAATAATGCACAAAGCCAACCTCTTGTCTTAATGGTGGTTTATAGCCCCTATAAAGGCACAGACACTTCCGTTAATTTCTTCGAATACCGCTCCGGTAAACTCTGGCAAATTCGCAGCCAAATCTTGAACCAAAAAAATGGTGATATCACCGAACAATTACGCTTCGATAAAAACAATGACGTTGTTTTTATGCAGCGTGCCCAAGATGGCCATAAAACACCACTTTCAACGGATGACATCACGCGTTGGCGCTTTGAAGCTGAACGAGTACTTGAGACAAACACTGCCCTTATTGTCGGTGGCGTTAAACTTTACCAAGGACGTTGGCAACAAGGCAAAGTGACGACTTGTGAAGGTGATGTGCGAGAAGTAACCTTCGAGCCCTATGCTGAAAATTGGTTACAGAGCCGTGCGAAAGTGTGGCATTCCCAGTTAAATTTAGCGTGGTTGGAGTCTTCAGAGGGGAATCAGCTTTTGATGGTGGCGGATACCGATTTTTGCCGCTGGCAGCCTTCTAAAGATTCGTTGTAATATCGCCGCTCGTCGTCTTTCAATCCATAACGTTGTTGGCTGCTCTCAGCTACTTAGGTCACATACTTATGTATGCTCCCTAAGATATCTTCGTTTGCCGCCTAGCTCTGAATTGAAATACTTAGAGCCGATATTTTTGCTCGTCAACTCGTAGCCTTTCGACCTTCAGCATTGTTGGCCGCGGTGACTTAGCCTAGTCACCTTGTCGTCTAGCTGCGAACAGAAATCCTTAGAGTGCTTGTTTGATAGTACAAACAACAATAAAAAAGCTGATAAAAGTTTCCTCTTATCAGCTTAGGGAATGGTTTAGTACTTTGTATTATTTTATACGAGCGATAGCACGGTAGCCGATGTCGTTGCGGTAAAAGTTATCATCCCAGTGAATGGTTTTTGCCACTTCATAAGCTTTGGTTTGCGCTTTAGCGATATCATCGCCTAACGCAGTGACACACAACACACGCCCACCGGCAGTGACTACATCACCATTTTTCAAGCGAGTGCCTGCGTGGAAAACCTTGCTATCAGTGGCTTCAGTGGTTGGTAAACCTGAAATCACATCGCCATTGCGGTAATCACCTGGGTAACCACCCGCGGCAATAACTACCCCTAGAGCAGGGCGCTCATCCCATAATGAATCTTTACCTGCCAGCTCACCTTTCGCACCGGCTAAACATAAAGCGACTAAGTCCGATTGCAAGCGCATCATAATAGGTTGAGTTTCAGGGTCGCCAAAACGGCAGTTGAATTCGATAACCTTTGGGTTGCCTGCTTTATCAATCATTAAACCTGCATATAAGAAGCCTTGATAGCGGTTTCCTTCTTGGTCCATGCCTTTAACTGTAGGGTAAATGACTTGTTCCATCACGCGCTGGTGTATTTCATCTGTCACAACAGGTGCTGGGGAGTATGCGCCCATTCCACCTGTATTTAGACCAGTATCACCATCACCGACACGTTTATGGTCTTGGCTAGTCGCCATTGGAATGACATTTTCACCATCTACCATAACGATGAAACTCGCCTCTTCACCATCGAGAAACTCTTCAATAACGATACGATGCCCTGCATCGCCAAAGGCATTTCCCGCTAACATATCGTGAACAGCTTCTTTTGCTTCTTGTAAGGTCATGGCAACGATAACGCCTTTCCCCGCGGCAAGGCCGTCAGCCTTAATCACAATAGGCGCACCGACTTTATCTAAGTAAGCCAAAGCGGGCTCTATCTCAGTAAAATTTTCATAAGCGGCAGTTGGAATATTGTGACGAGCTAAAAAATCTTTGGTAAATGCTTTTGAACCCTCAAGCTGTGCAGCACCTTGGGTTGGGCCAAAAATAGTTAAACCGGCAGCCTTAAATGCATCAACAACACCAATAACTAATGGTGCTTCAGGGCCTACAATCGTTAAATCAATTTGTTTTTCTTTAGCAAATTGGAGCAGCCCATCAATATCAGTTGCCGAAATATTCACGTTTTCGAGTGTAGGTTCTAATGCTGTTCCTGCATTACCTGGGGCAACATAGACTTTTTCCGCTAAAGGTGATTGCGCAGCTTTCCATGCCAATGCATGTTCACGACCACCACCACCAATAATTAAAATATTCATGACTAGGCTCCTAATAATTAGTGACGGAAATGACGCATATTAGTGAAAAGCATGGCAATACCATGTTCATTTGCGGCTGCAATCACTTCATCATCGCGAATAGAACCGCCAGGTTGGATAACACAAGTTACGCCAACAGCTGCCGCGGCATCAATACCATCGCGGAATGGGAAAAAGGCATCTGAGGCCATCGCACAGCCAGCGACTTCTAAACCTTCATCTGCGGCTTTAATACCTGCAATTTTTGCAGAATACACACGGCTCATTTGCCCTGCGCCAATACCGATAGTCATATCATTTTTGGCATAAACGATTGCATTGGATTTTACAAATTTCGCGACTTTCCAGCAGAATAACGCATCTTTTAGCTCGCGTTCAGTTGGTTGGCGCTTAGTTACAACGCGAAGTTCTTCTTTTTCAACCATTCCTAAGTCACGGTCTTGCACTAATAAACCGCCATTCACGCGTTTAAAGTCTAAACCTGCAACGGGTTTGCTCCATTCGCCACATTCAAGTACGCGGACGTTTTGTTTAGTCTCAAGAATAGGCAATGCATCTTTAGCAACAGAAGGCGCAATAATGACTTCCACAAACTGGCGTTCAATAATCGCTTGAGCGGTCTCTTTATCTAATTGACGGTTAAAAGCGATAATGCCACCAAAAGCAGAGGTTGGGTCAGTTTTGAATGCGTTATCATAAGCTGTATGAATAGAATCACCGATAGCGACACCACAAGGGTTTGCATGTTTGACAATGACACAAGCAGGTTCTTCGAATGATTTAACACATTCAAGAGCTGCATCGGTATCAGCGATATTATTATAAGACAGGGCTTTACCTTGGATCTGCTGTGCAGTTGCAATAGAAGCTTCTTTTGGGCTTTCTTCTATATAAAAAGCCGCATCTTGATGGCTGTTTTCTCCATAACGCATATCTTGTTTTTTTATAAAGTTTAAATTCAAGGTGCGAGGAAAGCGGCCGGAAGGCTGAGTTGTATCGCCATAATAAGGGGCAACTAATTCACCAAAGTAATTCGCAATCATGCTGTCATAAGCCGCAGTGTGCTCGAAAGCTTTTATTGCGAGGTCAAACCGAGTCGACCAATTTAGCGAGTTTTCGTGATTATCCATCTCATCAATGATGGTTTGATAGTCATTACTATTTACCACAATTGCGACATCTTTATGATTTTTAGCCGCGGAGCGCACCATGGTTGGGCCTCCGATATCAATATTCTCTACAGCATCTTCAAGGGTGCAATTTGGTTTTGCCACGGTTTGGGCAAATGGGTATAGATTAACAACAACCATATCGATAGGCGCGATGTCATGTTGTTGCATGATGGCATCATCTGTACCGCGACGTCCTAAAATTCCGCCATGCACTTTCGGGTGCAATGTTTTCACTCGGCCATCCATCATTTCAGGAAACCCTGTGTAATCTGAAACTTCAGTTACGTTTAATCCTGACTCAGCAAGTAACTTTGCAGTACCGCCAGTAGATAGAAGCTCAACACCACGTTGAGATAACGCCTTAGCGAATTCAACAACCCCTGTTTTATCAGACACACTAAGCAGGGCACGACGAATAGGACGAAGCAGTTGCATGAGATAGATCCCTTGGATTTGAATAAATAAGGCAATAACGAATATCAGTCAGTAAAAACTCAAAGAGCTTTTCTTATATACCTATTATATCTATTGATGAAAGCCAAGCGGAATTAGCCCGCTTTCCCTATAACAATATATAAGTCACTAACAATTTCAGAACATAAAAACAAAATCAATGCTGAAATTTCGAGCCAATTGTAACGCAAACGTTTGCGTAATGCGCGGTAATTTTTAAATTATTTTCATGTTGTGGATAACTTGGTGCATAAGTCGGTATAAGTGGGGGTTTTGCTGTGGAATGCAGCAGTTGAACAAAATAATGCAAAAAAGGGGTTGCCAGATTTTTCTGACTCCCTATAATGCGCATCCACTGACCGGGAACAAGACAACGCAAAGCGCGATGAACACTGAAACGGCAGCGAGAGATTCTGAAAAGAAAAAGCAAAAAATTGCTTGACTCTCACGGAGGAAAACGTAATATACGCCTCCTCGCAACAACGGCCCGGTTCACGAAATCTGGTGTCGACATCGAAAGATGGTTGCAACGCTCTTTAACAATTTATCAGACAATCTGTGTGGGCACTCACAGGACATTATCAAAAAAATATTTGATTTTAAGTCTTGAAGAGTGACTAACACGTTAATTCATATATATGAACTAATAGGTAATTTGGTTTCTTCGGAAATCAAACGACAGTAACATTCTTTGAGCATCAAGCTACTTTTAATTGAAGAGTTTGATCATGGCTCAGATTGAACGCTGGCGGCAGGCCTAACACATGCAAGTCGAGCGGTAACAGGGGAAGCTTGCTTCTCGCTGACGAGCGGCGGACGGGTGAGTAATGTATGGGGATCTGCCCGATAGAGGGGGATAACTACTGGAAACGGTAGCTAATACCGCATAATCTCTTAGGAGCAAAGCAGGGGAACTTCGGTCCTTGCGCTATCGGATGAACCCATATGGGATTAGCTAGTTGGTGAGGTAATGGCTCACCAAGGCGACGATCTCTAGCTGGTCTGAGAGGATGATCAGCCACACTGGGACTGAGACACGGCCCAGACTCCTACGGGAGGCAGCAGTGGGGAATATTGCACAATGGGCGCAAGCCTGATGCAGCCATGCCGCGTGTATGAAGAAGGCCCTAGGGTTGTAAAGTACTTTCAGTCGGGAGGAAGGCGTTGATGCTAATATCATCAACGATTGACGTTACCGACAGAAGAAGCACCGGCTAACTCCGTGCCAGCAGCCGCGGTAATACGGAGGGTGCAAGCGTTAATCGGAATTACTGGGCGTAAAGCGCACGCAGGCGGTTGATTAAGTTAGATGTGAAATCCCCGGGCTTAACCTGGGAATGGCATCTAAGACTGGTCAGCTAGAGTCTTGTAGAGGGGGGTAGAATTCCATGTGTAGCGGTGAAATGCGTAGAGATGTGGAGGAATACCGGTGGCGAAGGCGGCCCCCTGGACAAAGACTGACGCTCAGGTGCGAAAGCGTGGGGAGCAAACAGGATTAGATACCCTGGTAGTCCACGCTGTAAACGATGTCGATTTGAAGGTTGTTCCCTAGAGGAGTGGCTTTCGGAGCTAACGCGTTAAATCGACCGCCTGGGGAGTACGGCCGCAAGGTTAAAACTCAAATGAATTGACGGGGGCCCGCACAAGCGGTGGAGCATGTGGTTTAATTCGATGCAACGCGAAGAACCTTACCTACTCTTGACATCCAGAGAACTTAGCAGAGATGCTTTGGTGCCTTCGGGAACTCTGAGACAGGTGCTGCATGGCTGTCGTCAGCTCGTGTTGTGAAATGTTGGGTTAAGTCCCGCAACGAGCGCAACCCTTATCCTTTGTTGCCAGCGATTCGGTCGGGAACTCAAAGGAGACTGCCGGTGATAAACCGGAGGAAGGTGGGGATGACGTCAAGTCATCATGGCCCTTACGAGTAGGGCTACACACGTGCTACAATGGCGTATACAAAGAGAAGCGACCTCGCGAGAGCAAGCGGAACTCATAAAGTACGTCGTAGTCCGGATTGGAGTCTGCAACTCGACTCCATGAAGTCGGAATCGCTAGTAATCGTAGATCAGAATGCTACGGTGAATACGTTCCCGGGCCTTGTACACACCGCCCGTCACACCATGGGAGTGGGTTGCAAAAGAAGTAGGTAGCTTAACCTTCGGGAGGGCGCTTACCACTTTGTGATTCATGACTGGGGTGAAGTCGTAACAAGGTAACCGTAGGGGAACCTGCGGTTGGATCACCTCCTTACCATTGAAGTGTTTTTGTGAAGTGCTCACACAGATTGTCTGATAGAAAGTAGAGCAATAGGCTATACGTGGGAGACTTATTCGAGAGAATAGGACTTACATGAGATACCGCAGCAGTATGTGCAATATCTTGTGTCCCCTTCGTCTAGAGGCCTAGGACACCGCCCTTTCACGGCGGTAACAGGGGTTCGAATCCCCTAGGGGACGCCAATTGCGCCGATATCGAGTGAAAGACGATGTCCCCAATAATGATTAAGCCAATTATTTCGATAGTTGGTTTAACAATTATGCTCTTTAACAATCTGGAACAAGCTGAAAATTGAAAACAACGCACATTGTTTATCGCTTAAACAATGTGAGAGTCTCTCAAAAATCTCAACTTGAAGATGTCGTCAACAGACAGAAGCCGTCGGGTTTTGTGTCGAGTGACAAAAAAGACACCTTCGGGTTGTGAGGTTAAGCGACTAAGCGTACACGGTGGATGCCTAGGCAATCAGAGGCGATGAAGGACGTGCTAATCTGCGATAAGCGTCGGTAAGGTGATATGAACCGTTACAACCGACGATTTCCGAATGGGGAAACCCAGTGCAATTCGTTGCACTATCGTTTGATGAATACATAGTCAAACGAAGCGAACCGGGGGAACTGAAACATCTCAGTACCCCGAGGAAAAGAAATCAACCGAGATTCCCCTAGTAGCGGCGAGCGAACGGGGAGCAGCCCAGAGTCTTAATCAGCATTAGCATCAGGAGAACGGTCTGGAAAGTCCGGCAGTAAAGGGTGATAGCCCCGTATCCGAAGGTGTTAGTGTTGTGAACTCGACGAGTAGGGCGGGACACGTGTTATCCTGTCTGAATATGGGGGGACCATCCTCCAAGGCTAAATACTCCTGATTGACCGATAGTGAACCAGTACCGTGAGGGAAAGGCGAAAAGAACCCCGGCGAGGGGAGTGAAATAGAACCTGAAACCGTGTACGTACAAGCAGTGGGAGCCCCACCACCAAAGCATTTTCTGGTGTTGAGGACAACTTTGAAGTGGCATTCAACACGCGTTGACGGAGCGCTTTTTGCGACGTCCAACACACAAAACAAGCAGTGAATGTGCTTTGGGGTGGGGTGACTGCGTACCTTTTGTATAATGGGTCAGCGACTTATATTCTGTAGCAAGGTTAACCGTATAGGGGAGCCGTAGGGAAACCGAGTCTTAACTGGGCGAATGAGTTGCAGGGTATAGACCCGAAACCCGGTGATCTAGCCATGGGCAGGTTGAAGGTTGGGTAACACTAACTGGAGGACCGAACCGACTAATGTTGAAAAATTAGCGGATGACTTGTGGCTGGGGGTGAAAGGCCAATCAAACCGGGAGATAGCTGGTTCTCCCCGAAAGCTATTTAGGTAGCGCCTCGTGAACTCATCTTCGGGGGTAGAGCACTGTTTCGACTAGGGGGTCATCCCGACTTACCAACTCGATGCAAACTACGAATACCGAAGAATGTTATCACGGGAGACACACGGCGGGTGCTAACGTTCGTCGTGAAGAGGGAAACAACCCAGACCGCCAGCTAAGGTCCCAAAGTCATAGTTAAGTGGGAAACGAAGTGGGAAGGCTCAGACAGCCAGGATGTTGGCTTAGAAGCAGCCATCATTTAAAGAAAGCGTAATAGCTCACTGGTCGAGTCGGCCTGCGCGGAAGATGTAACGGGGCTAAACTATGCACCGAAGCTGCGGCAGCGATATTTAGATATTGTTGGGTAGGGGAGCGTTCTGTAAGCCTGTGAAGGTGTACTGTGAGGTATGCTGGAGGTATCAGAAGTGCGAATGCTGACATAAGTAACGATAATGCGGGTGAAAAACCCGCACGCCGGAAGACCAAGGGTTCCTGTCCAACGTTAATCGGGGCAGGGTGAGTCGACCCCTAAGGCGAGGCAGAAATGCGTAGTCGATGGGAAACGGGTTAATATTCCCGTACTGGTGATAATTGCGATGGGGGGACGGAGAAGGCTAGGCTATCCGGGCGACGGTTGTCCCGGTTTAAGAATGTAGGCAGGTGAATTAGGCAAATCCGGTTCACTACATGCTGAGGTTCGATGACGAGTCACTACGGTGATGAAGTAGCTCATGCCCCGCTTCCAGGAAAAGCCTCTAAGCTCTAGATTATCATTAATCGTACCCCAAACCGACACAGGTGGTCAGGTAGAGAATACTCAGGCGCTTGAGAGAACTCGGGTGAAGGAACTAGGCAAAATGGTGCCGTAACTTCGGGAGAAGGCACGCTGGCGCTAGGTGAAGTCCCTCGCGGATGGAGCTGAAGCCAGTCGCAGATACCAGCTGGCTGCAACTGTTTATTAAAAACACAGCACTGTGCAAACACGAAAGTGGACGTATACGGTGTGACGCCTGCCCGGTGCTGGAAGGTTAATTGATGGGGTTATCCGTAAGGAGAAGCTCTTGATCGAAGCCCCAGTAAACGGCGGCCGTAACTATAACGGTCCTAAGGTAGCGAAATTCCTTGTCGGGTAAGTTCCGACCTGCACGAATGGCGTAATGATGGCCAGGCTGTCTCCACCCGAGACTCAGTGAAATTGAACTCGCTGTGAAGATGCAGTGTACCCGCGGCAAGACGGAAAGACCCCGTGAACCTTTACTATAGCTTGACACTGAACATTGAGCCTTGATGTGTAGGATAGGTGGGAGGCTTCGAAGCGTGGACGCCAGTCTGCGTGGAGCCAACCTTGAAATACCACCCTTTAATGTTTGATGTTCTAACGTTGCCCCATTATCTGGGGTGCGGACAGTGTCTGGTGGGTAGTTTGACTGGGGCGGTCTCCTCCCAAAGAGTAACGGAGGAGCACGAAGGTTGGCTAAGCATGGTCGGACATCATGCGGTTAGTGCAAAGGCATAAGCCAGCTTGACTGCGAGAGTGACGGCTCGAGCAGGTACGAAAGTAGGTCTTAGTGATCCGGTGGTTCTGAATGGAAGGGCCATCGCTCAACGGATAAAAGGTACTCCGGGGATAACAGGCTGATACCGCCCAAGAGTTCATATCGACGGCGGTGTTTGGCACCTCGATGTCGGCTCATCACATCCTGGGGCTGAAGTAGGTCCCAAGGGTACGGCTGTTCGCCGTTTAAAGTGGTACGCGAGCTGGGTTTAGAACGTCGTGAGACAGTTCGGTCCCTATCTGCCGTGGGCGTTGGAAGATTGAAAGGGGCTGCTCCTAGTACGAGAGGACCGGAGTGGACGCACCACTGGTGTTCGGGTTGTCATGCCAATGGCATTGCCCGGTAGCTAAGTGCGGAAGAGATAACCGCTGAAAGCATCTAAGCGGGAAACTTGCCTTGAGATGAGTCTTCCCTGACCCTTTAAGGGTCCTAAAGGAACGTTTAAGACTAAGACGTTGATAGGTTGGGTGTGTAAGCATAGCGATATGTTGAGCTAACCAATACTAATGAACCGTGAGGCTTAACCTGACAACACCGAAGGTGTTTTAGAGAGATTAAGTTGTTTTCGATAGAGAGTGAGAAGCCGAGAGGTGAAGGACACACAGCTTGTTTGAGATTGATGTTCTGGTTTAGTGCACGAAAGTGACATTAAACGGGAACAAATAGAATTTGTCTGGCGGCAATAGCGCGGTGGTCCCACCTGACCCCATGCCGAACTCAGCAGTGAAACGCCGTAGCGCCGATGGTAGTGTGGGGTCTCCCCATGTGAGAGTAGGGAACTGCCAGACATTAAATTAGTGAAGAAGCCACCCATTGGGTGGCTTTTTTGCGTTTAGGGATATCCTCGGTATTGTGCTAATGTGTTAACTATCTTATGTTTTTTCTCTTTTCTCTTTTCTCTTTTCTCTTTTCTCTTTTCTCTTTTCTCTTTTCTCTTTTTTATTTCTTTATTCCTGTATTTCTTACGCTATTCCTCCCATTTTCATCTCTTTGGCTTATGGGAAGCCATTAATATATCTTTACCGCTGATCGTGGTGAATAGAATTGTTGGAACTAAAGTAGTGAGTAACAGCTCACGTATTTTTTAATTAAGTGCAGGTAAGTCAATAAAATCAAATGGATATAGTTTGTTGATAATTATCTATTACTCCAGAGAATGTAACTGCTTGAGCTAAAGTAGTAAGTAACAGCTCACGTATTTCTTAATTAAGCGTGAGTAAGTTAATAAAATCAAATGGGTATAGTGAGTTGATAATTATTTATTACTCCAGAGAATGTAATCACTTGAGCCAAAGTAGTAAGTAACAGCTCACGTATTTCTTAATTAAGCGTAAGTAAGTCAATAAAATTAGATGGATATAGTGAGTTGATAATTATCTATTACTCCAGGGAATGTAATCACTTGAGCTAAAGTAGTAAGTAACAGCTCACGTGTTGAAGAGCGCGCGGAGATATAAGTGATGGCTGTGGGGTAAAAAGAGTTAAGAGAGTTAGGTTAGGCAATCGATAGGTGACTCTTAGTGGCATTGGCTCTGTGAATGAAAATTTTGGATATAAAGTAGTGTGTAACAGCTCACATGTTGAAGGGGATAGTGGTTGCTGTTGATGGTGATGGGTTGACGGGAGTTAGGAGGAGCAATGGAAGAAAAGCGTTTGTATTGGCGTGATGAATGGATGTTTTAGATACAAAGTAGTAAGTAACAACTCACTTGTTGAGGTGGGACTGTGACTGCCGGTGATGGTCGTGGGGTGACGGGAGCTAGGAGGAGCAATGGAAGAAAAGCGGTTGTATTGGCGCGATGAATGGATGTTTTAGATACAAAGTAGTAAGTAACAACTCACTTGTTGAGGTGGGACTGTGGTTGCTGGTGATGGTGGTGGGTTGACGGGAGTTAGGAAGAGCAATGGAAGAAAAGCGGTTGTATTGGCGTGATGAATGGATGTTTTAGATACAAAGTAGTAAGTAACAACTCACTTGTTGAGGTGGGACTGTGACTGCCGGTGATGGTCGTGGGGTGACGGGAGCTAGGAGGAGCAATGGAAGAAAAGCGGTTGTATTGGCGCGATGAATGGATGTTTTAGATGCAAAGTAGTGAGTAACAACTTACTGGCACTACAGAATGAATTGAAATAATTGGGATAATGTAGAGATAGATTTTAAAGCTAATTATTGAGTATAAATTATGTAAAAGCCTTCTTATTATTTGTAGATAATAAAAATGAGTAACTCTCAATATAAAATATGGGAAATCAATGAGTTGATTGTTGGATATACTCATTGAGAATAAGTAATAAGTTCTAGTGCTTGAAATTATTTCATTTAACCTTGAAACACTCGACAAGACGAATAACATTAGTTAGATTATTTAGCATTCTAGAAGTCTAAACGTATAAACGGAAAAAGGGGGATGAATGATGCCTATTCGTTTACCAGATGAACTACCGGCAGTTAATTTCTTGAAAGAAGAAAATGTTTTTGTTATGACAACAACAAGAGCTAGTCATCAAGAGATCCGCCCCTTGAAAGTGTTGATACTCAATTTGATGCCGAAAAAGATAGAAACTGAAAATCAGTTTCTTCGTTTACTGTCAAACACACCATTACAGGTTGATATTCAACTATTACGAATTGATCAACGAGAGTCAAAAAATACTCCGACAGAGCACTTGAATACCTTTTATTGTGATTTTGAAGACATACAGGATCAGAATTTTGATGGCTTAATTGTAACGGGTGCTCCGCTAGGACTGGTTGAGTTTGATGACGTACTATACTGGCAGCAAATAGAAAAGGTGATAGCTTGGGCAAAGCAACATGTAACATCAACCCTTTTTGTTTGTTGGGCTGTACAAGCCGCTTTAAAGGTGCTGTATGACTTACCAAAATGGACTAGAGAAGAAAAATTATCTGGTATTTACCAGCATGATACATTAGAGCCATATGCTTTGCTGACAAGAGGGTTTGATGGATCATTTTATGCGCCTCACTCTCGTTATGCCGATTTTCCTGAAGATCTTATCCGTCAGCATACGGATCTGGAGATTTTAGCAAGTTCACAGGAGGCAGGTGCTTATTTATTTGGGTCAAAAGACAAGCGCTTAGCATTTGTGACAGGCCATCCAGAATATGATGGAGATACGCTTGCACAAGAATATTGGCGTGACCTAGATGCTGGAATTTCGCCTCAGATCCCATGCAATTACTTCAAAAATGATGATCCCAATAATCCCCCAATGGTGAGTTGGCGTAGCCATGGTCACTTGTTGTTTTCAAATTGGTTGAATTATTATGTGTATCAGATCACACCTTTTGATCTTACTAATATGGAACCAACACTAGATTAAAAAAAGAAATATAAATTTAGTAATGACAATAAAATAAGTGTTTTCACTGGTTATACCAGTTTAAATTAGGCTTATATCGTAGAAACAGGTGTCACAGTTAGTCTGAAAGCAGCTATTTATTAGCTGCTTTTTTTATTTCCAACGAAAAATTTCAAAAGTACAGCTTTCTATAATTAGTTGATTTAACGACTATTTAACATTTTATTTAAGGTAAAGGAATGGATGGTCAATTCATTAATTCTTTAAAAATATATTATTATTAATAAGTTACATGTTTATTTTAATAAAATGGAAATCGTTTTTGATTTATTTTTGTTTTGATCTTATGCTTAATTCATAGTCAACGATGAATGAGGGATTGGTCGATGGAGCAGCAACTACCTGTATCGGAATTAACATTCACAAAGAATATTGAACAGCTAGAAAATCAAGTTTTATCTATTGATTCTATTGTATTTCTTTCTAAGTTAGTTGAAGAGTTTCTTCCTCGTAGAGAGAGATTATTAAAAGATAGGGTGCTCAGACAGCAAAAGATCGATGCTGGCTCTTTGCCTAATTTTATTTCGGAATTTGATTCCATAAAAAAATCGAATTGGAAGATTCAAAGTATCCCAGCAGATTTGCAAGATCGCCGTGTCGAAATTACTGGTCCGGTCGAGCGTAAAATGGTGATTAATGCTTTGAATGCTAATGTGAAAGTATTTATGGCGGATTTTGAGGATTCTCTGTCTCCTTCATGGGAAAAATTGATCGATGGTCAAGTCAACTTAGGGGATGCGATTCGTGGTGATATTTCTTATACCAATGAAAGTGGAAAGGTCTACCAATTAAAATCTAATCCTGCTGTTTTGATTGCTCGTGTTCGTGGCCTTCATTTAGATGAAAAACACGTTTTATCAGGAGAGAAGCCGATCCCTGGTGGCCTATTTGATTTCGCTATTTACTTCTTTAATAACTATCAAGCGTTATTAAAAAAAGGGAGTGGCCCTTATTTTTACATCCCAAAACTTGAATCTTGGGAGGAAGCAAAATGGTGGAGCGATGTCTTTAGTATGGCTGAAGATTTGGTGGGGATACCTCGGGGCACGATCAAAGCAACCGTACTGATTGAAACATTACCCGCAGTATTCCAAATGGATGAAATCTTGTACCACATGCGCCACCATATCGTGGGGCTGAATTGCGGGCGCTGGGACTACATATTTAGTTATATCAAAACTCTGAAGGAGCACGCAGATCGCGTCTTGCCAGACCGCCAAGTTGTCACAATGACACAATCATTTTTAAGTGCTTATTCGCGCTTATTAATTAAAACGTGTCATCGCCGTGGTGCATTTGCGATGGGGGGAATGTCTGCTTTTATACCGAGTAAAGATCCTCAAGAAAATGAAACTATTTTAGCGAAAGTAAAAGCAGACAAAGAGTTAGAAGCGAAAAATGGGCACGATGGCTCTTGGATTGCACATCCGGGCTTAGCGGATACCGTTATGAGCGTGTTTAATCAAGCTCTTGGTGGGCAGCAAAACCAGCTACATGTATCCCGTGATTTCGACGAAGAAATCTTGGCTGACCAGCTATTAGAGCCTTGTGCCGGTGAGCGAACAGAAGCAGGCATGCGAGCTAATATTCGTGTTGCGGTTCAATACATTGAAGCATGGATCTCAGGGAATGGCTGTGTACCCATCTATGGTTTGATGGAAGATGCTGCGACAGCAGAAATTTCACGGACTTCAATTTGGCAGTGGATCCGTCACGGTAAAACATTGTCCACCGGTGAGAAAGTCACTAAGGCTTTATTTGAAGAAATGCTGGATGAGGAATTACAAGTTATTCAAAAAGAACTTGGTGATAAGCGTTTTCAAAGCGGTCGTTTTCGTGAGGCTGCAGAACTGATGAGGCGCATTACAACACAGGATGAACTTATAGAATTCCTAACTATCCCCGGATACCAATTATTAGATTAAGCATAGTAAATAAAAAATTCGATAAACCCTACATATTCTTATAAAGGAAGTGGATCATGACAACATCGCGCTTAGAACAAATTGCCGAATTAGAAAATGAGTGGAAAAAACCACGTTGGAAAGGCATTACTCGCCCATATACAGCCGAAGAAGTGGTGAAATTACGTGGTTCTGTGAATATTGAACACTCTTTAGCGCGCAAAGGTGCAGAGCGTTTTTGGGATCAGTTACATGGTGGTTCAAAGAAAGGCTATGTAAATGCACTGGGCGCTTTAACGGGTGGGCAAGCGCTACAACAAGCGAAAGCAGGTATTGAAGCTATTTATTTATCAGGTTGGCAGGTTGCTGCGGATGCAAATACGTCATCGAGTATGTATCCAGACCAATCACTTTACCCTGTTGATTCAGTGCCATCAGTAGTTAAGAAAATTAATAATACATTTCGTCGTGCAGACCAAATTCAGTGGGCGAATGGTATTGGCCCTGACAACAAAGAGTATATTGATTATTTTTTACCTATTGTCGCAGATGCGGAGGCGGGTTTTGGTGGTGTATTAAATGCCTTCGAACTCATGAAAAATATGATAGAAGCGGGGGCCGCAGCTGTCCATTTTGAAGACCAATTAGCCGCGGTTAAAAAATGCGGTCATATGGGTGGGAAAGTTCTTGTTCCTACTCAAGAAGCGATTCAAAAACTGGTTGCAGCTCGTTTAGCGGCGGATGTTTCAGGTGTACCAACTATTTTGGTTGCTAGAACGGATGCCGATGCAGCAGACCTTTTAACATCTGACTGCGATGATTATGATGCGGCATTTGTTACTGGGGAACGCACCTCTGAAGGTTTTTTCCGTACTAAAGCAGGAATTGAGCAAGCGATTAGCCGCGGGCTCGCTTATGCACCATATGCAGATCTTGTTTGGTGCGAAACGTCAAAACCTGACCTTGAAGCAGCAAGACAGTTCGCTGAGGCTATTCATGCTAAATATCCAGGTAAGCTATTGGCTTATAACTGTTCTCCATCTTTCAATTGGAAAAAGAATTTAGATGACAGCACGATCGCGCGTTTCCAAGACGAACTTTCAGCGATGGGCTATCGCTTCCAATTCATTACGTTAGCAGGTATTCACAGCATGTGGTTCAACATGTTTGATTTGGCTCACTCTTATGCACAAGGTGAGGGCATGAAACATTATGTTGAAAAAGTTCAAGAATGTGAGTTTGCTGCAATGAATAAAGGTTATACCTTCTCTTCACATCAGCAAGAGGTAGGAACCGGCTATTTTGATAAAGTGACAACCGTTATTCAAGGTGGGGCTTCATCAGTAACGGCTTTAACTGGTTCAACTGAAGAAGAGCAATTTTAGTTAGATTATTTTCCTTTCAATCGGTGTTTCTGGTGTCTTTATTGGTTAGCTATATCTGTTAATTTTTCAGGCACGTTTAGTGCCTGTTTTTTATTCAAAGTGAGTCTGTATTCTTATAGGAGTGGTTATGATATTGACGACAGAACAGATAATAGCGCAAACCATTTTACAGGGTTTTGATGCGCAATATGGCCGCTTCCTTGAAATAACCTCAGGCGCACAAGAAAGGTTTGAACAGGCAGATTGGCATGCCATTCAGCATGCGATGAAAAGACGAATTCAATTGTATGACCATCATGTTGGCTTAGTTGTCGCTCAGCTACAGTTTATGGGGTTAGTGCAATCTTTAACCCCTGATAAATTGGCACAAATAAAAAATATTTATAAAACCTTATTACCGGATTACCCAAGGTTTGAAATAGCAGAAAGCTTTTTTAATTCCGTTTATTGTCGGCTATTTCAGCATCGGGAGCTGACACAAGATAACCTATTTATTTTTACGTCTCAGCCTGCGAGGCGCTTTTCTATTTCGCCTAGGCCGTTATCTCGCGAATATGTTGTTAATAATAATTTAGAGGGATTATTGTTTACAATGTTAAGTGGATTACCACTAAGGCTAAAGTGGCGGAATC
This sequence comes from Providencia huaxiensis, assembly GCF_002843235.3. NCBI lineage: Bacteria > Pseudomonadati > Pseudomonadota > Gammaproteobacteria > Enterobacterales > Morganellaceae > Providencia > Providencia huaxiensis. Next base: position 4,277,970 of record NZ_CP031123.2, read on the forward strand.
TGGATTTCGATATTCATTGTATTATCAATGTATTGGAAACAAGATTTCCCGATATTGAAAACCAAAAAGTCAGCTTCCATATCGCAAATGAGCTATTTTATCGTAATAAGGCAGCTTGGTTGGTCGGTAAAATTTATATTAATGATGAGGTTTATCCATTCTTACTCCCTATTCATCATGATGATTGTCAGTACATTTATATCGATACCTGTTTAACTGAGTTTGATGAAGCCAGTATTGTGTTTGGTTTTGCTCGGTCCTATTTTATGGTGTATGCCCCTTTTCCAGCAGCTCTGGTTTTTTGGTTGAGGGAGATTTTACCCAGTAAGTCAATTGCTGAATTATATATGGCAATTGGCTGTCAAAAACATGGAAAAACAGAGTATTACAGAGAGTATCTCGCCTATATTAATTTTTCACGAGAGCAATTTACTGTCGCTCCAGGCGTGAAAGGAATGGTGATGTTAGTCTTTACATCGCCTTCGTTCGACCGTGTTTTTAAAATTATTAAGGACCAATTTGCCCCACAAAAACAGGTGACACGAGAACGGGTTTTAGAATGCTATCGTTTGGTTAAAGAGCACGATAGAGTTGGTCGCATGGCTGACACCCAAGAGTTTGAAAATTTTGTGATTAGCAAATCTGCTATCAGCGATGAACTAATGACGGAGTTATTGAAAGAAGCTCCATCTCAAATTGAAGATTTAGGCGATAACATATTGATTCGTCATCTGTATATGGAAAGAAAGATGATCCCATTGAATATCTATATGGATAATGCCACTGATGCGCAATTACATCATTCATTGAATGAATATGGTTTGGCGATTAAGCAATTAGCGGCTGCAAATATTTTCCCCGGAGATATGTTGTTTAAAAATTTTGGCGTAACGCGTCATGGCCGTGTTGTCTTTTATGATTATGATGAAATCTGTTATATGACAGAGGTGAATTTTCGTAAAATTCCTGAGCCATTATACCCTGAGCAAGAGTTATCGAGTGAGCCATGGTATAGCATTGGTGAGCAAGATGTTTTTCCTGAAGAGTTTGCTTCTTTTATTTGCCAAAATGAGAAAATTCGTCATTACTTGCAACAATATCATGCAGATTTATTTTCCGCAGATTATTGGCAAAAGTTACAAAATAGGATTTTGGCGGGGTACGTAGAAGATGTTTATGCTTATCGTGAGGAATTACGTTTTTGTCATAAACTCAATGAGGTTGCATAATTTTAATCGTATTAATTAAAGAGGGACAAAAACGACCCAGCAAGTGACTGAGCCGTTTTTCGGGGCACTATCTTTTGGCGCACTATCTTTTGGCGCCTTGTACAGCCTCTTGTGCAAGTTGGGTAATTTTTTCGTAATTACCTGAATTCAGTGCTTCTTCAGGAACGAGCCAAGAACCACCAATGCACAGAACACTATCTAATTCTAAATAGCTAAGGTAATTAGCTAGCGATATTCCACCCGTTGGACAAAATTTGACTTGTGAGAAAGGGCCGGCAATGGCTTTTAACGCTTTAACCCCACCGTTGGCTTCTGCTGGAAAAAATTTAAACGCTTTCAAGCCATATTGCATACCAAGCATAAGTTCAGAAACGGTTGAAATACCTGGAATTAAAGGAATATTTCCTTTAGTGGCGGCATTGAGCAATTCATCCGTCAAGCCGGGGCTGATTGCAAATTGTGCTCCAGCTTCAGTGACTTCAGCAAGTTGTTTTGCATTGATAACAGTGCCTGCGCCAATAATCGCTTCAGGTACTTCTTTCGCAATGAGGCGAATAGCATCAATAGCACATTCAGTGCGTAAAGTGACTTCTAAAACGTTAACACCACCTTTGACTAATGCTTTTGCAAGAGGAACCGCTTGTTCTAATTTTTTAATAACAATAACAGGGACGACAGGGCCTTGTTTTAATACGCTTTCAGCGGTCATTTTCCAATTATTCATTTTCTATTCCTATTCAATGAAAATAGATTAAAAATCAATGCTACAAGCGCCTTCTTCGGCACCTGATAAGTGTCTTCTTAATGCACCGAAAAGTTCCCTTCCACAACCACTACGCTCAGCAGTTAAATCAGCCTCAAAGGGTTGGCGTTTATTGAGTTCTTCTTCTTCAACCAGTAATTGTAGTTCTCCGGTCAATGCATTTACCCTAATAATATCGCCATTTTTTACTTTTGCTAACAGTCCACCATTGTAAGCTTCAGGCGTGACATGAATTGCGGAGGGTACTTTGCCAGACGCTCCAGATAAGCGGCCATCAGTAACGAGTGCGACTTTGTAGCCTTTATCCATAAGTACACCAAGAGGCGGCATTAGCTTATGAAGTTCAGGCATGCCATTTGCAGATGGCCCTTGGAAGCGGACAACGATGATACAATCTTTATTGAGTTCACCTGCTTCAAAGTGTGCGGCAATCTCATTTTGATTGTTAAATACGACTGCTGGAGCCTCAATAATTTGATTTTCTTCAGGAACAGCTGATGTTTTCATCACTGCGCGTCCTAAATTACCAGACAGTAATTTTGTGCCTCCATGAGGAGAGAAAGGGCGGTCTATATCAGCAATAACATCCAGATTGAATGAGGACTCTGGTCCTTCTCGCCATGCAAGTTGGCCATTGTTTAACCAAGGCTCCAAGGTGTAATTTGTTAGACCAAATCCTGCGACGGTATGGACATCGTTGTGCAATAAACCTTTTTGTAATAGCTGGCGGATAAGTAAAGCTACACCACCCGCAGCTTGGAATTGGTTGATATCTGCTTGGCCATTAGGATAGATACGGCAAATGAGTGGAACAATGGCAGAAATATCAGAAAAATCATCCCAATTGATAATGATCCCTGCGGCTCTTGCTATAGCCACAAGATGCATGGTTAAGTTAGTTGAGCCTCCCGTCGCGAGTAATGCGACGATACCGTTAACAATCACTTTTTCGTCAACCAGTTGACCAATAGGTAAATACTGGCCTGACTGCTCAGTTAAACGTGTAATTTGTCGTGCGGCGGCTTCTGTTAATGCATCTCGTAGTGGAGAATCGGGCGGTACAAATGACGCACCGGGTAGATGTAACCCCATCACTTCCATCATCATTTGATTTGAGTTAGCCGTACCATAGAAAGTACAGGTACCTATCCCATGGTAAGACGCAGCCTCAGCCTCTAATAAAGCGAGTCTATCAACCTTGCCTTCAGCATACAGCTGGCGAATGCGAACTTTTTCTTTATTTGGTAAACCCGTAGCCATTGGGCCTGCTGGAACAAATATTGCGGGAAGGTGGCCGAATGAAAGTGCACCAAGCATTAAACCAGGAACAATTTTGTCGCAAATGCCTAAATAGAGTGCGCCATCAAACATATTGTGGGATAGACCAATGGCGGTTGACATGGCAATGACATCTCGACTTAACATCGATAACTCCATCCCATCTTGACCTTGGGTTACACCATCGCACATTGCGGGAACACCTGCAGCGACTTGGCCAATCGAGCCGGCTTCTAATAATGCTTTTTTGAGTTGCTCTGGATACTTATCGTATGGACGATGCGCTGAAAGCATATCATTGTAGGAATTGATGATAGCAATATCAGAGCGAGTCATGCTTTTAAGAATTTGTTTTTCTTCGCTTTGACAGGCTGCAAAACCATGGGCAAGGTTACCACAAGCTAATGATGCTCGATGGACAGTCATACTACGAGCCTGCTCTATTTTCTTGAGGTAAGCGGCTCGAGTTTTCACGGAACGAGAAATGATACGTTGAGTGATGCGATCAAGTTCTTTATTGATCACCGAAGGATTTGTCACTTTAGAGGTGGTCATGCTCATGATAATTGCTCCATAGCGCAGTAAAATGATGAATCAAACTGCAAGTCAATTTGGGGTGTACCTATCGTTATTTGCTCGAGTACTATAGCATCAATGTTACCGGTAACATTGTTCAATGAAAATGGAGGCGTTGCAATATGGAAAATGAATATTCGAAGCTATCTGTGATCTGAATCAAATTTATATTATGGTATGGACAGGGTAGAAAATAGACAAATAAGCATGCTATAGTGGCTTTATTGATGATTTTATCATCAAATTCAATTAGATAATTACAGAAGGTTAGGTCGTATCAATGAGAAGAGCGCAAGAATGTTAAGGCTAGCTATAGCGGCATGTATATTGCTATTGGCAAATTTTGTAAGGGCTGAAGTGATTTTAGTTTCGGGCTCATATAAAGTCTTAAATGAAGTTTTTAATGAGCAAGCAGCAATGCAATTACATAATGCGTCACAAGCAGACAAAATTGATGCAATGACTCAACGTTTTTTAACGACGCCTTATAATAAGCAAACATTGAATATGAGTCCGTTATCAGCCGAAGAATTAGTCATTAATTTGAAAGAAATGGACTGTATGACATTTATAGAGTACACCGAAGCTTTTAAGCGTTCTAAAAACTATGAACAGTTTGTTTTAAATTTAATCAATATTCGTTATATCAGTCAAAATATTACATTTAAACATCGTCGGCATTTTTTTTCTGATTGGGCACAAGAACCTGAAGCAATTGTGGTCGATATTACCAATGAAATAAGTTCACATGCAGTTAAGGTAAATAAACGACTTAATTTTAAAAACCATAATCAGATGTATATATCGGGATTGCCGGTTAAAAATAGGTTAATAACCTATATTCCAACAGAATATGTAGATGATGACTTGGTGTTGAGGTTGAATGCAGGGGATTACATTGGTATTTATTCAAAGGATAATGGGTTAGATGTCAGCCATGTGGGGGTTGTAATACGTAGGGGGAACAAGACAATATTTAGAAATGCTTCTTCACTACGTGGAAATCTTCAGGTCATTGATATTGAATTGAGTGATTATTTAAAAGGAAAGTCTGGTATTGTTGTTTTTAGACCTAAATCAGATAATTAGTCTATTTATTTTTGATATAAAAAATAAGTAAACTCAAGTTTATGTATGCATAAAATCAATACATAAAATAAAATCAATACATGCAATAAAATAGTTTAATAATGAAAATTATACAATTGTTTTTATTGGTTGCTAATCATTGCTAGTTACATTTAAAATGTAAAAATATATTAAAATATCGATTTGATCAAAAAAAATATATATAAATATTATTTTATACCAAAAAGAGAAAAACTTTTATAAAGCAATGGATTACTTTGTAAATATGACTGGGGTCTCTTTTTTTTGTATATAAAGATGATGTTTACCTATTGTTCTTGCCATCTTTGATTGTTCATAACTATTTTAAAAGGTGATAATTAATTTTATAATGAGTAATACTAGCTAAATTATTTGTCTTATTTAAATTTAGGAGATGGTTATGCATATCGCTAAAAATAAAAATGTTTATGCATTATTAGGTAATCATTTACGTAAGGCTAGAGTAAGTAAAGGATTATCAGGGAATGAGTTAGGCGAAATTATTCATTTGAGTCAACAGCAAGTATCACGATATGAGTTAGGTATTAATAAGTTGAGTTTAGATAAACTGATTGAAATTGTGATTTTTTTAGACATCGATATTAATGAAATTACTAAAATTATTGCTAAGCAGGTTGAATATGAAAAAATGAGTTAGTGGTAACCAAAGTAAAATGCTTTTTATTTTCTATTTATGAAATTATTATAAATAATTTATTTTCTTTAAAGGTTTTTAGTATAAGAATGGGGTGTCACTTATACGTATAGGGAACTAGATGATTAATTTTTCAGAACGCTAGAAAAATAAATTTTATGGTAAGTATTTAAAATTGAAAATAATTTGGAATTAAATTATAGAAATAAGAATAATCAATTTCATGTTTTTTTATTTTTAAAGTGAATTTATTAGTGTTCATAATGACAAGTTTTCTGGAGTTTATCTCTGTTTCTTCCAATGTTTCCTACCATTTTAGGTAAGGAGACCGTTCTAGTAAATATTAAAGCCTTTTTTGTTTCTAATATGAGCTAAAAAGGTTTTAACATGATGTATTTAAAGATTTATTTTATTGTCTCTTATCTATATTCTTATGAATAAAAGGCGTCGCAGTGCTGTTGATGCATGAAAATTGATAGTATTGCTGACGACACAATGCTTAAATAAAGCTTAATGAATAATAGATGAAGGTTATGGTTCGATGTTCAAGTATATAGGGATATTATTTGCCTTTTTGCTATTAGGCTGTTCGGCTTCGAACAACGGTTACTATCTTGATAACCGTTACCCATCAAAAAATAGTAGTCAACGTATTCAATATATCATTATTCACTATACAGTCTCTGATGATGCGCATTCTATAACTCTGCTAACACAAGGCAAAGTGAGTTCCCATTACCTTGTTCCGAGTGTACCTGAAACTAAAAATGGTCTGCCTGTTGTGTTACAGCTCGTTCCTGAATCGTTAAAATCATGGCATGCAGGTGAAAGCTATTGGCGACAGCATAATGGTCTGAATGATACTTCTATTGGAATTGAAATCGTCAATGCAGGATTGCAAAAGGATGTAAAAGGAAAACTGCATTGGGCCCCTTATAATGAAGCGCAAATTGTTGCCTTGATCCCTCTCGTCAAAGATATTATGCAGCGGTATAATATTCCCCCAGAGAATATTATTGGCCACAGTGATATTGCTCCACTGCGCAAGCAAGATCCGGGTAAGGCATTTCCATGGCAACGTCTTGCTCAAAATGGAATAGGCGCTTGGCCAGACCCTAACACAGTGACTAAATTTCTAGCGGGGCGTAATGCCAATGAGCCTGCAAACGTGCTACGCGTTCAAAAAGCGCTTAATTATTATGGTTACTCAACAATTCCGTTATCAGGTAAGTTAGATCCACAGACGAAAAAAATATTACGTGCTTTCCAATTGCATTTCCGCCCGCGGGATATTGAAGGACAAGCGGACGCTGAAACAGAGGCTATCGCGTTGGCACTCATTGAAAAGTATCGTGATATGCAAAAATTTAAGTTATTTGAGAAGACCTCGCAGTTGCCTAATGTTTCGACAAATCAGCAAGGCGACTAGCAGGAAGTGAAAATGCTCTATTAGGTTGATTCAAAGTGAAATACAAGTTGTTTCGTATTTCACTTTTACTGTTTGGTTAGCGGTTTGCGCCATATTCATGGCTTATTTCTTTTGCAGCTTTGATAACCATGGCGCCTAATTCAGTAATGCGGTCATCGGTGATACGAGATAATGGGCCTGAAATAGAAATGGCTGCAAAAGCGTCTTTGTGCTCATCATAAATACAAGCTCCAATACAGCGTAACCCTAAAGCATGCTCTTCGTCATCATAAGAAAAGCCTTGTTTTTTAGCCTGTTGTAAATTCTCTTTTAAGGCTGATGGGTTAGTTAATGTATAAGGCGTATAAGCATGTAAACCTTTACGGCTTAAAAGTGGAATTAGTTTATCTTCCGGTAAGTTAGCAATGAATGCTTTACCTGCCCCCGAGGCGTGTAATGGCAGTTTTCCACCGATCGGTGCTGACATTCTCATTAGCGCATTACATTGTACTTGGTCAACAATAACGGCATCGTACTCGGTATGGTCTAGGATCGCTAAGTTGACGGTTTCCCCTGATTCATCCATTAAGCGGCGCAGTATCGGGTGAACAAGGGCTAATAAATTGCGACTTTCTAAGAAGCTACTACCAATGATAAAAGCATGAGAAGCAATAACCCATAGGCCTAAATCACCCGTTTGACGAACAAAACCATGTTGTTCTAATGTCATTAATAGGCGGTGTGTTGTTGAGTTTGGTAAGCCAGCTTGCATCGCAAGGTCTGTGAGGGCGATCCCCCCTGTTGATTCGGAAATATATTCCAACAGTGTTAAGCCACGACTTAATGACTGTACTTGTCCTGCTGCAGCTGCGCCACTCGCCGGCCCTTTTGCTTTTTTAAGTTTCTTAGTAATTGGTGCCGTTGCCATTAAGTCTCTCCTGACTGTCATTTTGCTTCTATTATGAACTATTTCACCTGAAAATACTCATCGGATCAGTGAAAAGTGTGCTCTTGTGCAACCTTGAAAAACTCTCATCATAACAGCGAATTTTCGCATGAGAAGTTGTGATAGGATGTTAAAAGTAAAAATTTGACTTATTTCTCAGTGTTCCATTTCAGGAGGGCAGTGCAGTGTCCGCAAAAGTTAATCAATTAGAACAAGAATTAAAAAAACGTATATTGGTATTAGATGGTGCAATGGGAACAATGATCCAACAACATAAGTTGTCGGAAGCCCAGTTTCGCGGTGAACGATTTGCGGATTGGCCGAGTGATCTAAAGGGAAATAACGACCTATTAGTCTTAACTCAACCAGATATCATTCGTGATATTCATTCTCAATATTTTGAAGCTGGGGCGGATATTGTTGAAACCAATACCTTTAACTCAACATCCATTGCGATGGCTGATTATAAAATGGAATCGCTTTCCGCTGAAATTAACGAAGTTGCTGCGCGCCTTGCCCGTGAGTGTGCCGACGAGTGGACACATAGAGCCCCTGAAAAGCCGCGTTATGTCGCTGGCGTATTAGGCCCGACAAACCGTACCGCGTCTATTTCTCCTGATGTAAATGATCCGGCTTATCGCAATATTACCTTTGATCAACTCGTTGAAGCTTATCGCGAATCTACACGATCCTTAGTGAAAGGCGGTGTGGATCTGATCATGATCGAAACCATTTTTGACACATTGAATGCGAAAGCCGCGATCTTTGCGGTAGAAACCGAACTGGAAGCTTTGGGTGTTTCTCTGCCAATTATGATCTCGGGTACGATCACGGATGCCTCTGGCCGTACATTATCAGGACAAACAACAGAAGCATTTTATAACTCATTGCGCCATGCGCAGCCGATATCATTTGGCTTGAACTGTGCATTAGGCCCTGATGAACTTCGTCAGTACATTTCTGAATTATCGAGGATTGCTGAATGTTATGTTAGCGCGCACCCTAATGCGGGGCTACCAAATGCGTTTGGAGAGTATGACCTTGATGCACAAAATATGGCTGAACAAATTCATGAATGGGCAACCGCAGGGTTCTTGAATATTGTTGGTGGATGTTGTGGAACGACGCCATTACATATCAAAAAAATGGCAGAAGCAGTAAAAGGCATCACGCCACGTCAATTACCGTCACTCCCTGTTGAATGCCGCTTATCCGGTTTAGAACCACTAAATATTGGCGAAAAATCATTATTTGTGAACGTTGGGGAAAGAACCAACGTGACTGGTTCGGCAAAATTTAAGCGGCTGATTAAAGAAGAAAATTACCAAGAAGCCTTAGATGTAGCGCGTCAGCAAGTTGAAAATGGCGCACAAATCATCGACATCAATATGGATGAAGGAATGCTGGACTCCCATGCAGCGATGGTACGTTTCTTGAATCTAATTGCTGGCGAGCCAGATATTGCACGCGTGCCGATTATGATTGACTCCTCAAAATGGGAAGTGATCGAGGCGGGGCTTAAGTGTATACAAGGTAAGGGGATAGTTAACTCAATCTCAATGAAAGAGGGGGTTGAGGCGTTTATTGAGCACGCTAAATTATTGCGTAAATATGGTGCTGCCGTGGTCGTCATGGCATTTGATGAAGTTGGCCAAGCAGATACACGTGAGCGGAAAATTGAAATTTGCCGCCGTGCTTATCAGATCCTTACCGAAGAGGTGGGCTTCCCACCTGAAGATATCATTTTTGACCCGAATATTTTTGCCGTAGCCACCGGAATCGAAGAGCATAATAACTATGCAGTTGATTTTATTGAAGTCTGTAAGGATATCAAGGCTCAGTTACCTCATGCGATGATTTCTGGTGGGGTTTCCAACGTCTCCTTTTCATTTAGAGGGAACGACCCTGTCCGTGAAGCAATTCATGCTGTTTTCTTGTATTACGCCATTCGTAATGGAATGGATATGGGGATCGTTAATGCAGGGCAGCTTGCCATCTATGATGATTTACCCGCGGAATTAAAAGATGCTGTTGAAGATGTGATTTTAAACCGCCGTGATGACAGCACTGAACGCTTACTTGAGCTGGCGGAAAAATACCGTGGAGCAGGGGCTGGAGAGCAACAAGTTCAACAAGCAGAATGGCGTAGTTGGGAAGTGGAAAAGCGCCTTGAGTATGCACTAGTGAAAGGGATTACCGAATTTATCATTGAAGATACGGAAGAAACTCGCCAACGTGCTTCCAGCCCAATCGAAGTGATTGAAGGCCCTTTAATGAACGGTATGAATGTGGTTGGTGACCTATTTGGGGAAGGCAAAATGTTCTTACCTCAAGTGGTGAAATCTGCTCGGGTGATGAAACAAGCTGTAGCCTATTTAGAACCCTATATTCAAGAGCTTAAGCAATCAGGTAGTAGTGCAGGAAAAATCTTGCTTGCTACCGTAAAAGGCGATGTTCATGATATTGGTAAAAATATTGTTGGGGTTGTATTGCAATGTAATAACTATGAAATCATTGACTTAGGTGTGATGGTTCCGTGTGAAACTATTCTAAAAACAGCACGTGAAGAGAACGTTGATATCATTGGTTTGTCTGGGTTGATCACGCCATCGCTTGATGAAATGGTGCATGTGGCAAAAGAGATGGAAAGACAAGGGTTTACCTTGCCATTATTGATAGGTGGAGCAACAACATCAAAGGCACATACCGCTGTAAAAATTGAGCAGAACTATAGTGGGCCAACGACTTATGTGCAAAATGCTTCACGCACCGTGGGAGTGGTGGCTGCATTATTATCAGAAACACAAAAAGCAGATTTTGTGGCGCGAACTCGCCGTGAATATGAAACCGTTCGTCAGCAACATGGCCGTAGAAGGCCAAAAACCCCCCCTGTAGCATTGGATGTGGCGCGAGCGAATGCAGTGAAGATTGATTGGCAAAATTACCAACCTCCGGTACCAAAATTCCTTGGTATTCAAGAAGTCACAGCACCTATTTCAACCTTGAGAGGCTATATAGACTGGACGCCATTTTTTATGACATGGTCTTTAGCAGGTAAATATCCGCGAATTTTAGAAGATGAAGTGGTGGGTTCTGAAGCTCGTAAGCTATTGAAAGACGCTAATAATATGTTAGATAAGCTAGATAAAGACGGCTTATTAACACCAAAAGGTATTTTTGGCTTATTCCCTGCAAACCGGGTTGGGGATGATGTGGAAATTTATACCGATGAGTCGCGAAACCAGGTGCAAGTGATGGGGCTGAATTTACGCCAACAAACCTTAAAAACGGAATTTCCAAACTATTGTTTATCTGACTTTGTCGCGCCAAAGGATAGCGGTAAAGCTGACTATATTGGGGCTTTCGCTGTGACTGGGGGCTTAGAAGAAGATGCGCTTGCTGATGAATATGAACAACAGCATGATGATTATAATAAAATCATGGTTAAAGCGCTGGCGGATAGACTAGCGGAAGCGTTTGCTGAATATCTACACCAACAAGTCCGTATGCGTTATTGGGGTTATGCGGCTGATGAAAACTTGAGTAATGAAGAGCTTATTCGTGAAAATTACCAAGGAACCCGTCCTGCACCGGGGTACCCGGCTTGCCCTGAGCATACAGAAAAGGCAAAAATTTGGCAGTTACTTGATGTGGAAGCAAAAATTGGTATGCAGCTCACCAGTTCTTATGCGATGTGGCCAGGCGCCTCAGTGTCAGGCTGGTATTTTAGTCATCCAGAAAGTAAATATTTTGCGGTAGCTCAGCTACAAAAAGACCAAATTGAGGATTACGCAAAACGCAAAGGGATGTCAGTGACAGAGTTAGAACGTTGGTTAGCGCCAAACTTAGCTTATGATCCTGAAGATTAAAACAAGATCAATATATTGATTTTTCATGTATTCGGCACCATCTTATAGGTAATACATTAGAGGGGTCCAATGATGAGCTATGAATTTATTATTGAAGAAGAACTGCCACGCTCGGCAGTTTTTCCTTATCAGATCCAAAACAGCGCGGCGCCTGAAACCTTTATGATGAGTGAAGATGCGGTGAGTGCCATGATGAGTGTGTTACAGATCATGGACAAGCTTGATACCGATGATTCACTGGGTGAGCACTGTTTTAATCAGATTTGGTTAAGAAGTGAGCTAACGCCTGCGAGAGCAGAAGAGATTTATCTGTTTTTAGAAGAAAATTTAGCGGTGGAACCTATCCCTTCAGAGGAGGAAATCACGGCTTTTCATCAAGCCCAACTCGATGAAAATAAGCTGTTATCCCAAGAAAGCCCTAAAGACGGTATGGTACCCGTGCATAAATTTTCGACCAATGATGGTTGGCTGGTGACTACGAAAGAGTGTGAATGGATTGCCGAAGTCTTTTCACCAGAGCTGGTTAGCGAAAACCACTTTGTGGTTTCTCAGATCTCTGAGCTGTGTAAGATTAGCTATCGCACATTGGAAGCTCTGCTAATTGAGTGGGGTAAATTTAATTTATTTGCCAGCAAACACGGTGGTTACCGCGTTAATTAAGAACTGTAGCTTATTAAGGAGACAAAAGTTTCAGCAAGAAACTGGCGTCTCCTCCGTTTTCTGAATAATTCCTTTGTAATTCTACTTTTTCAGCCAACATCCCTTATGAATTTTTTATTGGAATGATATGTTAATGACATAACGCCAATAAATGGGTCATGGTGATGAAATTACGTTCTTTTCTGTTAGTTCTCTATGTTAGCGGTATTTCCCTTGCGCAAGCTGGCAATATCGTTGAAGCGCCTTCGACGAAAAATAAACCGGATACGCTACAGGCACAGCCTAAAAGTACGCCTATGCCTGATGAGTTCAAAGCCAAATTAAAGCTAGCGAATGCTGGTGATGAAGAGGCGATGGTAGATGTTGGGCTTGCTTATATGGATGGGACTGAATTTCTAGCGGTCAATGAGAAAGAGGCTTACCGCTGGTTTAAAAAAGTGGCTGACCGAGATAATACGGATGGAGACTATTATTTAGGGATGTTGCTGCAAAATCAGGAAAAATACCAACAAGCGGAAAAGTGGTATCGCCGAGGTGCCGAAAAAGGCGATGCTTATTGCCAATATGCGATGGGTTACTTATATGAACATGGTATTGGTGTTGAGCAAAATTTAAAGCAAGCGAAAGCATGGTATGCAGAAGCCGCAGAGCAAGAACACGCTAACGCACAGTTTGCCATGGGGCTATTTTATCATGATGGTTTAGGTGGTGGTATTGACTACCAAAAGGCGCGTGAGTGGTATGAAAGAAGTGCGGGCAATAATATTGCAGCCGCAGTGAATAACTTAGCGGTGATGTATGAAAATGGTGAAGGCGTAGAACTGGATGATGAAATGGCGATTTACTTATATCGCCAAGCCGCCAATATGGGCTCTGCAACAGCGCAAGTAAATATGGGGGACTTTTATCAAGAAGGCCATAGCGCAATAGAAAAAAATAGCTACCAAGCAATGTACTGGTATAAACGCGCGGCGCAACAGAACAATATTGCGGCTCAATTGGCGATTGCGAAAGCCTATGAACAAGGCAATGGCGTTGGCAAAGACCTTGCTGAAGCCTTTATCTGGTATGAACGTGCTGCACAAAATGAATCCCAAGATGCAGGAATGAAGGTAGCTGAATTCTATGAAAAAGGGTTAGGCGGGGTTAAAAAAGACCCCAAAAAGGCTGTTGAGTGGTATATATCACTCGCCAACAGTGATGGTAAAGAGGCTCAAATTAAGTTAGCAGAACTGTATGTGTCTGGAGAGCTGAAAAATGTTGATGTGAATGACATTTTGAGTTGGTTGCTGATTGCTCAAGAAAATAGCATTGAGGCTCAAAACCAGTTAGCTATCTTTTATTTAACGGGAACAGGTGTGGCGAAAAACACACACAGAGCACGGCAATTGCTGGAAAAAGCGGCATTTAAAAAGAATAGCGATGCTCAAAATAACCTTGCGGTGATGTATGCACGAGGCGAGGGCGGTGAAAAAAATATTTTCCGTTCGGTAATGTGGTTTGAACGAGCAGTAGAACTCGGTAATGAAACTGCAAAAGGGAACTTGGCGCTTTTAAAACAGAATAACGGTGTGACGGGCAAGATGCTGCAATACACCAGCAATGTTACACAACCCAGCAAACAGGCTGGAGGGGATTAACTGCATAATATAGAAGGCGATCGTCACGATCGCCTTCTGGTATTTTGATCAAACTTCCACACTATTCAAATAAATTACTGTGCAAGGTACGAACAATCTCTTCAGCATCATTTCCGGGTACCAATAAACAAATATTGTGGCTACTCGCGCCATAGCTGATCATGCGAATATTGAATGACTCAAGTGCGCCAAAAATTTGTCTTCCTAGGCCATTCACTTGCGACAGCTCATTACCAATGATTGCGACGAGCGCTAAATCCTCTTCCACTTCGACACGACATAATGCGGATAACTCAGTCATTAGCGCATTGGTGAGTAAACTGCCGTTAGTTCCTGTTGAGCCTGTTGTGTCTAAGGTTAGTGCCACACTGACTTCTGAAGTCGTAATTAAATCCACTGAAATATTGTGGCGCAGTAAAATGGTGAAAATTTCCGCTAAGAAACCGCGTGCGTGCAGCATTTTTAGGCTGTGCAAGGTGAGTAGCGTTTGTTTACGGCGCAGTGCTAATGCCCTAAATTGCGGTGGATTAGTGGTTTTATCACACACAATGGTGCCGCCAGCTTCGGGCGCTTTACTTGAACCAACAAAAACAGGGATCCCTGCGCGTACTGCAGGAAGGAGTGTCGCAGGATGCAAAATTTTTGCGCCAAAGGTCGCCATTTCAGCCGCTTCATCGAAAGCAATTTCATCAATGCGTTGGGCACTCGGTACGACGCGAGGGTCAGTGGTGTAAATTCCAGGAACATCAGTCCAAATATCGACACGTGATAAATTAAGAACCTCGGCTAACAGGGCAGCGGTGTAGTCACTTCCACCACGACCAAGAGTTGTTGTGCGGCCTTTTTCATCACGGCCAATAAACCCTTGGGTGATCACAACTGACTCGGCAAGGCGTGGCATGAGTTGCTGCTCTGACAATGCTTTTAGCTGAGCAAGTTCTGGTTCAGCACGGCCAAAGCTGTCATTGGTTCTCATTACTTTGCGTACATCAAACCATTGGGAGTTAGCGTTGCGTTGGCGTAGTACTTCAACAAATAGCAAGGTTGACATTAATTCGCCGTGACTCACCATTTCATCGGTTAATGCGTCAGAAGTGGCTAAAGCAGCCGAATCAGCTAAATGAGCAATATTATCGAGTAAGCGATTGATTTCTTCACGAATAACATCAGCAGTTTGTAGGTTATCAATAATTGAGTATTGAATATCCTTCACTTTTTTCAGTAGTTCATTGCGTTTATCTGCATCGCAGCCTTCGGCCAGCTCGATTAATAAATTGGTAATGCCAGCAGAAGCTGAAAGTACCACAACTCGTACATTTGGGTTGGAAAGTACGATATTGGCGCTGTTATTCATTGCTTCAAAGTTAGCAACGCTGGTACCGCCAAATTTGGCGATAACATACTGATGGTTGTCTGCTGAAGACGCTGCGATATTCATGGTGTCAATCCCTTTGGTTAAACCTAATCTTTATATAGATTTATCGGGTAAATAGGATGGCGTCAATCAGGAATCGAAGGAAATCAGTAATTCTAATGATAGGTAATTTATTATCGCTTTTCTCAATGTACCCGTCATACTCGTCATACTTCAAGCTGCATGGGTGTTGACTGCGCTCAGATAACCGAATCACATACTTTTGTATGCTCATCGGTCTATCTTCGCTTGTCGCCTACATGCAACTTGAATTATTTAGGGTATATACTCGCCATACTTCAAGCTGTATGGGTGTTGATTAGCGTTCAGCTAGCTGAATCACATACTTTTGTATGCTCATTGGTCTAGAAAGTGCGTATTTCAATAAAAGGGGCAATTAAGTCTGGAAAAGTGCGGCAGAATTGGGGAATATCAATATAACGCAGAAAACCGATAAGTCTCGTTTTCGTGACGGGGTACAATCTATTTCTATTTAAAATTATTTGGAGAGTGTTATCCATGAGAAGTATTAATCCAAGCCAAACGGCTGCATGGCGGGCGCTAGAGCAACATTTTGCGCAAATGAAAAATGTCCATATGCGTGATTTGTTTGCACAGGATAAAGACCGCTTTACTCATTTTTCGGCGACGTTCGATGGTCAAATCTTAGTGGATTTCTCCAAAAATAGAATTACTCAAGAAACATTGGAACATTTATTGGCTTTAGCAAAAGAAACAGAGCTAGAAAGCGCTATTAACAGTATGTTCCAAGGTGAGAAAATTAACCGTACTGAAGACCGTGCAGTACTACATACCGCTTTGCGTAACCGTGATAACACGCCTATTTATGTTGATGGCAAAGATGTCATGCCAGAAGTGAACGCGGTATTGGATAAAATGCAGCAATTTAGCCAGCGCATTATTAGTGGTGATTGGAAAGGTTATACCGGTAAAGCGATTACGGATGTGGTGAACATCGGTATTGGTGGTTCAGACCTTGGTCCATTCATGGTGACAGAAGCACTGCGTCCATACAAGAACCATCTAAACATGCACTTTGTATCGAACGTGGATGGTACGCAAATTGCGGAAACACTGAAAAAGCTGAACCCAGAAACAACCCTGTTTTTAATTGCGTCAAAAACCTTTACAACCCAAGAAACCATGACTAATGCGCATTCTGCTCGCGATTGGTTCTTGGCTGCGGCAAAAGATGAAAGCCAAGTGGCTAAGCATTTTGTGGCACTTTCCACAAATGGCGAAGAAGTCGCGAAGTTTGGTATTGATACCAACAATATGTTTGAATTTTGGGATTGGGTTGGTGGCCGTTATTCATTATGGTCAGCGATTGGTTTATCCATTATTTTATCGGTCGGCTTTGATAATTTCGTTCAATTATTGAACGGTGCCCATGCGATGGATAAACATTTTACCCAAACGCCGCTAGAAAAGAACATCCCTGTGTTGTTAGGTTTGATTGGCATTTGGTACAACAATTTTTTTGAAGCGGAAACTGAAGCGATTCTGCCATACGACCAATACATGCATCGTTTTGCCGCTTACTTCCAACAAGGCAATATGGAATCGAACGGTAAATATATTGATCGTGATGGAAAACCTGTTACTTATCAAACAGGCCCGATTATTTGGGGGGAGCCGGGAACCAACGGTCAACATGCGTTTTATCAGTTGATCCACCAAGGAACGAAGATGATCCCATGTGATTTTATCGCACCTGCGGTAACCCATAACCCGTTAGGGGATCATCACGAAAAATTATTATCTAATTTCTTTGCGCAAACGGAAGCATTAGCATTTGGTAAAACTCGTGAAGTGGTTGATGCCGAGTTTGCTGCGCAAGGGAAGAATGTCGCAGATATGGAATATGTTGCGCCTTATAAGGTGTTTGAAGGTAACCGCCCAACTAACTCCATCTTATTGAAATCAATCACACCTTATTCGTTAGGTGCATTGATTGCGATGTATGAGCACAAAATTTTCACCCAAGGGGCGATTTTAAACATTTTCACTTTCGACCAATGGGGTGTGGAATTAGGCAAACAGCTCGCAAGCCGTATTCTGCCTGAATTAGAAAATAGTGATACGGTGAGTAGCCATGATAGTTCGACCAATGGTCTGATTAACAGCTATAAAGCTTGGCGATAAGTTAACAACGTATTATTTAAATACTTCAATATAAGGTAGGGAGCTCCTGCCTTATATTGTTCAACTGACTATTGTTAAATTGTTCGTTTTTCAAGCAATTAAATAAAATTTATTATGATATTAATAAATTTTATTATTATCGATAACTCGCTAGTAATTAAAATATTTTTCACTATATTTTTACATTTTGTGTTGAAAATGTGACTTTTTATATAAATTTTTAGCTAACTTTAACCTTGTCGTAAAACAACGTGATATCCTATTGCGTAAGAAATACAGTAAATCATAACCATGTTATTCATGGTGGAATTTTAAGTAATGGATGAAACGCTTTTTACTTCTCAGCCGATTCATTGGCTGGCGGAGAACGATAAAAACGATAAAATAGTGCCTGCTAATATATTAGATTGGCTATTAGAGCTTGGCTCAATGACAAAGCGTTTTGAGCAGCATAGCCAGCAAGTGACCGTGATACCTTATTTAGAGTGCTATGTATCGCAAGATAAGCTGAGTGCAGATGAAGTGCAGTCTTTACCTAAAAGCCAGCGCTATTGGGTCAGAGAAGTTGTCATGTATGGTGATGGTATCCCTTGGTTACTGGGCCGAACTGTAATCCCTGAAGAGACACTGACCGATGATGACCAGCAATTGGTGGATATTGGGAGAATGCCATTAGGACGTTATTTATTTAGCCGCGATAGTTTAACTCGAGATTATATCCATATTGGTTCTTGCGCAAATCGTTGGGTGCGTTGTTCTCGGTTAAGGTTATCGGATAAACCCTTATTATTAACAGAAATATTTTTACCTGAATCACCTGCATATCGTTAACTATCCTAAGTATTTTGAATTTTCAGGTCTCTGCAATGACACTATGCCAACAAATATAAATCAGTAAGTTGTAGAGTTTGGTGGTATTAAAATATACCCAATTTGAAGTATGATGGAATTCGAAAAGGAGCACGACAAAGTGGAGGGAAGTATGACGCTAAGTAAATGGCATGCATACAGCCGTTTAATGCGTATTGATAGACCCATTGGTTCACTGTTGCTACTGTGGCCGACGTATTGGGCATTATGGATTGCGGCTCAAGGTACGCCAAGTTTACATCTTTTAATTGTCTTTACTGCTGGCGTATTTTTTATGCGTGCCGCTGGCTGTGTCATTAATGACTTTGCTGACCGCCATTTTGATGGCCACGTAGAGCGGACTAAACACCGCCCTCTCCCGAGTGGTGACGTGACAGAAAAAGAAGCAAAAATATTGTTTGCAAGCCTTGTTGGCCTTTCTTTCCTGCTGGTTTTAACACTCAATTCAATGACTATTTGGTTGTCAGTTGCCGGTTTGGCCTTGGCATGGGTTTATCCCTTTGTTAAGAGGGTCAGTAACTTACCTCAAGTGGTATTAGGCGCGGCTTTTGGTTGGTCAATCCCAATGTCTTTCTCTGCTGTTGGCGAAACTTTACCTGTTGTTTGTTGGTTACTGTTTTTAGTTAATATTATTTGGTCTGTGATCTACGATACTCAGTATGCGATGGTAGACCGTGATGATGATTTAAAAATTGGTGTGAAATCAACCGCTATTTTATTCGGGCAGTATGACAAATTAATTATTGGGTTACTGCAATTCCTGATGGTTGGCTTCTTATTGGTGATAGGCTCACTGGCGGGTTTAGGTACTCTTTATTATATTTCATTGGTGCTCGTAGCGGGTCTATTTATCTATCAGCAGCAATTAATGGCTAATCGTGAACGTGCGCCTTGCTTTAAAGCTTTTATGAATAATAACTTTGTTGGCTTAATTTTGTTCATTGGTATTCTTGTCAGTTATTTTTAAATTGCCTTTATTGAGCCAAAGTAAAAGGTCATGTTATTTCTAACATGACCTTTTTTGTTTTATTGAGCTGAGAAAACGCGATTAGCTTTTCTCTTGTTCCTGAGACTGCGCGCTTTCACTTGGCTTTTCTTCAGAAAACTCATCATCTTGGCTAACACTTTCAATGGTCAAACGGATTTCCGGTGACATCAAGCGGGCCAGAACGGCATACAGTTTTTGTGCATTGGTAACAAAAATATCATTTTCATTATTATCAATGTAGCCTTCTTCTCTGAGGGTATCGACTAATGTCGAGAATACCGCTTTATCAAAGAATTCAGGTGCGTTAATACCATGCAAGACAGAAAGACGTTGCGCAAGGATACGGCTTTCTTTTTCCAACGTATTACGGCTGATTTCAGGGCTCGCGTTGAGTAATGATAATGTGATTGCATAACGTTGCAAGGTTTCACGTACACCAGCGGCTAAAAGCTGTAATGGACGAATACGGCGAGGATTTAACACCACAATATCGTCTTCTCTTAAGCAAATTAGTTTTTGGTTATTCAGTTCATCGATCAGCGTATCTACCGCTTCATGTAGCTCATCACTGTTATAACGCATAAACAGTTCTGCTTTTAAGAACGGATAAATTTGACCGACTTGATAGTGAATATCTTGGCGACTAATGCGCTCATGGTGTAACACAATGCTAGTTATTAGAGATGGTAATACCAATAAATGATGGATATTGTTGCGGTAATAGGTCATTAAGACGGCATTTTCACGAGGAAGGATAATAATATCCCCCATGCTGTCTTTTTCGACTTCGAATTTATCCATTTGCAAAGCATGTTCTAACAATTGCTCTGCTGTTTTATTTGGGGTTGTTGCATCTGCGGTGTATGGCACGTTGCGTAATAATTGCAGGTAACATTCGACTTGTTCAATCAGTTGCTCACGAGTGAGCGAGCGTTGACGAGATGCCAGCAATGCGGTCGCACAGAGGTTAATCGCATTGGCTGCGGCTGCATTATTAATATTAACCATAATGTTATCAGCTAACGAACTGACCGTTGGGTTTAACCAGGTCGGCCTTTGTGGTTCGATAGGATCGATAGAGTCGCGCCAATCAGGTACACGCTGATTGAGGTAATGAGGTAAAGAAATAGGTTGACCGAAGTTAACATACCCTTGACCTAAGTTGCGCAATTTACGTAACCCGCGAACCATGGAGAAAAAGCCTTCTTTCTCTTTTTCTGCACCACGAAGTTCTTTGGCGTAAGTTCCTACTTCCATGACATGTTCATACCCAATATAGATAGGAACAATAGTGATAGGGCGTGAGTCACCGCGCAACATCGCTTGCAATGTCATTGAGAGAGTACCTGTCTTCGGTTGTAATAAACGACCGGTACGTGAGCGCCCACCTTCCACAAAGTATTCGATGGAGTAACCACGTGCAAACAGTTCACTTAAATATTCGCGGAAAACGGTCGAATACAGTTTATTGCCTTTGAACGTTCGGCGAATAAAAAAGGCCCCTAAGCGACGGAAAATTGGCCCTGCTGGCCAGAAATTAAGATTGATCCCCGCTGCGATATGAGGCGGCACTAGCCCTTGATGGTATAGCACATATGAGAGCAGTAAGTAGTCCATATGGCTGCGGTGAGAGGGGACATAAACGATTTCATGGCCGTCTTGTGCGAGTTGGCGAACCCGTTCAGCGTGCTGAACATTGATACCTTGATAAAGGCGGTTCCAAGTCCAACTAAGAACTCTATCGGTTAAACGTACGGCTTCATAAGAGAAATTGGCCGCAATTTCTTCCATCATCCCAACGGCATTTTGCTGGGCTTTTTTGAGTGGGATTTTTTTACTGCGCGCTTCGTCTTCAACGGCTTTTTCAATCGCTTTTGACGTCAATAGCTTATTAAACAGTTCATAACGTGCAGGAAGTTTTGGCCCAACTGCTGCTAAGCGTTGGCGCGAATAGTGAATACGCGCGACACGAGCGAGTTTGTTGGCAATAATAGTGTCTGTACCGTGGTCTTGTGCCATTTTCCCAATTGAGACAATCGGTGATAAACGCACAAAGCTGTCACGCCCTAACCATAAAACTGCAAAGAACTTTTGGATACCGTTTAACAGCTTCAGTGGCGGTGCTGGAGTATGGCCTTCACGCCCAGGTGAACGCCCAAACATCACGGATGCAGGTAGCATTTGAATATCTAGATTTGGATTGTTTTTGTGCAAATCTAAATAAGCATGGAATGTTTTTACTGAATCCTTACGTGGATTCGGTGAATAATAGCGAAAAACACGTGGGCCATCATCGATAAAAACGTAAGCCGGAAGCTTCGTTCCATTGATATCATTGTCGACTAGCGGGTCTGGCAGACCGATAGCTAAGCATTGATGCCGTAGCGTCAGGAGGTCAGACTTCGAATGATAAGGTAATACGTACAGAGTTGGCCTGTTGACATCAAGCTGCAACTCAGTGACGGGATCCGAAGGAATTAGTTTACTTTTTACCAATAATTTAAGTGGCAAATTCAACGTGTTGTAATATATTTTACGCCATAGTGACATAAATGATTATAGCCTCTTGTTAACAATGCTGTGCAATCATACCAGAAATACCTGGTTAGATCTGTTACTGACAATTCACTTTGACCGTAAAAATCGATTATTGTTTGTATTTTTTAAGGAATAAATATGGCGAGTCAAGTTAAGGGGTTCACGCGAGTGATTAAAGCGGCAGGATATTCCCTTAAAGGTTTGAAAGCTGCTTGGGTTAATGAGGCAGCATTTAGGCAGGAATCAGTTGCAGCAATCATCGCAATTTTTATCGCATTTTATTTAGATATCAGCTATATAGATAGGATTTTGTTAGTGAGCTCAGTTGTGCTGGTGGCAATAGTCGAATTATTGAATAGCGCGGTAGAGGCTGTAGTTGATCGTATTGGTAGTGAGTATCATGAACTTTCAGGAAGAGCTAAAGATATTGGTTCTGCTGCAGTATTTGTGAGTATCGGTTTAGCGCTGTTCATTTGGGCGCTGGTATTATGGCAGCGTTATTTTTCTGGTTAAGGTGTTTGGTTACTTAATCGGGCAAAAAGAGAGTAAATCGATAACAAATGCTTAAATTGCGCGATTTAACTGTTTCAAATCTTCATTTACCTGTATATACTCACAGCTTGACTGTATAAACAAACAGGGGAACGGAATGAAAGCACTGACGGCTCGACAACAGCAGGTTTACGATCTGGTGCGAGATCACATTTCGCAGACAGGTATGCCACCTACACGTGCTGAGATAGCAGCAAGCCTTGGTTTTCGTTCGCCTAATGCGGCAGAAGAACATTTAAAGGCCTTAGCACGTAAAGGGGTTATTGAAATCGTTTCAGGCGCATCCCGAGGTATTCGTCTGCTTCTTGAAGAAGAAACCGAAGATCAGGGGTTACCTCTGATTGGGCGTGTTGCCGCTGGCGAACCATTATTAGCGCAGGAACATATTGAGAGCCACTATCAAGTTGACCCGGAGCTGTTTAAACCACATGCAGATTTTTTATTGCGTGTGAACGGGATGTCCATGAAAGATATTGGCATTATGGATGGCGATCTATTAGCTGTGCATAAAACGCAAAATGTACATAACGGGCAAGTTGTTGTCGCTCGTATCGAAGATGAAGTTACGGTTAAACGTTTTAAGCAACAGGGTAACCGCGTTGAATTAATAGCAGAAAACCCAGAATTCGAACCTATTGTTGTTGATTTACGTCAGCAAAACTTCACTATTGAAGGTTTAGCTGTTGGGGTTATCCGTAACAGTGATTGGTATTAATTTCCGCTAGTAGCCAGCTGTCATGGTAGGTTACACCCGGGAATGACTATTGCAGGCAGATTTCATTGCTTTATTTTGAGGTCTGCCTGTTTTGTTTCCTTCCTTATATTTTTTCTCTTCTCTCTTCTCTCTTCTCTCTTTTGTATTCATCAAACTATTTAGCAATACAGTAATTTATTTCTTTTTTGATGCTATAGGTTGTTCGTGGTTATGATGACAATGTTCATGATCTTGGCAGCTATTCACTTCGTCACAACTTCTGCATAAGCCATGGTTTTCCACCACGGTATGTCTTAAGCGGAATTGGTGTTCGTCGGCTAAATTAATAATGGCAGCTTCTATTGTTGTACAGTCACTTTCCGTTACGCTTCCGCAATGGTCGCAAATCAACATAACAGAGATATGGCTTGGGTTATCAAAATGATGGCAGACGACATAGCTGTTTGTTGATTCAATTTTATGGATAAAACCTTGCTCCATTAAAAACTCAAGGCCACGATAAACCGTAGGGGGTTTAGCTTGAGGTTCAATTTCACGTAGTAAGTCGAGTAAATCATAAGCGCTGATTGCACCATGTTGTTGTGCTATCAAGCGCAATACCGTTTCTCTTTGTGGTGTCAACCTGACGCCTCTTGACTGGCAAATATGTTCAGCCATCGCAAGAACTTTTTTTTCACTCATCTTTTCCATTTTACTGACCCACCCGTTGAAAAATGCAAATGTTTACTGTTCACAAGTTTATCACAGTTTCTTGAACTATAGAGAATCAAGAAATGAAAGCATTACCATCAAAAAATTTTAACCTTGCTAAGTATTTTTTTGATTAATAAAGAAAGTAAATGAGGGTAATAAAAAATATAAAAAATGATATTTAAAATTAAACAGGAAAAATAGAAACAAATATTAAACAAATGCATGATAAAAGCGCAACGCATTGCGAACAATTAATTGAAATATTCCGTTTCAATTTGATGCAATTTCAATTAAGACTTATCTTAACCTCACTTTTCAATATTCTTTTTGTCGCTTCTTTTCTGTCTTGTTTGGATTTTAATTGCGGTTTTTCTGTTATTGTTTGGTTTTAATATCTATCTTTGTCGATAAGTATAGATTTAAATTCCGATATAAATCTATCTGTAATTTGACATATTTTGAGATATTTGTAAGTGAAAAATGAGGGTTTTATATAAGTTTTTCTAAGTAATAAATTTGAAATGTATATTTTGATAGCGTTTTGATTTTATATTTTGTTGCTTTTGAATTTACTAGTTGTTTATTCTTTGTTAACTCTAATTATGTGTCTGTTTTGACAATAAATATCGGTTATGTAGAATTGACATCAGAAAGTATCGGAAGGCATGTGTAAAAAGTCATTTTCTATTTCTATGTCAATTTTAGCGAATTACCCCTCATGGGAATAATTAATATTGAATAGAAAATAAAGAATTAAAAATTTAGGTATTTTAAAAATTATAGATGAAAGGGATCTTATTTATATATTCACCTCTAATCTGAATGAAATTAATGATGTTGGATGACTGAAGAATTTCACTGTTAAGTAATCAAAAAAATAAAACTGATTCCTTATCAATAAAAATCAGAAAAGAGGCAGCTACTTCCTACTCATTTAAAGGAAATGTTTATGAAACTGAATAAATTAGCGTTAACTCTGGCTTTAGGTTTAGGTGTTGGAATTTCTGGTGTTGCAGTGGCTGAAGATCCAGTAACGCCACCAACAGTTGAAAGTTCACAAGGTGAAGTCCGCTTCACTGGTTTCATTAACGATGTTCCATGTTCAATTGATGCAAACAACTTAAAACAATTAGTTGAGTTTGGTGAAATTGCATTACATGAACTGACATCTAACCAATATCGTTCAGATAACAGAGATTTCGATATCGTATTGAAAAACTGTTCAACAGAAACGTATAAAAACGCAAAAATCACCTTTACTGGCCAAACTATTAATGGTTTCCAAGGTTTTGCCGGTGACTTACTTGGCTTAGGTGGAAAAGTTAAAAATGCCGGTATTGTAATCACTAATGGTGCTGACAAAGTTGTTGAATTTGGTAAAGCATTCCCAGGTACAGGTGATGGATACGCATTAAATGCTGGTGATGGAAAACAAACTACACTGCACTTCTCTGCATACGTTAAAGGTAACGAAGCAGCGGATGCGAAAGCAACAACAGGTAGCTTTAACACTGTTGCTAACTTCAAAATTATTTACCAATAAGTTCAAGCTTAGTTAAGTAAAAACATGTGGCGTATTCATGACGCCATATGTTTCTACCTTCTTTTTCATTTTTAGTCTGATAGGCGGCATAGTTGAATGAAAAGCATGAAACTCAATTTAATTACAAAATTAATGCTTTTAATATTAACGCCGATGATTGCATTTTCTGAGGAGGCAGTTGATTTCAATACTGATTTTTTAGAGGCAGACAGCACTGAAAATGTCGATTTTAGTAAGTTTTCTCATGCTAATTATATTCCACCTGGAAATTACTCTTTAGCTATTGCTGTAAATAAAGTCAAAATTTCCATGGAGCAGTCCATTATATTCTTTACGCCTAATTATGATGAAAAAATATCATTAGCTTGCATTACACCTGAGTTATATGGGCAACTAGGATTAAAGCCAGAATGGAGTAATAAAGTAACTTGGTTACTTGATGGAAAATGTTTAGATATTCGCTCTGTACCAGAAATGCGGACTCAAGGTGATCTTGCAAAAAATATTGTCGAAATCAGTATCCCACAAGCTTATATGGAATATGAAGACCCAAATTGGGATCCTCCGTCACGTTGGGATGATGGCATTCTAGGTGCATTTATCGACTATAATGCGACGGGTCGGGTTGTTAAAAAAGAAACGGGTGACAAAGGAACGGATTCAGGTATTACAGCGACAGGGACAATGGGGACAAATATTGGTGCTTGGCGTTTTAGAGGTGATTGGCAAACGCAAAAAGGCCAATTAAATAAAGGCGGCCAATCATGGTCATGGAATCAGTTATATGCGTATCGCGCCATACGTTCTTTAAATTCAAGGTTAACGTTTGGTGAACAATATCTGTCTTCAACGCTATTTGACAGTATTCGTTATATTGGTGCTAGTTTAGAAACCAATGAATCTATGTTACCACCGCGTTTACAAGGTTATGCACCTGAAATTGCGGGGGTTGCCAAAACCAATGCGACCGTCATTGTGAAGCAAGATGGCCGTATTATTTATCAAAAAGAAGTTAGTCCTGGGCCATTTCGTATTCAGGATGTGAACTCTTTTGGTGGCGGTACGTTAGATGTTTCTATTCAAGAACAAGATGGTAGTGTGACTAACTATAAAGTGGAAACATCTCGTTTAGGGACATTGACTCGACCGGGTCAGCTGATTTACCAGTTTGTCGTTGGTAAACCGACTAAAAATGAACATGATACTCAAGGTCCTGCATTTAGTTTGGGCTCCTTATCATGGGGGGTAACTAATAATACAACCGTTTATGGTGGTATGCTTGGTTCATCAGAATATCAAAACATTGCGATTGGTTTAGGGCGTGATTTAGCACCATTTGGCGTATTGTCAGGGAACTTAAGTATCTCTCGTGCTGAAATGGGCAGAACCGAAAATAACCAAACTTTGACGGGTAATTCATATAACGTCACTTATTCCAAACAATTTGATGATATTAACAGCCAAATTACATTCGCAGGCTATCGTTTTTCTGAAAAAAATTATATGAGCATGAGCCAATTTATCGACCGTCGCTATAATGAAAGTACGGTTGATAGTGGTAAAGAGCTTTATACTATTATATTTGGTACTGCATTCCCTGAATATAATACTAATATGTATTTAAATTACTCACATCAAACTTATTGGAATAGGTCATCATCGGATCAATATAATCTAACAGTTTCTAATTATTTTGATTTGGGGAAAATAAAAAATTTAAGTCTTAGCTTAACAGCTTACAAAACAAAATCAGACCAAAATGATGATGACGGAGTTTATCTAAATTTAAATGTACCATTGGATAATAACCAAGCAAGTATTAGTTATTCAGGTTCTTATTCAGGAAATACGAACGGTCATAATGTTAACTATTATGACCGTATAAATGAACGTAGTACTTATTCTATTTCAGCGGGTACATGGGATAAAGACAAGGTAACAACATCAGGTATGTATAACTATGATGGTGATACCGCACAACTTAATTTGAGTGGAACTTATATTCAAGATAATCAATCTACTCTTTCAATGCAGTTGAAAGGGGGACTGACCATGACCCAAGAAGGTGGTGCTTTACACCGTAATACCTCAATCAATGGTGGGTCAAGGATACTGTTAGATACGAGTGGTGTTGCTGATATTCCTGTGCAAACAGGGGTAACGCCGATACGCACGAATCGATATGGTAAAGCCGTTATTACCAGTGTTATGGATTATAACCGCAATAATATTCGAATAGATTTAAATAGAGTGCCAGATAATGCGGAAGCAGTTCAATCGACACAGCATGCGACATTAACGGAAGGGGCTATTGGATACCGGAAGTTTAATGTCATTCAAGGTGAAAAAATATTGGGAACAATTCATCTTGCAAATAATAGTTATCCACCATTTGGTGCATCCGTCAAAAATGAAAATAATGTTGAAGTTGGCATCGTTTCAGATAACGGATTTATTTACTTAGCGGGTATTAACCCATCAGATGTTCTTGAAGTGACTTGGGGAAATAATTCATCTTGTCACATTCAATTACCTGAAAAAATAGAAAGTGGCATGGAACATACAATGTTATTACCATGCAAATAATTATAAATATGTTTTAACGTCAACGGTGAAAATATGAAATTTATAAATAAAGTTCAAATTGTAACAGCGATAAGTCTTTCTTTATTAGCACAATCGGCTTATTCAGCGATTGCACTAGATAGAACTCGTATTATTTATAATGAACAAGACAAAACAGTCGGTATGGGACTGACTAACGAACATTTAACTAGCCCGTATTTAGCTCAGGCATGGATAGAAAATGACAAAGATGAAAAAGTAAATTCACCTTTTATTGTGACTCCTCCGGTGCATCGTATTGAAGCTAATTCAAAAAGCCAAATTAAAATACAGACAATCCCTGCAGTAGCGCAGTTACCTAAAGATAGGGAAAGTGTTTACTACTTAAATGTGAGAGAGATTCCACCTCGTAGTGAGAAAGTGAATGTATTGCAAATTGCATTACAGACAAAAATTAAGCTTTTTTACCGCCCAGCAGCAATTGTAATTAAAGATAGAATGGAAGTGATCCCTCAAGAAAATGATATGAAAATTCTTAAACAGGGGGCGAATTATATTGTGAAAAACCCGTCACCTTACTTTTTATCCATTACAAAACTGAAAAAAGGCAATACTGAAGTTCAAAATTTTGAACCTGTAATGGTTGCTCCATTTAGTGAAGCGGGTTTAGGCAAAGTTACTGGAGATTTAGGTTCATCTCCAACTTTGGTTTATCTCAATGACTTCGGTGGAACTATGGATTTGAAATTTAGCTGTCAGTCAGCTGAATGCTCAGTGCTGCCAAGAAAATAAGGTTTGACGCCATGATGTCTATTAAAACATTAACAAAGGTATTTGTGTTATTGCTCACTTTACAGATATCGAGTGTATTTGGTTTTTCAGGATTCCTATACATTGATATTAAAGGAGAAGTACTATCAAAGCCTTGTTCAATTAATAATGGGCAAACAATAGAAATTGATTTTGGCGATGTATTAACAACACGTGTCCAAGATGAGGTTTATAAAGCACCCATTGACTACACGGTGACGTGTAAAGATGGCGTCCAACCTAAACTGAACATTTTTATTGAGGGAATATCGGCAAGTTTTGATCAGCGCCTATTAAAAACGGATATTGATAACCTTGCGGTGTTATTTAAAGCAGACACCAGCGATTTCCCGCTGAAAAAGAAACTTGCTTTTAACTTTGCAAATCCATTGAAATTGTATGCCGTATTAGTGAAAAAAAGCGGTACAGATTTACCCGCAAAAAGTTTTACGGCAAATGCAACGTTGAAAGTGGTGTATCAATAAGGGGCTGAGATGTGAAGACTGTTAATAACATAATCGGTTTGGTGTTCCTCAGTGCCATTTTATCTTTTACATCAACCGCAAAAGACTATGAAACAGGGATTAATATTAAAGGTAATTTAATTACACCACCGCCTTGTCATATTGATGATGGTAAAGATATTGAAGTTGATTTTGGTAATGTATCAATAAAATCAATCCAAGGTAATGACCAAAAAAGGCAAGTTAATTACCAGATCCAATGTGGTGAAAATAAAAATAACTGGTCTATGTATCTGATGTTAGATGGAATAAAAAGTGATTTTGATATAAATGGGTTAAATACTGGAGTTAATAATCTAGCAGTAAAATTTCAGCTTGCGGATACCGAATTGGAGCTAGGTAAGAAATACCTTATTAACCCTAGCTCTCCCGGTGTACTTTGGGCCGTATTAGTCAGGAATGGCGATAATGAACTAAAGACGGGTGATTTTATTGCTAATGGCACCATGGTTGTGGAGTATCAATAATGAAAAATACGACCTCACTATTAATAGGGACACTGTTTACTTTGATAAGTACGGCATTTTTAAGTAGCAATATTGTCTTTGCCGCTAAAAATAATGTCAAAGTGAAAGGGACACTGGTGAATTCACCTTGTGTTGTTCTGCCGGAAAATAAAATGATGGAAGTAGATTTTGGCGATATTCGGTTATTAGATATTTACGACCCGACTTACGAGTTGCCTCGCAGAGAGTTAACGTTGGTATTATCTAATTGCGACTTAACTATTGCGAAAAAAATGAAAGTGAAGTTTACCGGAGCTGAACATAGGCAAATGTCAGGATATTTGGCATTAACAGATACGGAACACAACCCTGGATTAGGGATTGGCATTGAGCTAGCTAGCGGTGAAGAAATTAAAGTGAATAAGTTTTCTTCGCTAGTACCAATCATTCAAGCTGGGAAAAATGAACTTAAATTTAATACTTTTCTCAAGGCAACCCCTGAAGCAATCAACAATAAACAAATTAAAACAGGGCAGATTGCTGCAATAGCCACTTTTTTATTTGAGTACGAGTAATTTCATTCTCAGAACCTTATCCGGTACTGATATCAAAACATTAAAATGAATATAAAGAGATATGAAATGGGAAAACGAATTCAGCAATTATTATTAGCCATACCATTTTTGTTCTTTGGTTTGGGAAGTTATGGTTCAACCTATTTTTCGTATGTGGAAGAAGTTGAATCACTATCGAAGCATGAAAATATTTATCATTTTGTTATCGAATATTGGAAAGAAAACTCTCCTTATGAAGGGAATCCATGTCAATCCGTACTTGGCAGTAAAGGGGCAAAACGGTGTTATTTTACGATTAATCACCTACATTCAGGGAAAGAGACTGGGGGGATAGCTTCTCGTGCAGATTGGTCGTGTGATGTCAATTTTGCAACTTACACGACAATGGCCGCAATTATCAGAGATGCCAATGCGATTTGTGGCCTTTCTTTTCCTCGAACAGGGAGTAGTCAACATAGTGGAGCAATCACAACGGATGAATGTGTAGGGATCTTTCTAGCTACATCAAAAGGAGCTCAAGGTAAAATGTTACCAGGCGGAATTTGCGGGATAGCGCCTCCTCCAGCAGGAAAATGTTACTTTACTTCTCCGACTGGTAATGCGAATTCTCTCGAATTAGATCACGGTCCTTTAAATGCGGATGAGCTCAATGGCGATGTAGAGACGGGGTTATTTTATATTCAATGTAATAAAGATATGAGTGTGAAGGTTTCTTCAAACTTGCAGCAAGATAATGTTTATCTGCGTCCGAATGGAGAATTGCAGTCCCATGTTACATTAAATAATCAGTCGGCAGCAAAAGGGGTGGTTCAGTCAGTAAGAGCAAATCAAGTATGGCCTGTGCAGGTGGCGTCAACCTTAAAAACTAATGGCGCTGTTGCACCGGGGAAATTTAGTGGTCGCATTACCCTCGTTTTAACTATTCCATGATTTAAATAGATATTTGGATTCGTCATTTCCCATGTTGACGGTTTTGCCTACTTAAACGTAATTGTTGGTAGGCTTTTTTTTATTGAACTTGACAAGTAAAAGCGGAATAGGATTCATCTTTGATAATATAAATATTGTCTTCCATTTTAGTAATGTTGACATAATATTTTATTTTATCTTCTTCTAATTGAATAAAGTTAGAAAATAATTTCTCTGGTATATTATCTGAATTGGTTACAGATGATGAAGTAAAGGTGACGGCATAGTTACCTTTATGGTCAACATCTTGATAATCAAAGTAAAGAGCTCTATCTAGTCGGTAAATCTGACTATTATCTTTTAAGTAACCATACATATTCATTCGCCCTTGTTGGCCTGCAGAAAGTTGGACATTAACTTTTGATTTTAAACTCAGGCCATCTTGAGTATTATTATCTTTAATCCATAATATTTCGGAATGGCAAATTTGGACATCATGGCTACTTTTTTTGATCATCAGTGATGCAGTTGATGCAGTTGCAATTAAAAACAGTGAAGTTAAAATATATTTTTTCATTTAAATCCTCTGATCATTGATTGAGATACAATCAAATTTTTTATTGATTTCTTTGCAAATACTAATAGATATGTTTTTGTCGATAGAGTAGGATTTATTTAAATCCGATAAAAGAATAATTCTTTTTGGCTCATCACATGGGATGTTGTATTTATTCAGCTTTTTATTTACGGTAGCAATATTATCGCTGGAAATTTTACCGACCATATCAACCGGTGTTTGTATTACACAGTTTTCATTTGTACTTACAGTCAGATAATTATTGATTGGATTTGGATTATCCATTGGGTGCTGAATAAATAAATAGATTAAATAACATATTGTAAACGTTGAAATAGCTAGGAATAATATCTTTAAGGGTTTTTTACCACTTTTTTCTATTACCTCATCCTTCCGGTGTTGAAGCGATAAGGCTTCATTAATATCCATATTATAAATATGGTTATTTTTCGTTTCATCAATAGGGGATGATGGTTCATCAATAGTAGTGATGAGCGGGGGCTGGGTCGTTAATTGGCTATCAATTGGCTGAGGGAAATATTCTGGGTTTTCAATATAATCATATTTATCATTGAGATAAATAACATCTTCCTTCACATTACTATCTTCAGTTTCTATATTTTCATGTATAGATATATGATTATCGAGTCGAAAGCCTTTTTTAGGTACGGTAACGATCGATTTAGGGTCGATACCAATTTGTTCAAGTTTTTTTCTTATTTCACTAATATAAGTATTTAAATTATTATTAGAACCAACCAGCCCATATTCCTCCCATACACTAGTTAAGAGTTCATCTCGCGTTGCAATTCCTTTTTTTAAATTTAATAAAATAATTTCATTTAATAACCTTGCCGCAGGCTTAGATAATTCAATATTTTGATTTCGATCATATTTTAGGTATATTAAACTTGTTTTCTGCTCGAAAATATATTTTTCATCAATAGTATAATCATGCATTTCGATCATAAATACTGTTTGCTCTCTCTAATTAAAATGACTAATAGGAAATTTAAATTAAGGGAATTAATTTTGGATAAAGTATGTTGTTTTGACTTTTATTATTATGCTTATAGTCTAAATACGGAATCAATTAACTGCAAGTATTGTGAGGTGAGCTTTTTTGTAATGAATTAGCAAATTTATTGAATTGACAGCTTAAATGTTATTAAAAACTATTTAATGGTATATTTAAAGCCTTAATGGTGGTGGGTTAATCACATTTGTAGTTAAAAAGATATAATAATCTATATAAATCAGTTCATGTAGAAATACATTTTTTTATAGGAAATATCTTAAGTGTTATTACTTAATCGTTTCAATGTTAACTAATTTAAGTCTATATAATAAATATTAGGCAAAGAACTTAATTCTCTGCCTAATATATTAATGATTAATATTTATATTCAATACCTAGCCAATAGTTACGGCCTTCTTCAATATAGCCATTAGTATATTCATATGATTTATCGAATAAGTTGTTCACTGAGGTGTTAACAGAAACACCTTGGCCAAAATCATAATCTAAGCGCAGGTCAGTTTTAGCATAGCCACGTACTTTGCTATCGGTATCAACATAGTTGAAGGCCCAACTTCTGGCTTCTTCTGTTACTGTGATACTGAATGGCTCATAAGGGGTAAATTTCACCCAAGCAAAGGCTTTGTGAGTCGGTAATTCGGTGACGTGTTTTACACTGTAATGTTTTGGATCCGCATGAATATAGCCGTAGCTTAAACCGGCTTCCATCCAATCCGTAATTTGACCCGTGGTGCCTAAATCAATGCCAAAGTAATCGACTTTTCCGCTATTACGATTTTCGAGTATATAGCCTCCATTCTTATTTGTGCCAACACGATGCGCCATAATGGCATCAGAGACATGGTTATAATAGAGACTTGAAGTATATGACCAAGTGGGTGAGATATGTCCCTTGTAAGTCAAATCATAGGTAAGTGCCCGTTCTGTATCGATATGTGGGTTAATGACGAAAGTGTCGTCACTTTTCATTTTTTCTTTGGTATAGCGCTCTTTTTGCGTTGGGAAACGACTTCTTTCTGATATCGAGAATTGTACTGTATCTTCATTTTCTAAGTGGTAGCGAGCCATCACTTCCCAGTTGAAGGCATGTTGGCTGTTACCATCGTATTTCTCAAAATCCCCTGATTTATAGTCATAGCGTTTGCCGTCAGCACTCTTGCGCCAGTCATAGCCGATACCCCCGATAATATCAAGGTTATCCATGGCAACCCATTGATATTCTGTAGCAATAGAATAGGTATTGTCTTTATAACGGTCGAATGGGACATCTCTTTTTGCACGCGCACGGTGAACATCTTCTTTCCAGTGGGCAGCAAATGACAGCATATCTAATTCACGCACGGTGAAGTCAACACGCATATCAGCCCCGTTGCTGTAGTCGTCATAACGGCTGTAGTTATAGATACCTTTTTCATAATCTTTGATAGACTTATATTGATGAAGGGTATTCTTAAATGTGTCGTGGTACAGACGGCTCTGTAACGCGATATCATTGGTTATTTGGGTTGTGCCATTGAAATAAAAACTTTCTTTGTCATAAGCCGGCCATTGCCATATTTGAGGCTTGGTATTTGTCACACTCGGGGGGCTATTTTTATCTCCATCTTGTTTGAGATAGGTAATGACATATTCGTCGGCTTCACGAGGTGTCCAGCCCACTTTCACCATCATGCGCTTGTCGTCAGTAGCTGAATTCGGGCGACGGCCATTATTTCCTGCTAATGGATTGTTATTTTCAGACCCCGGTATTCCCATAAAACGTTGTTTATATTGGCTGCCACTCACTTGGATAAAGCCTAGATCATTACGTCCACCTAAGCGCGCACTGATATTGTGGGCATTATCGGCACCGCGAGCAAAACCTTGATTCAAACTAATATTGGCTTCAAAGGGTTTTTTAGGCGTGGCGGTGGTTAGGTTAATAGCTCCGCCCATTAGGTTTGGGCCTTGTAATAGAGAG
Organism: Providencia huaxiensis; assembly: GCF_002843235.3. Classification (NCBI taxonomy): domain Bacteria; kingdom Pseudomonadati; phylum Pseudomonadota; class Gammaproteobacteria; order Enterobacterales; family Morganellaceae; genus Providencia; species Providencia huaxiensis. Next base: position 4,312,988 of record NZ_CP031123.2, read on the forward strand.
GTATAGCCAGTCGATAACTCAACACTGGCCAGCTCGCTAGTCATAAAGCGCCCGAGGTCTAATGTGCCGTCGTAAGGTACGTAGGTTGGAATACCATCAAAGAAAATAGGCACTTGGCGGCTATCAAAACCACGTACATTGACTTGGGTTTCATTGCGGTTACCTGACTTTTGAATGGAAACTCCTGGCATTGTGCTCAGCGCCTGTGCGACGTTGGTTTTATTCAACTGTTTCATTTGACTCTCTGTGATGATGCTTGCATCAGCCGCAAGTGGGGTACTCCAAACGGACATCACATCGGTATTTTTTTCGGTGTTAGGTGAGGCGGCGTATCCTTGTGCTGTGAATAAAGCCATCCCGACTAAATAGGTAATTTGTTTTATTTTCATTATCTCTTTCCAGTTTCATAAATAACGATATATTATTTTTTATATAACGATGTGCGTCATTAACCATAAGTGGATACAGCCTACGGGGTAGGCTGTTTTTGCAAATGGTTTTTTTGACGCTAACTTCTTTGGTTACTGCTTAAAAATCTTCACTTTGATATCTCGTGGTGCTGCGTAGTAAGGGGCTGACGTAACCAATAATGGCACCCCTGTTTGTGCGAATGTTTCTATTGTTTTTAAATTAATTCCACCAGCAATGGATAGTCGACAAGGCCGGCTTTGTTGCTTGGCGAGTTCTTGTAGTCGCTGAATTTGCTCAATGGGCAATTTATCCAGCTGAATAATATCGGCTTGTGCATTGATGGCGAGAATGGCTTGCTCGTAGTCATCAGCCTCAACAATAATCATTTTTTCAGGGGCGGCTTGGCGTAGTGTTTTAATATGGGCCGCCCAATCATCTGGCTTTTCAAGACATTGGCGATGATTGGTGAACAGTAGGATACTTTCTGCACTGCCTGCACGATGAATAATAGCGCCCCCAGCCAAAATCGCAGTTAAGGCAAGGGGCTTTGTCTGTGGAATGGTTTTTCGGGTGCAAGCAAGCTGCCCATCTGGTTGATATTGATGCAAAATACTGACCATTTGCTGGGTGTAGTGACTTACACCTCCACACCATTCAAGCACGTTTTGCACCGCTTTCCAGCCTTGATGTAAGGCTTCAATAGGCCCAGTCGCACGAATTAAAATACTTTGTGGTTCAACCTGTTGGCCATCTTGGCAGTGGCACTCGCAAGTGATGCCGAGTTTTTCTAACATGCGTCTGGCGATAGCTATTCCACTGACACAGCCGCCAAATTTGGATGCAAAGGTCATGACACCCAGTTGGGATTGTAGGCCAAGTGCCCGTGTGGTGAGGTCCCCATATTGGATGTCATCTAGCAGCAGTTGGTCGATCAATGCATCGGGCACGTAAATCATAACGTCAGTTCCGATTCATCTACCACATCCCAAGATACCATCGCCCAATCTCTGGAAGGATAAGGGACTGTTTTGCCTAAAGCGGTTTGTTCATCATAGTATTGACGTAAGACGGAGGTTTCTTCTGGCGTGATATTTTTAAGGGACCAATTGACACTATCAGCGAAAGCCTCAAAGTTATCAAATCCACCTTTATTGGGGTTTTTAATGAAATCAACACGCGCATTAATACCCATTTGATGCAAAATATTCACTGCATAAATATAGGTAGGTAAACGAACAACTTCACGGCCTATTTTGCGAATTATTTTCTCATCAATAAATGTGGGGTTGACGGTATGGGTTGTGTACACCCGTAACTTTGTTTGGCTATTAAGTTTCAATAAAGCAGCTTTTAAATCATCAACCAGCGTTGAACGCGATGCCACAGAAATATCCACTTTTGGCAATGAATGCCAATCATCTTCCCATGCGAGCTGTTCAAAGCGTGCATGTGGGATAGCGAGCTCTTTAGCCCGTAGTTCAGCCATTTCGAGCATGCCACGGCTATAATCAATTCCAATCACATCTTTAAATTCATTCGCTAGGCAAAGGCTTATGGAACCGGGGCCGCAACCGACATCAAGTAAGGTTTCAGCACCTGTTAAATCCATTAATTCACGAAACCGTACTAAGTATGGGTCATGAGGATTAGCACAGTTTTGTGCCATTTGTTGTGCTTTTTTATCCCAATGCTCTGGTTCTTTGCGGCTACGTTGTGCCTGTTGCATGTGCTGTTGGTACATTTTTGAAAAATCGATTTGATTGATTAACATGATCCCTGACCTTAACAAGAAAACGTTGATGGAAGCTGGAAGTGAGCTTGAATGCTGCGCTCATCCACATTATAAAGTGCTGCCAAGTTAGTAAGTGTTAACATACATTTGGATAACCCTTGCCTCGCTTTGTGGTGCTTATCAAGCAAAATGACGTTATCAGCGATAGCTGCGGCATGCTGTGGATGATGGGTTGACATCAATATCGTCATACCATGGGATTTAAGCTTTTCGATTTGCTCAAGTAAGCGAATTTGGTTACCAAAATCAAGGCTAGCGGCCGGCTCATCCATAATTAGAAGTAATGGTTTTTGTATTAAAGCCCTTGCTATCAATACTAATTGTTTCTCTCCGCCACTAAGTGTGCTGTATAGGCGTGTCGCTAAGTGTGAAATTCCCAGATGCTTTAGTTGTTGATATGCCAAATTTTTTTCGGCCTCTTTAGGGACTGAAAATATTGAAATATGGGGTGTTAAACCCATCATCACCATATCAAGTACAGTGAAAGTAAAGGGGGTATCATGGGCTTGGGGAACATAAGCGACAGTTTTGGCTATTTCGCGGGGTTTAAGACCTTGAATGTCTTGCCCATTGAGTAGGATCTCACCTTTAATTGCGGGTAATAACCCCAGTAATGTTTTCATCAAGGTGGTTTTACCGCAGCCATTTGCGCCTAACAAGCAACTAATCTCCCCCTTAGGTAATGAAAGGTTAATACCATCAATGATGGCAGTGCCATGATAACCAATTGCGACCTTTTGCAAAGACAGAATGCTCATTTCACCCGCCTTGTCTGCAATAAGATAGCCAGAAAGAAGGGGGCACCAATTGCGGAGGTTAAAATGCCTATTGGTAATTCAATTGCAGCAATAGTCCGTGCTAAGGTGTCAGTAACTAGCAATAAGATGGCACCAATTGCTAGTGATGCCGGGAGCTGATAGCGAAAGTTAGCACCCACTATCATTCTAGTGATGTGTGGAACAATTAACCCCACCCAACCAATAATTCCTGCGATCGACACCGCGCTTGCTGTAAGTAATGTGGCACAAACAATGAAAACAGCGCGGGTTAAACTGACATTGATCCCAAGGCTTTTGGCTTCTTCATCCGATAAGCTGAGTAAATTCATACGCCAGCGCAATAATAATAGTGGAATAATACCGATAATCATCAGCGGTAATACTGACACTAAGTCTGCTTGGGTAATCGATGACAATCCACCTAATAACCAAAAAGTGATGGAAGGCAACTGGGTGTAGGGGTCTGCAAGGATCTTCATTAAGGAGATGGCGGAACCACATAACGCACTGATAGCGACACCGACAAGAACCAAAGATAAAATAGGGTCATGTTGCCGTGCTAGGCGGGCAATAAAACACACTAAAGTCACGGTAATTAGCCCACCAATAAATGCACTTAATTGAATGTAAAACAAAGATTGGCCGAAGAAAATACCAATGACAGCTCCCACGCCCGCACCAGCAGAAACACCTAAAATATCAGGCGAAACTAGTGGGTTACGAAACATCCCTTGGTAAGCTGCGCCTGCAATCGCTAGCCCTCCGCCAATAATAATAGCGGCTAATGTGCGTGGAAAGCGTATTTGCCAGAAAACGGTTTCATGGCGTGGGTTACTCAATTCACTGTGAGATGATAATTGGCTGGCAAATAGTCGATAAAGTTCATTAAGTGTAAGTGAGTACTTACCACTTGTTAACGCAATAACAAAGCTAATCAGTAATATGATGACCAATAAAAGGAATTTTCCCTTTTTGTTCAAAACATCATTCATGACTTTTCCATGAGCAAATCAATTTGCTGTGTCGTTAATGATGAATGGTAGAAACGAGTAAAAAACTCAGCAATATCATGTTTAATATTCATGGCAATGTTTTTATCAAAATGGCTTTGTAGCCGCCTCATTCCTAGTAGGCGGTTAACGCCTGGAGGCCCATCTAACCAACCAAATGGCATGCCACTAAATACAAGTAATTTGCGATTAGCAATAGCATCAAGCCCTTGCCATAATGCAGAACTTGTCATCAGTTCAATGGCTTCGTCATATTGCGTTATAATGATGTCAGGGTTCCATTGGTAGAGCTGCTCCATAGAAACCGTAGTAAGGCCATGAAAATTAGGGATATCCACTACATTGCGTAAGCCTAGCATTTCAATCGCTTCAGTATGAATTGAGCCTTTAGCGCCAGTTTCTAAACCTTTTGCCCCTCTCGCGAGGTAAAAACTCAGTGATTTCTGTTGGTTTTGATGAGCAAATAAGGCAGCATCATCAATATAGCGTTGAGCAAGTTGGCTCAATTGTTGTGCTTGTGGTAAAACCCCTAAGATTTCACCCAGTTGCATTAGTTGCTGCGGTGAGTCTTTTAGGCCACCTGCGATTAACAAATAAGGAACATGGGTTTGTTTGGCGACTTTTTCTGCTTGTGAGCGATAAGTTTCATCAATGTTTCCTGTGTCAATAATTAAGTCAGGGTTATAAGACAACAGTTGTTCAAGGGAAAGGGTACTACCACGGCCTGCCAAGCGGCCATAAACCGGTAATTCAAGCCATTGTGGTGCAAAAAGGCCCGTTTGCCCTTTTTTCAATGAAATAGAGGCGAAACCCACCATTTTTTCTGGGGCTAAGGCAAACATCAGTAAATCGGAAGGGGGCCCCGAGCTGATGACGCGATGAATATCCTTGGGTGTTGGGAGTTTACCGAATATCGCGGCTTCAACTTCTGGGCGAGTTTGTGCGAAGCTTGGTAAGCAGTAAAAAGCAGTGAGGACGGCACTGGATTTAAGAAACTGTCTACGATTGATAGCCATAGTCTAATTTCATCTATTCGTTATGATAATAATTATATAGCGCGAAAATTAGCGGAGTCATGATAGAGAGTCAACTACAAAAGTGGGTTGGTTAAGAAAAATCAACGTTTATGTGATGTAAATCAGTAACAAAGATTGCTATCTATTGATGGATAGCAGAACATTGTTATCGTTAACGAATTGAATATGACTTTGGACTTATGAAGAAAAGAAGACCTTCTTTGCAGGATGTTGCCGACCAAGTTGGCGTCACGAAAATGACGGTGAGCCGTTTTTTACGAAACCCAGAGCAGGTTTCAGAAGCTCTGCGTGATAAAATTGCTCAGGCGGTGGAGGCTTCCGGGTATATTCCGAATAAAGCTCCCGATATTTTATCGAATGCAACCAGCCATGCCATCGGGGTGTTGCTTCCTTCATTAACTAACCAAGTTTTCGCCGAAGTGATCCGTGGAATTGAAGCCGTGACAGACCGCCATGGCTACCAAACCATGCTCGCTCACTATGGCTATTTGCCCGAAAAAGAAGAGGAGCGGCTGACTTCGCTACTTTCTTATAATATTGATGGTGTGATTTTAGCTGAACGAACCCATACAGAGAGAACGCTGCGTATGCTTAAAACTGCGGGGATCCCTGTGGTTGAAATTATGGATAGCGTTTCTCCTTGCCTAGATATTGCAGTGGGTATTGATAACTTTGAAGCGTCCCGCCAAATGACTCGGGCGATGATTGAGCGCGGCTGCCGTAAGGTTGTGTATTTAGGCGCAAGGCATGATGAGCGTACTTTTATCCGCCTGAAAGGTTATGAGCAGGCCATGCTCGATGCCAATCTTGAACCACGTAATGTGATGACACAGGCTAGCTCATCGTATTCGTTAGGCGCTCAATTGTTGCACGATTGCCGTGATAAGTATCCAGATACTGACGGCTTATTTTGTACCAATGATGACTTAGCAATAGGGGCTATTTTTGAATGCCAACGTTTAGGTATTCAAATTCCACAAGATCTCGCTATTTCAGGTTTCCACGGCCATGATGTAGGGCAAGTGATGACTCCAAAACTGGCGAGTATTTTGACGCCAAGGGACCAAATGGGGCGTAAGGCGGCAGAAGTCTTGTTGGCGAGAATGTCTGGTAAGAAGCTAACGGATACGCATTTTGATGTGGGGTTTTCTGTTCTCACTGGCGAAAGTATCTAATCTCCCGTCATACTTCAAATTATAGGGGTGTTGGCTGCTCTCGGCTACTCAGGTCACATACTTATGTATGCTCCCTGAGATATCCTCGCTTTGCCGCCTACCTATAATTCGAATTATTTAGGGAGATGCAGAGAGAAAATAGACTTTTCGTCCTCCACTTTATTTAATTTTTTGAAAAATAAAGTTTAAATATACTTTTTTGTTTTTTGTTTTTTGTTTTTTGTTTTTTGTTTTTTGTTTTTTGTTTTTTGTTTTTTGTTTTTTGTTTTTTGCTATTGCTGTTTTTTTTTATTTGCGAGTTTTGCTTTGTTCTTCACCTGCCTCTTCTGAAGTCAGATTGAGAGTATCATCACAGATCTGTTCTCTTCTTCACCAATTTGATTGCCAAATAAATCCGCACTGATGATAATGTTACCCGTAACTTGTTACCGGTAACAAATGCCGGTTTTTAACTAAAGCCAGGACAATAGTGAATATCTGAGGAGTTTCCTATGAATGATACCCAAAAACAAAACTATACATTTGTACTAATGGGGGTATCGGGTAGTGGTAAGTCTGCTGTTGCTACCGGTGTTGCACAGCAACTACAAGCTGCCTTCCTTGATGGTGACTTTCTTCACCCTAAATCAAATATTTTAAAAATGGCATCGGGTCACGCATTAAATGATGACGACCGTAAACCTTGGTTAGTCGCATTAAATAATGCCATTTTTGCAATGCAAAGAACCAATAAGGTATCGCTGGTGGTTAGCTCCGCACTGAAAAAAAGCTATCGCGATATCTTAAGAGAGGGGAACCATAACCTCTATTTTATTTACCTAAAAGGTGATGCGGTTGTTATTGAAGAGAGATTGAAAGCACGTAAAGGGCATTTCTTTAAGCCTGAAATGCTGAAATCGCAATTTGATGCTTTACAAGAACCTGGTGCGGATGAACCTGATGTGCAGGTTGTTGATATTCGACCATCCTTAGAGAACGTGATTGAAAATACGTGTTCTACTATTCGTAAGATTGTCGCTGGAGATAACTAATGAATACCCCAGAAACATTAAGCACGTTAACGCTCGTGCTAACGGCAGTTGGCTCTGTCGTTTTACTGCTCTTTTTAGTGATGTATGCTCGTTTACACGCATTTGTCGCGCTAATGATCGTTTCTATTGGCGCGGGTTTATTCTCCGGCATGCCAGTACAACAGATCACTGAAACCATGCAAAAAGGTATGGCGGGAACCTTAGGTTTCCTTGCTATTGTGGTGGCGCTTGGGGCAATGTTCGGTAAAATTTTACATGAAACAGGTGCGTTAGACCAAATAGCGAATAAGCTACTTAATCTGTTCGGTGAAAAGAATGCTCACTATGCAGTGGGTGTCGCAGGGTTGATTTGTGCGCTACCGCTTTTCTTTGATGTGGCTATTGTCTTGTTAATTGGCGTGGTGTTTGCGGTAGCGAACCGTACTGGCCATAACGTTGTCCGCCTTGCTATCCCTCTATTTGCTGGTGTTGCCGCCGCGGCAGCGTTCTTATTACCGGGACCAACACCGATGTTGGTTGCATCACAAATGGGCGCGGATTATGGCTGGATGATTTTAATTGGCCTGTGTGCTGCTATCCCTGGCATGATTTTGGCAGGCCCTTTATTTGGTAAATTTATCAGTAATTATGTTCATATTGATATCCCTGCGGATTATCAAGCGCCAAATACAGAACATGGCAAAATGCCAAGCTTTGGATTTAGCTTGTGTTTAGTGCTTTTCCCATTGGTATTAGTGGGTTTAAAAACAATCGGGACTCATTTAGTTGAAAAAGGAACTACTCTTGAGCATTGGTTAGAGTTTATCGGTCACCCTTTCACTGCCTTATTGTTAGCGTGTTTACTGGCGATTTATGGCCTAGGCTTCCGTTATGGTATGGATAAAGAAAAAGTCATGGCGATTTGTTCTGCTGCGATCCAACCTGCTGGGATCATTTTACTTGTGACCGGTGCTGGTGGCGTATTCAAACAAATTTTGGTGGACTCAGGTGTCGGTCCCGCGCTAGGTGACTCTTTAATTGGTGCAGGTTTACCTATTGCGGTTGCTTGTTTTGTATTAGCGGGGGCGGTACGTGTTATTCAAGGGTCAGCAACCGTTGCATGTTTAACTGCTGTAGGTTTAGTGTTACCTGTTATCAGTGAGTTAGGCTACTCAGGCGCACAGCTGGCAGCATTAGCCGTTTGCATCTCTGGTGGGTCATTAATCTTAAGCCATGTGAATGACTCTGGCTTCTGGCTATATGGGAAATTTACTGGTGCAACTGAAGCACAAACGCTAAAAACGTGGACGGTAATGGAAACTATCCTTGGTACGACAGGGGCAATTGTCGGCATGGTGTTCTTTATGTTCTTGTAATGTGCTTCATAAAAAGGTAATCAAAGCGCCCACAATCAAGTGGGCGTTTTTGTTGTGTATAGAAAACCCCCAGCTAGGCTGGGGGTTCCGTAAAGCTTTCAGCTTTGAATAAGATATTAAAACCCCTTTTGATTTGTTAAAACACCTTGCGGTCTGGCAACTGCAAGAGTCAAACAAAAAATCAAAAGGGGGTCCCAATGGGGGACGAAAAGAGCTTAGCGCATACACGATGGAATTGTAAATATCACATTGTTTTTGCCCCAAAGTATAGAAGGCAAGTTTTCTACGGTGAAAAACGTAGGGCGATAGGTAGTATTTTAAGGAAATTGTGTGAGTGGAAAAATGTCAGGATAGTGGAGGCAGAATGTTGTGTTGACCACATACACATGCTTCTAGAAATCCCACCCAAGATGAGTGTTTCGAGCTTTATGGGGTATTTAAAAGGAAAAAGCAGTCTAATGCTTTATGAGCAATTTGGGGATTTAAAGTTTAAATATCGAAATAGAGAGTTTTGGTGCAGAGGGTACTATGTTGATACGGTAGGAAAGAATACGAAACGAATACAAGAATATATAAAACATCAGTTAGAACAGGATAAATTGGGAGAGCAATTGTCGCTCCCCTATCCGGGCAGCCCGTTTACGGGCCGTAAGTAATCCATAGATGCAAATGTCAGAGCCGTTATGCGCCTGTTAGGGCGCGGCTGGTAACAAAGCCTTATAGGCGCATATTAAAAACCTCCGGCTATGCCGGAGGATATTTATTTAGCTTAAGCTAATTTTAGGAATGATAATTTCATTGTGGGGTTGTGGGGCGTTAATGTGTTTAACATGGCCCGGTGATAGCGCAATATGCTTCGTAAAAAATGAGGTCAGCCCTAAGTCGTGAGTAGAAAAGAAAATAATTGATTTATCTAATTCAAACTCTTGTTTTATTAATTGTAAAAATGAGAGCGCATCAGAGGTTGCCATAAATGATGTTGATTCGTCTAAGAATATCATTTCAGGTTGTTTTATCAGTGCAAGAACGAGCTGTAACTTTTGTTTTTCCCCTGTAGAGGCAGCGATGTCGGTGACGAGTGTGTCGTCTAAGGTTTCTTTGCTAATCAGTAAGGTTGGGCAACATAATTTGGTCAGGCGAACAATCGTATTGTTATCGAAAACACCGTAGAAATTAAAATTGTCACGTATGCTGCCATGAATAAATGTTGAAATACCATTATGGTAGGCAATTTTTTCTGTTAAAAAGGATTGGGAAATTTCATCAATTCCAATACTATTGATTGTAATATCCCCTGAAGAGTATTCCGAAGTCCCACATAATGCTTTCATTAAAGATGTCTTTCCTACCCCTGAAATACCAGTAATACCGATAACATCACCGGGTTTGGCTTCAATATTGAGCTGGTTAATAATGGTTTTACCATTAATATTAACGCTAAGATTTTTTGCACTAAAATGCTTTATCGAATCTGTTGCTATGCCATCTACTTTGAAATGGATAAGTGGATTGTTTTTTAGCTGATCAATACTGGATTTGATATGAAATAGATGTGTTTTCACCATAAATAAGCGATTAATTGCACTTGTAATTGCACCTGAAAGTCGGCCATTAATGATCATTACAGCGATAACGGAGGCCAAACTTAAACTCCCTTCACCAATAGCTAAATAGCTAGCCACGTACATGATAATCATGGATAGAAACGTATTTACTTTGATGATTTCCATCCAATGGTGGTTTGCCTCATTCAGTTTTAATTTTATTTTTTCATCTTCATTGGTTTTTGTACTGATGTACTGCTTAAAGTGGTTATCTCTGGCGAAATACAGCTCATGTTTTTTCTGTTCTAACGAGTAGTACATGGCTGATTTTTCATAGTTTAAGGTATTCGCTCGAAGCATATTTTTATAGGAAAGGAAGCGGACATGTAGACATAAAAAGATAAGCCCAGCGTAATAGCTCAATAGCAATAATGAATAAAAACCTAGCATGCCAAAAATACAAAATGAAAATAAAATGGCTAAACCGATATCATAAATAATTTGTGGTTTGATTTCCCATACCTGTAAAATCGATGCTTCGGCAGTTCTCACTTTAATCGAGGCACTTTTACAACTAGACTGCTTTAATAAATTAACAAAGTAACGATTAAAAATGCTGATGTTAAGCTTTGTTTTTTTTATATTCTGTTCATGAATAATGTGTTTAATAAAGAACTCTAAGCCAATAACAACAATGAAAATAAAACTAATATATAAGATTGAGCTTATGGACTCACTGTAAACTAATCGTGAGTTAAAAAGATTTGAATATAAAGGTAATAACAGTGCAAATACAATTAAAGGTAATGAAAATAAACTGGATTTTGGGGTTAACTTAATTAGTGATGTGTATATACTCTCTTCATTCAATGTGTTTTCACTCGCAGAGAATGAAAATAAGTTTTTACTTTCAATTAGTTGTTGCGTTATTGTGGTGTCAGTTGTGAGGTTGGTTAGCTGGCCCTTATGATTTTTAATGATAATGTACTTTCCATTTTCTATTTCCATAATGAAGAGAGCGGGCAGATTTTTTTCACTAAAATCAGAAATGGAAACATATTGATAAGTGAAAAAATCATTATTAATAAATTCATTTATATTATTTAATATATATTTATTATCATACGATAGGGCGGGAGAGATAAATGACTCCCCTAATATCTTAAAATATTGGTTAATGACATCATGGAAACTACTTTCTTTCATTTTCTTCACTCTTCAGGAAGCAAGCGTTAACACCTTGATTATCTTCAATAGGTTTCAATGCTTTAATGTGTACATTAGGCGTGCTTTTCTTAATTAATACGGTGTTATAAATGGTGTAGGTCATTGCCACATCAAAAGAGATGTTATTTCCATAACTGCAATAGATATCAATAGATTTAACCTTTTTATGGTCAATGAATTTGATGGTGTCATGGCTAAATATTAACGACTTCATGATGTTCTTGCCATTGCCATTATTACTATCGGTATTTATAGATGCAGAAGCTTCAGTGTTGCTGTTATCAATTCCTATCAATGCTGCTTTACCTTTATTTTCTTCAGCGGCCATCGTACTTGATAACACATTTGCTAAAAGTACGGCCATAAGTAATGTCATGGTTGCTACAGCAGCAGATAATGCAGAAATAAAACCTAACATAGGTCACCAAACGTTAAATGTAATGTTATCGCTAATTAATGCGGTTAAATAATGAAGCACTGAAATCTCTTTACTCGAGATATAGAGCATCACCGGTAGGCCATCATGCTCTGGAAGGAGCACAGTATTTTGTTCCGGTGTAATTTGTACGGAATAATAGCGCTCTTGGTTGGCTCGTTCCCTATCACTAAAGGAGTCAGCACTGATTTTTGTGACTTTTCCGTTAATGATTTTTTTAAATCCAGGGGAGTTCACCACAATTTTTGCTGGCAACTGTTGCGTTATAAAAGGACGATATTTCGCTAATACTTTACCTTCAATGACCCGTGTATTTTGCTGTTTTTTAATTACCATGACTAAATTTGAGGCTTCAACGTAAGAGCCTTTTTCTAAATCTTTTTCGATACTTAATACAACCCCATCTGCTGGCGATAGTACGCTATTTGCTCTTATTTTATTGCGAAGTAATTCCATCTGGCCGCTGTTTTCTAATTTCTCTTTTTTTAGCCGATTAAGTAGAGTTTCATTTTCTTGGATTTCACCGATAAGCCGTGCAGTATATTTCTTTTCTAGCAGTGAGATTTCTCGCAATAGCCCTTGAGCATTTAATTCACCTGATGTCATCAATGCGGTGGTACGGCTAATTTCAGCATTATTATTGAGTTTTTCAATTTCAGGAGCTCTTGCATTCTTTAATAATAAGTCCTTTTTTTTCAATATGTTAATCTGATTCTCTAATTCACTAGACTCTTTAACTTGTGAGATATATTTATCTCTTAAGTTGCTTATCTCCATGCGTAAGAGAACGTGACCGTAAAGCTCTCTATAAGCACTTAACGTTTGACTCTGTAAGCCCTTTGCAAAGAAAAAATATTCAGATTCTGTACTTATGCTTCCATCAAGGATTTTATTTAATAGCTTTTTATTTTCTTCTAATTCATCAATGCGTTCATTAGCAAAAGTAACGAGGTTGGTTAAGGTTTTTTCTTGATGAAACGCATCTAGATTCGTATAGGAAAATAAAATCTGATCTTTCTCTACCTTATCGCCGGTTTTAATCGCGAATTGATTAATAAATCCAGATGCAGGACTTACTATTTCTAGCCGATTGGAGACCCCTGAGATGATACCCTCTCCAGGAGAGGATATTTCTATTTCAGCTAATAAAATATATCCGATGAACAATGATGTGATACCTAGGAATATTTTTAATTTTTTAGGGATTTGGTTCAGTTTATTTAGATAACGTTTCAATTTCAGCTAACTTCCCTGTTAATTGTATGTATTCCATTTTGTTTTTCATATCAGCAATCATTAGTTCAGCTATGCGCCTTTCCATTGTTAACATATCAAATAATGTGTTAACCATTTCATAGAAAGAAGACTGTGATATTTCATATTCCCTTTGTTGGCTCTTAACTATCGAACGCATGGTCTTACGTTGTGCATGTAACCCTGCAAGTTCAGTCGCATTTGAATTAGCAATTAATTTTAAATTTTTAATTTTAGCGGTTGATTCTTTATATTTATAATCAGCCTTTCCCTTTGTTGCTTCATACAGTTTTAGCTGAGATTTTTCATTCAGTATTTTATCAAGGTCAAAGATATTTAGTTTTACCTCCATTCCCATGTAAGACTCGTTACGACTTCGAACTTGGTCAACAAATCGTTCTTCGGCGATAACATTAACATTCAAGAATGGGTTTTGTTGATAAGCATTTTCCTTCATTGCATCAGCTTGCATGCGGAGCAAGTTATATTCGCTATTTTGTTGCGCGTTTTCACTATCAATAATAGTTTTTTGCAATTTTTTTAGTAAGTTTTTGGGAACCTGTACGCCTTTAGATGGAAAGGTGATCCCCGATAAAAGCTCAATATTTGACTTATATTGTTCAATTTCTTTTTCTATATTCTGTAGCTCTGTTTCAATCCTCTGCATCAATAAGGACGCTTGTTCAACATCGCTGTATTTCGCTATACCACTTTTATAGCGGTGGGTAATAAGTTTGAAAATATTTTTAGCGTTTTTATTTAAATCATCTGTCGTTTTTGTTAACTCATTGAGATAATAGATGCCAATTAAGTTATTAGTTGTTGAGGTGTAAAGCTCTTCTTTTTCTTTGTTTAGTGAGAGCGTTGATATTTTTAATTTTAAATTTTTTTCGTTAAATTTATGAGTTAGCGTCGTATCATAGACTAATGAACTGGCAGTAATATTACTGCTGGTACTGCCATCATGGCTTTTTATTTTTCCTGATGCTGATATTTTTGGTAGATAATAATAGTTTGTTTGCTTTGCTCTGAGCTTTTCAGCTTCTAATTCTAATGACTTTATTTGAACCGGATTGGAATTTTCTAATACTCGGTTAATAAAGGCTTGGAAATTTTCTACATCTTGGCTAGCCAAGCTATAAGATGGTGATAATAGTGTTAATAAAAAACCAAAGGTGATGAGGCGCACGTTTTTTACTCCATTGATAGTAATGTTAATAATTTTTTTCTGCTCTCAATGGTGTTTTCTTTTAGCCATTGTGTAGTTTGATCTATTTTTAAAATTTCTTCTGATATTTTTTCATTTTCATTTCTTTTATTTATTTTTTCTTCTAATAAGTAGACCGCTAATTTTCTTTTCCAGTCGTCATCAGCTTCTCTTATTGATTGTAAAACTGCTAAGTGATCTTGTGCAGTGGTAGATAAGGCCTGAAGGTATGAAGAAATATCAGTCGCAAGTTCATTGCTTTCAGTCACGGAAACCATTTTTTGCGCTATACTGATATTCACTTCTTGTAATGAATTCAGGGTTTCTTGAATGTGATTAAGTTCTTCTGAGTCGTTTTTAGATAGTTGCTGTTTAGTTTTTTTATTTTCTTTTTGATAAAAGAAGTGAAAGAAATTCAAACTAACTAACAATAAAACTGAAATAGACACTCCCAGAATGGAGGTTAAGAATGCAAAAGACATTGAATTAAGTGCCATTGAAATGGATGAAATCATGGCATTCATTTTTTCTGAGATATCACCTTCTCCCCCAAGCGATGCTGAGATCGCGGTGATCATCCCTGTTAACCCAATAAATGTTCCGATTAACCCTAATGATACAGTGACGGATGCAGATAATTTAGTTTGGTTTGAAAGCAATGTATAGTTGCTTTGTTTGTTTTTATTAAATACTCGGTGAAATAAAAATATAATTAAAGGATAAATATAAATCCCAATCATGGTGTAGCTGATTTCAGGAGCAAGCAATAGACATTGCTGAACCATTTCACGTACCGATTGTAATAAAAAACAAGCGATAAACGTTGCTGCATAAAAAAATAATCCAATATAATACATGTTATTTTTAATCCCAATAAATACATGAGTTCCAACCTGGGCAATGTTCACTTGTCCCTTGTTTTAGAACAATCTCTTTATTAATGCCCATATTCTTAATTAGTGATGCCATATAAAGAAGGTTATAGGTGTTTTTTTCTTTACTGTGGCTGACCTTATCATTAATGTAACCACTGATAATGATTTTATTACTCTCGTTTTTAATGATTTCTTTCTTTATTAAAGAAATTTCATTGTTTGATAAATGAATGCCACCTTTAAAGAAAAGACGTTTGTTTGGTATATCCATCTTTATTTTTTCAAAGTTTAACTGGCCATAATTGATATGGGTTTCTGCGGCTTTCATACCACTAAAAATAAATACCATAGAAACTAAAATAATTATGCATAGTGTTCCACTTAACCCATCAACCATTGGGGCTAGTTCTTCATCAGAGTTATCATCATCTTCTTCCATTATTTTATTCTTTCATTTTAGAAACATCTTTGTTAATTCATTATTTTATTCTTTCATTTTAGAAACATCTTTGTTAATTCATTCTTTTATTATAATCGCTATTGAAATGAACTCACTTGAATTTGAGCTCAAAAAAAAAGGTTGTCAGACCACATTATATTAAATGACGTTTTATTTTTAATTAAATGGATATAATTGTTTTTATTGACGGCAGCGCGTGAGTATTAGCTGATAAATCCATTTATTAATATAATGACATAGAATATGACCGATAAAACTATCACCGATAAATTAAAAAGCATAGAAATTCAAAAGTTTAAAGTTCAAGGGTTTGATTTAATTGTAACTAAACCCGATGGTTCTATTGAGAACATTAAAAATGGGTTGTCTGAAGTTATCTTAGGAAACATGACATTATTGACTGAGCAAGGAACGATTATTTCACAAGATGAAATCCTATCATCAATAACCTTAAACGTGGGAGCCGATGCCGTTTATATCAAAGAGCAATTAACGAGTGATATCGTCGAATATACTGATAACCAAGCCTCAAAAAATAATAGTGAGCAAATCGAAGGTGAGGAACAGCAAGATGGTAATCGGCAAGACGATGAGCAAAGTTTCAACAAAAAACTAGCGGAGTTAAATCAAAAAAATCAGCAACTAGAAAAGACGCTTCAGACTTTGTCTTCTGAAAAAGACGAAAAGGAAGCATTACTAAGCTCGTCTTTAACAAAGCTTACAGAAGCGAAAAAACAGCTAAATCAGAAAAATAAATCAGAGAAAGCACCGGTAGAAGATAATGACTTAAGTTTTTCTCCGCCACCCGCACCTGTGGCTATGCCAATAAGCGTCTCGTCATCATCTACTCAGTCTGCAAATAAGCCACCCGCAGCTTCCCAAATAGATAAACCGATAACACAGGTTTTTATTCAGGGGAAACTAAGCGAAGAGTCTGACTCAGGGAAAAAGGGCGATAATATTACCCATATTAATACACCGACATTTACTGGGGTTGTTTCTCCTGATAGTCAGGCTTATCTGACGATTAATGATAAAAAATATCCGATCACCGCAGATAAAGACGGGAAGTGGTTATTAAAAATCACAGAACCGCTAGACGATAAAATATATGAATATTCATTAGTGGCTTCCTCCGTTGGCGGTAAGCCAGTGATGGTGAATGGTCAATTTGAAGTGGACACTCAGCTTGATAACCTCTCTGTTAGCCTTGATGGGCATTCGGATATCGAAACATTGGGTGGGAGACAAACGAATAATCAGGTTCCTACTTTTGCTGGGAAAGCCGAAGCCGGTAGTTCAGTCACGCTAACAATTGCAGGACAAATTTTATCGACAGTTGCTGATGATAAAGGCGGGTGGCGAATTACTGTCGAGAAACCATTGGCTGATGGGGTATCTGACTATCAAGTCACTGCAGTGGATGCAGCGGGTAATCAAAAAACCATCACTGAGACCGTGACTATTAAAACCTCCCTGCCCGATGCAATCGTACTGCTTGATAACTCGGCAGTTTTTTTGACCAATAAAGTGACGCCAACGCTTACTGGGAAAACAGATCCTAATGCCAGTATCATCGTTAAGGTCGCTGAAAAAGAGTACTTCACCAAAGCTAATGCGCAAGGTGATTGGTCACTCACCATCAATAATAATCTAACGGATGGCTCATATGTATTAAAGGTTAAGGTCACAGACAGTGTAGGGAATCAGGGCATATTTATCCAAAGCCTATTAGTAGACACCACTCCACCCCCTGCACAAGCTAAGCTCAGAGAGAGCTGCGATTCGGGTGTCAAAGGTGACAATATCACCCAACAAGAAGCTGTAATATTGGAAGGCGAAACCAAACCGCAATCGACGGTCGTGGTCCAGTTTGCGGGGCAGGAATATAGCGTTATTGCGGATAAAGACGGGCACTGGCAAGTACCATTACCCGCAGTGAAGCAAGATGGTGTATATGATTTCCACGTGAAAGTGATAGACACCCTCGGAAACATTGGGGCGTCTGAAGGGCAGTTCACCGTAGATACTAAGGTTGATCGCTTATCTGTTTACCTTGAAGCGCAGTCTGATAGTGGCAATATCGGTGATAATATCACCAAAGAGACGCGTCCACACTTTACTGGCAAAGCAGAAGTGGGTAGCCGTATTGAGTTGACGATTGATGGGCAACAGTTAAAAACCTTTGCTGACAGCCATGGGGATTGGGCCGTGGCGGCTCAAAAAGCATTAGCCGACGGTATCTATCATTACGAAGTAGCGGTAATGGATGTGGCAGGCAACACCACTATAGTTACTGAGTCCGTGCAGATCAAAACCACATTGCAGCCGACAATTTTGCAACTTAATAATCAGTCTGATTTTGTCACTAACCAATTGACTCCCACCCTGTTAGGGCAATCTGAGCCCCATGCAAAGATAGAGATTTCTCTGAGCGGACAAAAATACTCAATGGTGGCCGATGAACAGGGTGCTTGGTCATTTATGGCCACCTCATTAGTCACGTCGGGAAGTTACCCACTCAAAGTGCTCGTTACCGATATTGCAGGAAATAGCGAGAAAATCAGCGAGACGGTGTGGGTAGACACCACGCCACCTGTTGCGCAAGCGAATCTGAACGAGAGTTGTGATTCAGGTATCAAAGGTGACAATATCACCCAACAAAAAACTGTAACATTGGAAGGCAAAACCAAATCTAAATCGACGGTCGCGGTCCAGTTTGCGGGGCTGGAGTACAGCGCTACTGCGGATAAAGACGGGTATTGGCAAATACCACTACCCGCAGTGAAGCAAGACGGTGTGTATGATTATCAGGTGAAAGTGACAGATATCATTGGAAATGTCGAGACGTCTAAAGGGCAATTCACTGTAGATAGCCATATTATCCTGACCGCAGGCTTAGATCCTGCAAGCCAAGAGAATTCGAATGCTTTAATAACTTATCTAAAACGCCCTCAAATCAGTGGCACATCGGATCCTGAAAGTAAAATCACTGCGGAATTTAAAGGACAAACTAAAATAGTTTATGCGGATCACCAAGGAAAATGGTCTCTGATTTTTGATGTCGATGCGAATGTCGGTAAGGATAACCACTATAAGGTTGTCGCAGAAGATACCGCGGGTAATCAAAATACCATTAGTCAGAGCTTTACGTACCTGCCCCCATCATTAGAGGGTGGGAATGCGGAGCTTCCGGCGCTTATAGTCACATTAGACGCGGCATGTGATAGTGGAAATAAAGGTGATTATATCACCAATATCAAAGCGCCTAAGTTTACTGGGATTGCGACTCCAGGGGCTAAAATTACACTGGTAATCGGGAATGAAAGTTTTCCTACTGTGGCAGATAAAGTGACTGGAAACTGGGAAGTTAAAGTTAAAGAACTCGAGGAAGGAAATAGCCAGTACCTTGTGACGGCTGAGCACCCGGTAAATGGACAAACAACGGATGTTTCTGGAAATATATTTATTGATACCACCGCCCCTGTATCCACGATTGAATTAAGTGCAGAAACGGATACAGGAACCAAAGGAAATTTTATTACCGCACATCGCAACCCTGTATTTACGGGAAGAGGGGAGCCGGGGTGTAAAGTTATATTGCAATTAAATAATGAGTTAGTTCCAACGACTGCCGATAATAATGGCAAGTGGAGCTTAAAGCTTTCCAATGAATTACCGAAAAACTTTATTGGTGATTATAAAATTACTGTTACGGATGCGGCAGATAATCAATTTGAAAAAATAGATACACTGATAATTAATTCTAATCCCCCAGAGATAACCGATGCTGCTCTGGCTTCACCTTGGACGAAAGGTAAATTCCATGATGATAAATCGACTAATGACTTAGAGGCAACTTTTACAGGCAAGGTAACCCCTGGTTCAAGTTTACAATTTAAATTTAGATTGAGTAATACAGATGAGCATGCGTTTTCCATTACCGACATTGATAAAGATGGGAATTGGTCTTTTAGTTTGCCTTCAGGTCTTCTTCGAGTAGACTGCCGTTATGACCTTGATAATATGTCATTAATTGCCACGTCCCCTGCTGGGTTGAAGACAGAAAAGGTGATTGAAGAAAAAGGTATTCAAATAAAGGATTGTGTTTTAAATGTAACATTTGAAGTGGCGGCAGAGTCGAGTAGTACGGGGGAAATTGATAACTCATTGAGTTCAAGTCGTTCACCGAAGTTACAGGGCGTGATTTCAGGAGCGACGGATAGAGATGAACTCAGTGCAACTATACTGATATGTGGTAAAACGTATTCGGTTAATTTGACTAATGGTCGAAAAAATTGGGATTTTAAGGTTCCAGCAGATATTCAACTCCCTCTAGGGGAAGTCCCCTATACTCTTACATTTAAAGACGTTTATGGCTCGGTAAGGGAGTTTTCTTCTTCCGTAATAATCAGTGATTTTAAATTTTACCTTGACCCCGATACGGATTCAGGTGAAATCGGTAACCACTATACCAATCATAAAAAACCCGTTTATAAAGGACAAATAACAGCCGGTGGTACGATTTCAGCGAAAGTAAATGGTCATAATTATCCTATACAAGCAAATGATAAGGGAGAGTGGCGTTTCGAAGTTCCTATTAAAGGGGATGGAGCCTACCATATTAGCTTTATCCAAGATGACGGTACAGTTTCAGTAGGGCAAACAACACTCAATATCCTTACCACAGAACCGGTGTTTAATGGCTTTGGTTTTGTTGATAAGCAATTTCATGCAGGTACGCAAGTTGCGAATGTAACCAATCCTAAACTGGTTTTCACTTATCGTGGAAACATGGATTATTACCTAATAAACGTGAATGGGAAAACCACTCGACATAATAAGCTACAAACTAAATATAATGGTTCTAAAACGGTGTTTGCTAATGGGCTCGCCTTACCTGACGGTGAGCATGTAGCAAAGATAACTGCATTTGATATTGCTGGAAATAAAACAGAGCATGAAGTGGTTATTAAAGTGCTCAGTGACGAGTCCGGTAAGACCGCTCCAAGTATTGAATTTGGTGTGAATGATAAACAATTAATTTCTGAAAAGGACGGTAAATTACTTTTCAACCAAAATGACTTAACACTCACGGGGACGACGAGTGTCGCAAGCCTAGTTACCATCAAAGACATAAATGGAAAAATACTGGGTGCGGCAAAAGCAAATAATCAGGGGATTTGGCAAATACAATTACCCAATGACATCGTCCCTGTCGGTATTCAGGATGGTGAAAATATTAAATTATCAGTTACAGCAAAGGATTTAGTTAATCGTGAAACGCAGTTTGAGTTTGATTTAGTCTATGACATCTCTCCTCCTGAATTAACTGCGGAATTAGATGATCCGCTATCGAGTGGAGGTATTATCCATGTTAGCCAACCAACATTTAGTGGAACAACCAAAGTTAATTCGGAAGTACGCTTGACGATAAATGGAAAGACTTATCATACAACTGCGGGTCACGATGGTAACTGGCAAATTAAATTATCTGATACAGAGGCACTTGCTGAGGGGGCTTACTCTTATGAAATCGAAGCCCGAGACATTTTGGGCCAAATTAGTTTGCAACCCATATTGGGCGATTTTACAGTAAAAACCATCGCTTTAGCGGCGGGAGGGTTAACATCAGATTCAGATTCGGGGATTCAGGACGATAACCACACAAATGTAAATACGCCGACATTTAGCGGAATTACTGAACCAAATGCGGAAATTCGATTGGTTTTTGATAACAAAGTCTCTTCAACTTTTGAAACTATCGCCAATGAGAAAGGCGAATGGACGCTCCCTGTTGATATTGAATTGAGTGATGGTCTTCATGACTATGTGATTTTTGCAAATGATAAGATTCAGGGGATTAAAGGCCAAGTTTCAGGGCAATTGGTGATTGATACATTAGCGCCTGACTACCTTCTTGGTGGTGTTGTGGACCCTGTAAGCTTTACCACTCAACAGGATATTTTAACCGATGTTTCTGTCCTGACTTTTGCAGGAATTGCAGAGCCTGAAACTTATGTACGGCTAACGATTGGCCAACAGGTTTATAAAGATATTAAGGTGAATGAAGGTGGTGAGTGGGCGTTTACTTTACCTCATTCACTTAAAGACGCTGATTATAACTATCTAATTGAGGCAATTGATATTGCGGGTAACATAGGAGTACAACGTTTAACCGGAACAGTGACCGTTGACGCGACACCCCCTGAAATTACGGAATGCAGCCTAGATGTGATGACTGACTCCGGTCTATTAAATGATGCCGTGACTAACCATAATCACCCAACATTCAGTGGAGTAACAGAACCGAATGCATTGGTTGAGTTCACTATCAATCAAAAAACGTACCAAGAGAGCGCCAATGAAAAAGGAGTATGGACAATTCCTGTAACAGAAGCTCTGAACGATGGTTCCTATGATTATCTTATTAAGGTAAAGGATAAAGTAGGCCATAGCGCGGAAAAGACAGGGAAAGTCATGATAGATACTAAGGCAGCTGAATTGAGTGGGAATTTAGATGACTCAACGAATACAGCGGATAAACAGGATGAGATCACCAGTATCAATACGCCAAAGTTCAGTGGTGTAACAGAGGCTGACACCATGGTATTTTTGACTATTGATAATCAAACCTATAAGCAAAAATCAAATGAAGTGGGCCAATGGGAAATCTCTATGAATAACCCCTTAAAAGATGGCATTTATGACTATGAAGTCAATGTATATGATCAGGCAGGAAATCAGGCACAGGTTAAAAGTCGTATTACTATTTATTCCGATTTACCCGATGCGACCGTAACCCCAAAACCAGTAGATAATATCGAAGTGAATCAGGTTGATATTCCTCCAATAGATTCTACGTTGATACCAATAGATATTGATAATCACTATTTTTAGTTAAATAAGAGCCCTACCATGAAAATGGTGAGGCTCAAGTATTTATAGAAGATGATTAAAAGGGATATCGCGTATTAAAACAGAGGGTAGGTGAGATTTGGCTGGGAATGAAAACTTTTAAATGCCAGTAAAAAATAAGGAACATCATCATAGCCGACTTCTTGAGCAATACGCGTCATCGGCATATTCTCTGTTCTCGATAATATCATCGCTTTATTCATTCGGGACATTAAGCTAATTTTGGAAAAACTCGTATATTCACTGGCAAGTCTCCGTTTAAGGGTTGAGGAACTCATATGGAGCTTTTTCGCAATAGTATCTAGGGTATGGCACTGTTTTCCAGCGCTATGAAAAATTAAGTCATACACTTTGTCTTTTATCGAGATATTGATTGATGCATATAGTGTAGAGGTAAATTCATTCACTAATAAAAAAAAGGACAGAATAAAACTTAAATGAATATGAATAACATTATGGCTGGAAGGGGCGTTAACTTCTTTAATTGCAGCGTGAAATACATCTTCAATAATCGGGTTTTCTTGTAAGCTAGTACAGCAAATTTGACTTATTGAGGGAGTTTTTTTCTTATTAACAATTTTCTTATCAACAAATAATGCAGCATGTTGTTGGTAAAAGGATTTTAACATATCTGAGGTCATGGGAAGTACATCTGCAGCCAGCGGGTTGTGACTATCACGATTAATTATCTCAATTGAAGATCCTTTAGGAAGCAAACAGATATCTGATGTTGTCAGCTTTTGCCATTGGCCTTCTTCTATCCGCATTTCAATTTCACCTGAGCTCACTTTAAACAGTAGAGAGTGAGTTAGATAAAAGCTATTTTTTATTTTATTGGATAGGTTTTCAATATAAGAATGAAACGATTTTACACAGAAATTAGTCGACATTTTTTGAACCTAAATAAATATTACCTACGATTGCTACCGTAAAATTATTCTGGTTGTGTCAAAGAATTGTTCACGGTTTCCATATTTTTAACAACAAACCATGTGCTTGGATAAGCTGAAAAACGATTTGTTATTACCTCCTTACTTAATAAACTTCAACGTACAGCGATGTGGTTTACTAAAAGGAACGTAGGGATACTAATTTTATGTGGGGTATATTGATTTAATTAATGGTCACGATTTTTTATATTTTTTAGAGGGAGCAATAAATTCGCAATTAGTCCGTATTATTCCAAATTTAGTGTTCTTAATGTATTGTTTTTATTTGAAATAATTATTTTAACTTTAATGTTGGAATTGAATTTCTAGGGTGACAAAAAGATAAGTAAGAAAAAAGCCAAAGTGAAATGGCAAAGCTCAGGCGCTAAATATTAAAAATAGTCACAAATCAAAAGGCAGAGGATATTGAAAATACCTCTGCCTCATTGTGTGTTAAGTCCGTAATTAATTTAATACTTGGCTTAACTGGTTATATAGCCCTTGTGCACTCTTCTTATAACCCTCGACGGAGAGATGCACATTGTCAGGTCGTGCTAAATCTTGTGCTGCCCATGTACGAATTGAACAAGGGCCTCCCATAAAGGCTTGCCAGTCCCAAAATAGCGTATTTTCCTGAGCGGCCACCGCCTTTTGAATTTGAATCACACTCGTTAAATTCACTGGCATTTGAGCTTGGCAACTCGCCGCATCATTAAATTTAAGTGAATCATTCGGGCCGATAAGTAAAATAACGCTATTTGGCATTTGTTGGCGAATTAAGCGAATTTTAGCGCGCAAATTTTGCTCGTAAGCGGCTAAATCTAACGTATCGTTAAAAGCCTCATTGGTACCATAGGCTAAAATCACCATATCAGGGGACATTTGCGCTAAGGTTTCGCTCCATTGTGGCTGCCATTTATCTGTCATACTCAATGTTGCACCATTGAGCCCAAGAGCTGAAAGCATGACTCCTGACTTTTGCGAACGCACTAACCACCCGCCAATTTTTAACCCATTACCTTTATTAACAGTAACCTGAGCCGGAAGTTGGGTATTGACAGGGGACGAAAATACCCACTGGTTGCCTGTGGCTGGCAATGCAACATTGGGGGAAACCGCAGGAGCAACACGCATTTGTGAATCACCTGTGCTTTGGTATAGAGTTTGTAACTGATAAGCCCCTAGCGCAGGCTGTAAAGGCTTGAGCACCACTTTACTGTTGGCTGCTTGCGGCTCAGCGATTAGCCCACCAAGTGGGTAATCAAAGCGTTCATCTTTACGACTTGAAGCCAGCGACCACTCTTTCTTCTCGCTCGTGCGGTTAATGGTTGCTGTTCGTTGCCCCGGCACTGATATAGGTGGAATGAAACCTGGGCCTGCATCCCCATAGCGTTGCTGAAATAATGTTCTTAAATTGCCGCTGAAAAAGTCAGCAGCGGTGTGTGAGTCGCCAATTTGGACAATGTGTACTTGCTGGTTGCCTTGGCGTAACTTATTCGCCAACTGTGGCAAATTAGGCTCTGCGTTATTGACCAGCTGCCCTTGTGCAACCGCAGGCTGGTTTTTAGGCAAGCTAGTTGTGCGAGTTTTGTCTGATGTGTTCTGGCAAGACAATAATCCCAGCGACAAAAGCGCAATCACGCTACCCGCTAATATTTTGGACTTAGCTTGACACAGTTTGTTCAGTTTCATGAGGTTCCTTTTCTTCCTCTTCTTCGAAATGAATGAGTGAGAATACTTTTTCAGCAATCAGTTGTTGGCCTTTTCCGCTGAAATGGATCCCGTCACCACTTCGCAATTTAATGGTACTGCTTGCATCACCGATATAGTCAGAATAGGTATCGCCTTGATATTTAAAGACGTCATTGACCGAAAAGTAAATTTCACCGTTATCCTCAATTTCAGATTGATAGAGGCTACTTAAGAATTTCATACCATCGGAGAGCGTATTTTTACGCATATTAGGTGGGCCAACCCAAATAACATCAACATTGTGCTGGCGAGCGGTCGATATTATATCACTAATCCGCTCACGGTACACTTTTTCCCAATCTTCACTTTTAAATTTGACGTATTTATAACCCGTTTGTGGTGGCATGTCCCAAGGGTCGTTAGGCCCTAAAAAAATCACTAAAACCTTAATGTTGGGGTTATCATTCAATGCCTTGGCAATGGTTTGGGGCCAATTAAAAAAGCGTGGATATGCCAGCCCTGTGCTTTGCTTACTTAGATTAATGCTATCGATATTATATTTTTTCAAGAGCATGTTTTTAACATGTGGAGCGACGCCTTGCATCATGGAGTCCCCCGCAAACAGAACTTGTTGGCCTTTTTCGATATTGGCAATATGTTTTGCCACGATTGGCTGATCTTTCTTGATTGTGAAACCGCCAAAGCTAATTTTCTGGTTTTTCTCCCAAGCTTGTGGTCGTTTCAGCCGTTCAGGGAAGGTAACCGATAAGCTTTCAGCCGGATAAATGTAGCCATTTACGAAGTGAAGACCAATTTGAAACTCTTTGGGGAAATTGAGTTTTTTATCTTTATTGGCCAGTGCGAGCGCCGCGGCCTGTTTGTCTTCCTGCGCTTTTTGTCCTGATGCGTAGTAAGTGAATAGGCTTCCTGCCTCAAGCGCGCCATCATGTAAGTAAGCGCCATAATCCCAGATAGGATTACCTGCCATTTTCGCCCATGGGGTATCTTGGTGATATTTCTGTTGCCAAAATCGTTCTAGCGAGCTTTGATTCAACCAAATTAATAATAGGCCAGCAATTAGGACAATAAATAAAATCTGTCCAACTTTGATTAGGGTATTTTTAAACTCAGAAGTTAGCATAAATAAACCCCGGCATACCTGAAGGAGAAAGCATAAACATAATGGTTAGAATAATCGCGAGCGGAATAGGATAATAATACCAAGGAATGGTTTGGTATTTTTTTGCCACATAATGGTAGCCTTGTACAAAATAAGGGTAGGCAATCAACAGTAGCCAAAACGCGACTAATAACCCTAAGCTTGCATTAATAGAAGCGATAAAACCAGGGGCAATGATTTGATTGACCATTAACAGTGCATCATCAAATGAGGCACTACGGAAGAAAATCCACGCAAAACAAACGAAATGGAAAGTTATAATTCGTGATACCCAAACTGATAATGTCTTATTTGGGATTACTTGGGTCCACCCTAGTTTCTCCATGCATAAACTCTTAAGATTGAGTAGCACAATTCCTAGTCCATGAATGGCTCCCCAAACGACAAATGTCATTGCTGCGCCGTGCCATAATCCTGAAATGACCATCGCAAGGAATACATTGGTGTTCATACGGCTAAAACCTTTACGGTTACCGCCAAGAGGAATATAAACATAGTCGCGAATAAAGGTCGATAAGCTGATATGCCAACGGGCCCAAAACTCTTTTAAATTTGCAGCTAAATAAGGCGCATTAAAGTTAACAGGGACTCTAAATCCTAATAATAACGCGATGCCCGTCACCAGATTGGTATAACCTGAGAAGTTAAAGTAAATATTCCAAGCATAGGCATAGGTTGCTACTAGGATCTCCCCTGCACTGTAACCCACGGGAGTGTCAAAGACTGGATTGACAAAATTTTCAGACAAGTATGAGCTAAATAAAAACAATTTCACTAGTGCTAATGAAATAAGCAATATGGCTTTTCGAGGATCTAAAATCTCACGGCTTTCCGCTTGTATTTGGGGAAGAAAGTTCTTTGCGCGGTTGATTGGCCCTGCGACGATGCTCGGAAAAAATGCAAGATACAGTGTTACATCAAAGAAATCGGCTTTAGGAATTTCTTTGCGACAAACCGATACTGTATAGCTAACCGAGTGGAATACATAAAAGGACAGCCCAAGTGGTGCGAGTATTTCCAATATAGGAAGACCAACACTAAAACCAAATTTATCGAGAGTTTGCTGAATGGTCTCTTGGAAGAATGAATAATATTTAAAGGTGGTAAAGAATCCAACAATGACCGCGGTAAGAATACCGTATATCCATCTACTCGAAAGCCAATTAGTTGCCACATTGGTAAGCAAATAAATAATCAGTGTGTAGCTAAATAAGATATAAGCAAAGTCAGGGCTAAATGAATAAACAAAAAAATAGCTAGCAGTGATTAATAAGCCATTTTGTAACTTTGCACTGGGCTGACAACCCCAATAAATAAGAAAAAAAATCAAGAAAGAGCCAAGAAACTCAAAAGAGAAGAAATTCATATTAGACTCAAAGATGTTAATTATTTTGTTAGAAGGTTAGGGTATATGATATTTGATCTCTTTTTCTATGCAATCAGAATATTGCTTGTCATATTGCTCGTCATATTTCGAGCGGTGACTTTGTTGGCTACGTTCAGCTACCCTAGTCACATACTTATGTATGCTCCTAGGGATATCCTCTCTTGCCGCCTCGCCACCACTCGAACTATTTAGAGCAATAGAGTAAATCTAAAAAACTGAATTGGTTGAATGAGTAAAATAAGTTCAATGCGGTTTGTGAGGGATAAAAAAAATCCACTTAGTTAAGTGGATTTTTCATGTCTTGTACCTGGTGATACAACATTAAATGCGAGTGGCTGCTCTTTGTTGAGCTTGTGTAATCAATTCTTCATTACTCGCGTACATCTCTTGTAAATAGCGGTTATAGGTTGAACCTAACTCTGAGTACCCCTTCATATCATTGATTAGCTTTTTCGTATCCAGCTCATCTTTTGATAAGCGCTGCTTTGCTCGTGAAGTTCGTAGAGATTCATAAGCGTTATGGGTATTCATGTTTTTCATATAAGCAGTAACGGTATCTTCTACAGAAGAATATGTAGAATAGCCTTTAATCTTTCCTTGTTTGGTCTGGCAGCCACTACCGCAGCGCATACCAAATAAGTTACCGTTTTGCAGAGCGAGTTGTGATGTACCCCAACCAGACTCTGTTGCTGCTTGTGTTGCAACTAAGTGTGTTGGCATGATGTCGACTCGACTCAATAGTTTGTTCCAATTTAAACGTTTTGGATTACTACATTTCATACCATAGCTATTACAGATTTGTTCAAGACGGCGCAACTCTTGGGCGCTCCACTTCTTGTTAGCTCGTACTGATAACAACCAAGTACGTTCAGCCATAATCTGCTTATTCACTTTTTCTATAACAGGGACAACCGTTTTCAAAAATGCTTTCTTTCGAGGCGTACCAGAAGGGTATTTACGTAAATCAGGGAGTGAGGTTTTAGCCTGACTTACATTCTGCTGCACAGTTTTATTAGTATACTCTTTATTGAGCATTGTGCTGGTACTGGTGGAGCCCATACTCAGGCTCGAAAATAAAAGTAAAAATAAGAAAGCGAAGACGGCGTTTGTCCTCATCGTTCGAGAGGGCATTTGCTTCTCCTAAGTATCTCTGAACAAAATTCGAGCGAATATTAGCAGATTAATTTTTTACGAGCTACATTTATCCGGGTGACATTAGGGAAATTTCTGTATTATTTTGTAGACTTTTTTCAATTATTATGATCTTGCTGTTTTTGCATGGTTGAATGTTTCTATTGGTATATTTTCATGTGATGAATGATAAATTAAACTGTTTATTCTCGTGGCGCTTAGCGTTAACTTAAGTTAAATTTGATTAAAATTCATACTATTCATTCAGTTATTATAGGGTTATTTTGTCTGAAAAATAAGCGATTGAATGTCTATTTTTTAACCAAAATGAGATCTTCATCGTTTTATTAAAGTCTATCGAGGCGGTAAAAGTGAAATAACATTATTATCTGCAAATGAGTAAAAAGTGACATTTAACTTAAAATTCTAAGTGCGGTAATGACAGGACAAAGTCCGATAAAGCGGTTTACATGAATATCACAAATCTGCTGATTAAGGTTTTAAAACTTGTTGCAGTAAATCTTGTTGCTTCGCATCTTCCGCCAACTTTGGAAAATCGGCCACCGTCCAATAAGAGACAGGCTTGGGAAGTTGCTTCATATTGTCAGTAGGGAGCAAGCGCAGTTGCGCGAGTAATGACAAATCATATTTGAGGTAGCGTTCGGGCAAGGTTAAAAGTAAACCTTCAGATGGCATAATTTGTGGGGGCATCAAAGGATAACGTTGGTCATTTGTATGGTAATCTCTTGTTAAAACAAGAAATTTCTCCGGTACTCTACGGTAACTGTTCCACCACAAACCATCAACGCTATCAAATGTTTTCCGTGTGGTTTTTCTATCTTTGCTGCCTAGCTGGTGAAGAGCCAGTGGAAGAATTTTTTCCATTGATTGAGAGTAAGTGGCTAAAGAGCCAGCTCGGCCTTGTAGTATCAGGGTTAAGGCCAGACGAGAACCGAGTAAATTGGAGTACAGGTCTTCAGGGGAAAATGCGGAAATCCCTTCAGAAAACCCTGGTACAGATTGGTAACCATACCACTGCGCAATTTCATGCCATACAGCGAGTTGAAAAGCTAATTTTGCGGCTAAATAGGCACTAAGGGTATAGCGCTGCTCAGCAGACTGTGGCGGTTCAAATGCGCTGAAATGTATTTGTCTATCCGCTAGCTCCTCACTAAGAGATAGCGACCATTGTTGACCAAGGCGTGGATAAATTTGGCTAAATAAGTAAAAAGTATAATCTGCAGTATCTCTGACATGGGAAATATCAATAAACCCGCTTTTATCCGTATAGAGTAAGCCTATTTTTTCATTACTGAGCCCCATTAATGCCGCAGAGGTACCTAAAAAGCTGTCATTATAATGATGTTCACCGAGGCTATCTGCTTCAACGATATTATCGATAGTGTAAAACGGGACAGGTAGTCCCCATAGTTCAGCTTGCAAGTTGTAGCCGAAAGCGCAGCAAGCCCGTAAACCTTGTGGAGGGGCTAAAGAAGCAATAACAGGCCAAGCTTGTGAGGCCTCCTCAACGGTATAAGGGGTAACGACTGGCTCAATAGTGGGCAATTCTAGTTTGTCATGGTTTTGGCAGGCGGCTAATAAAAGCGCAATCCCTATTGGTGTAACCCATTTGGACATTAGAATGCCTCCCCAACCTGAAAATAGATCCCTGTACTGTTGCGGCCGACACCTAAATCCAAACGGACATTCATTCTTGGTTTAAATTCAAAACGATAGCCTACACCTACGGTGGGTAACCAATGCCCTTGGCCTAATTCGGACGCCGTATCACTCATGGTTCCTGTTCCTAACCAACCCACAATACCATGGCGCCAATCGAGTTTATGGCGAAGTTCAATTTGGCTGGTGAATATATTGTTATCACGATAGCGGCCTTCGTAATACCCGCGCATACGGTTACCATTACCGAGTAATGATAGCTGGTTCCACGGTACATTTCCGCTTGAAAACCTTGCATAATTGTCGAACGCAATAACAGTCTCTTCGGCTAACTGATGATAGTACGCATATTGCAATTGGGTGGTTTGAAAACGAGTGTCACTCCCTAGATTTGGGGCAAAATAGGTATAAACCACTTCGAAAGCTTGTCCTTGGTAGGCATTAGGCAAAAAATCACGAGTATCATAACTGTAATATGCACTGATGCCTGAATTTAATACCGAGCGACCCCCAATTGAATTGGAGAAATAGTGTTTGGCGCCATCATCAGGATCGCTGGCGTTGATTGACGAAAAGTTCCAACCGAGCCCAACATAAGTAGAATCAGCCAGTTGGTATAAGGCTCTTGGGGTTATTTGGAACTCTTGGGAATGGTACTTTTCTTTATTGTGATCGTTTTTCCCTGCAGAATATCCCTTACCCCAATAATAAGTGGGAATATTGTTAATTGTGCCGGAAATAAATAATCTCCACTGGTCGTTATCAATAAAATTATAATTGGTAAAATTTAAGCCAAATGCACCTGTAGACGACGCAAAACCGCTTAAGCCAATAGACGATGGCTGGGTTTGTTTATCTTCTTTATCTATTCGATATAAACCAACCAGAGCGGTACCAATACCAATGCCCATTTCGGGGGTATAAAATGGCCCTGGCAATATGCCCCAATCAACAGTTTTACTTTCATCAAAGCTATTTTCCCCCCCGAGATCGTTTAGCCAGCCATCGATTTGCTGGCGATCGGGAAGGAAATCAGCTTTAGCGGGAAAAATAATAAAAAGGCTGAGCAAGGCCAGCCTTTGAATAATTGCGGAATGCCACATTAAAAACGGAATTCCCCAGAAATAAAGAAGCTGTTACGGTTGTTAAAGCCGATTTCGGTTAATACATTAAAATTTCGAGTCAGTTCAACTCGAGCACCAACGGTATTATTCCATTTATGGGCAAGATGCTGTTTAACATCGAATTTAACATTGCCTACTATGGGTTTCATTGCAGGATCATTCATGAAGAAATCAAGTTCTTCGGGAAGGTTCAATTTACTAACGTCACCTTTAAAACGCTGAGTGATATCTTGGTACATGGCACCAGTCCAAATTTGAACTTTGGTATTCCCTTGACCACTAATCAATGGCTCGAACACAAATTCGTATCCAATACGGGGTGTCATAACAAAAGCGGTAATATCACCATCTAAGATATCAAGGTTTGTTTTAGTGTAGTTTAGGTCTAATGTTCCAAAAAATTGGTTATATCCACCAGCAAAGGTTACCCCACCTCCGTATGTTTTTCCTTTAAAATCCAATGAAAAAGGTAAGTTCTCCCACATTGGGTTAGGTTGCCCTTTCATATATATACCAGAGATATTAGTTTTAGATGAACCTTTTGTTTTTCCATAAACACCGTAAATATTCATGAATGGTAGAACCCAAGCATCCAGCTTTAGCATATGTGATTCATTTTTTTCTCGGGTATGACCTGTTTCAACTAAAATGTTAGAAAGAAGGCCTTGTCCTAATCGTGTATCAGAGTTAAAGCCAATCTTATCGACGATAATGTCTTGGCGGAGATTCATATAACCATAACTTGCCCCAAATGGTTCCGGTAAATCATACCCTCGAGCACGGGCTTCATCGCCCCAAATCGGCAGTACTCGTGACTCTGAGGTAGAAGAACGAGTAATGCCGCCTTCGCTGTTATTTTGGGGGACTCCAGATTCACTTACAGAGACTGAAAATAATGGGCGATCGCTATCAGCAAAGCTCACAGACATGCTCATAATAGAAGAAAGGATCAGTGCAGTACTGAATTGAATGCGTTTCATAAAATTGGCTCAATATTTGGACAAAAAAGAAGTGTAATAGATAAATTGTTATTAGTCGTACAGTGATGATGATAATTCTATCATTAGAGGCCCATTTTTAGATGGCGCTTAATGCTTTTTTGTTGATAAATAGAACCAAATAAATATGCGTTTATTGTTTATTTAAGAATAGCCGCTCAAAAGGGGCAAAACAGGTGCCGATATCATAAACAGCATCGGCACTGAGCGGGGAAAAGGCTATTTTTTAGTTTGCTGATGAAACTTAACACGCTCATGAAAATAGGCTTTCAAATGGTCTTCCATTTGGTGAATTTTTTGTTCTAAGGCGTTGACCAACACTTCATCGCTGTTCATATCGAAAACACGTTGCATTGCGAGGTCATCGACATATTCTTTTTGTGCTTTGGTTAAATCAGCCATATTTGAATTACCTTTATTGAAATAGAACTTTTTGCTTTATCAATTTAAAGCAAACTAAAGAAAGAGCATTATTGTGCCTCAGTCAATACAGTATGAAAAGTAGAATAACTGATTGTCGAATAATGATTATTTATTAACTTAGTTACAATATGAAGGATCAAATCACAATCTCTGTTTGTTAAGAATAATCACAATATTCTTAATGAATATAAGCTGATATCCTCGCCAGAGTCACTTATTAATAGGTCTGAAAATGAATAATAAACAATATTACCTTGATTCCGCAGCAGGTGAGGGCGAGAAAGAAGCATCTATGATGGTTGCTGTCCCAGGCTCTGAGCTGACGTCTTTATTACTTGAGCAGCGTTTAGAAGAGCAAACGTATTTTACTGATGGTGAAATAGATTATATTCCAGAGGACGGCGGCTTTTTCTTTAGCTGCAAAAAAGATGAAGAAGAATTACGTTTTTATATCGCTTTAGTGGATAGCGACCCGGAATATACTATCAATCCTTATTTTGCCACTGACCCAATCAGCCCTGAACTGTACGCAGAGGCAAGCGCAGCCCCTCAAGCGGTGATTGTTGAGTGCTTATTTCAAGGGCAACCATTAGTTAATTACCTTCAGCAACTGAAGGTCATTCAAATCTTGGTACCCGATTTATTACTGGGCCTGGATATTTCTGCCGCAGGGAAAGTGTTTACTCGTGAGTGGCTTAATTTCCAACTCATTGATGATTTAATGCCAAGTATTGATTCTTTGTATGTTGTTCATGCCATTTATGACCAAGAAGATAATGAAGACAAGCCAGAAGAAGAGCGCGCCCCGACCATGTATTGGTTCCATACGCACGGTTTGGCTCGCTGTGGTTTATCTGAAGCGGAAATTATTATACCTCACCCGATCGCTTCTTATTATGGTATTCCCGAACTGTTTTGGAGCTTCGTAAATAACAGTATTACTCACGGAAAAATCGTGTTTAATGAACCTATTTTTATTGGTCAAACCCAAGCAGGCTATGAGTATTTAGTTGCAGTACCGTTCGAAGAAGGTCTGTTGCACGTGGGTAAATCAACGCCAATTGATGACTTGAAGCCACTTGAAGAGATGAATTTCGAGTTTGGAGATGCGTCATCAGAGCGCTTTATGGGAGATTGGCATGATAGAGATGAATCTCATCAGCACCCATCCGCGATGTTGTTCCGTGTGACACAAGAAAACCCTGTATTAGAAAGTTTCTTTGAAGGCTTTGAAGACCAAAACGCGATGATGTTTATGCGTACAGATGAAGAAACCGCTGATATGTCCCGTAAAGCCAAATTACGTTGGGAATATTTCACGCATATGTTAGATAACTACGGGCCAAAACCAGTGGCTCAGAAGAAAGGTTTCTTTGCCAAATTCCTCGGTAAAAACGAGGAAGCTGAAGATTCAGAATGGCGCTTTTTGGTGAAATGCGGTATTGGCTATCATGACGCAGAAGAAGACTTCGATGGTCATGAACATATGTGGTTTGAACCCGTTTCTTGGAATGGTGACCAGTTTGAAGGGCGTTTAATTAACCATCCTTTTTATGTGAAAAATATGCAAGAAGGGGAAGTTTATCCATTAACGCGCGACGATATTACGGATTGGACAATTTATTTCCAAGATGGCAGTTATACTCCTGATACGATATATAAGTTGTTGAGTGGTGCTCAAGTTCACTAACGCGTCATACTCGTCATACTTCAAGCCGCATGGGTGTTGACTGCGCTCAGCCAGCCGAATCACATACTTATGTATGCTCATCGGTCTGTCTTCGTTTGTCGCCTACATGCAACTTGAATTATTTAGAGTATATATGCGTCACTATTCAAACCGCATGGGTATTGACTGCGCTCAGCCAGCCGAATCACATACTTATGTATGCTCATCGGTCTGTCTTCGTTTGTCGCCTACATGCAACTTGAATTATTTAGAGTATATACGCGTCACGATTCAAACCGCATGGGTATTGACTGCGCTCAGCCAGCCGAATCACATACTTATGTATGCTCATCGGTCTGTCTTCGTCTGTCGCCTACATGCAACTTGAATTATTTAGAGTATATATGCGTCACGATTCAAACCGCATGGGTATTGACTGCGCTCAGCCAGCCGAATCACATACTTATGTATGCTCATCGGTCTGTCTTCGTCTGTCGCCTGCATGCAACTTGAATTATTTAGAGTATATATGCGTCACGATTCAAACCGCATGGGTGTTGACTGCGCTCCGCCAGCCGAATCACATACTTATTCAAGCTAGAGTACAAAGGTTTATGTTAGACTGGGCGCGCAATGCGCCCAATTTAATGATGAAAGTTTAACGCCATGAATGAAACCGAGCTTTACCAATATGCCTTGTTTATGCTTTCCCGCCGTGATTATGGGAAAGCTGAGCTATTTGCGCGTATGAAACGGCGTATGTATGAGAAAAATGAAGGTATTATTGATGAGCCTTTAATTGAATTGGTGCTTGAAAGATTAAGTGAGCAACATTTTCTTGATGACGACCGTGTCGCAGGGCTATTAATGCAAGGTTATCTGCGCAAGGGATATGGGCCATTGCGGATAAAACAAGAAATGCGACAGAAAGGTTTTACTGAAACGATTGTGGAAAAACATTTTGCCACTATAGATGTAGATTGGTTTGAAAAGGCCGCACTGGTACGCAGTAAGAAATTTGGGGATAGTATTCCTAAAGACTTTAAAGAAAAAAGTAAGCAAATTCGTTATCTGCAATATCGCGGTTTTTTTGGTGATATGATTTATGAGTTATTTAGTTAATCAATTTCCCTCCTTAATGTGAAAAACATGACATAGCTAAACTAAGCTGATCTTCCTATTCTTTATTAATATATGGGGATATCGACTGTAAACTGCCGCCTAAAAAAGATTTTTTATTTATTCCTCTTGTGTTTTAACGTATTTCTATATTAAAAATCATCTGTTGATATGATCATAGTCAGTGAATTTTGCTTAATGATTAGGCAGAGTGATTTTTTATAATTACAAAATAAGACAGGCAGGAGAAATAAATGATTGAGCTCTTAATCGGCGTTATTGTCGCCATTGGAGTTGGGCGTTATATCATAAAAGGATATTCCGCAACGGGTGTGCTAATGACAGGGGGTATTTTACTTCTGATCATTACTGCGATTATGGGCAAAAGTATTTTACCAGGTTCTGTTCCGACGACGGGGTGGCGCGTAACAGATATTCTGGAATACATAAAATTCCTATTAATGAGCCGAGGTGGCGACCTTGGTATGATGATCATGGTGTTATGTGGGTTTGCATCTTATATGACTCACATTGGGGCAAATGATGTTGTGGTGAAAATCGCCTCTAAGCCATTAAAAATGATCAACTCCCCCTATTTGTTGATGGTTGCCGCTTATATTGTGGCATGCTTGATGTCGTTAGCGGTTTCCTCTGCGACAGGCCTTGGTGTATTACTGATGGCGACGTTATTCCCTGTCATGGTGAATGTTGGGATCAGTCGTGGTGCAGCAGCGGCAATTTGTGCATCGCCAGCGGCAATTATTTTAGCGCCAACATCCGGTGACGTTATTTTGGCGGCAAAAGCAGCTGAAATGCCATTAATTGATTTTGCGTTTAAAACAACCTTACCGATTTCTATTGCGGCAATTGTGGCAATGTCAATTGCACACTTCTTCTGGCAACGTTATTTAGACAGAAAAGAGAACGTCAAAACAGAAATGTTAGACGTCAATGAAATCAAAACACACGCACCTGCTTTTTACGCTATCTTACCTTTTACGCCAATTATCGGTGTTTTAGTGTTTGATGGTAAATGGGCGCCTGAATTGCATATTGTAACTATTATTGTTGGCTGCATTATTTTAGCGGCAGTCATTGAGTTCTTACGCAGCTTCAGCGCTAAACACGTCTATGGTGGTTTAGAAGTTTGTTATAGAGGAATGGCCGATGCATTTGCAACGGTTGTGATGTTGTTAGTCGCCGCTGGGGTCTTTGCTCAGGGTTTAAGCACCATTGGTTTCATCAAAGGGCTAATTGACCTCGCACAATCATTTGGTTCAGGTGCAATTGTGATGATGATTGCCTTGGTCGTGATTACGATGTTAGCTGCGATGACAACGGGCTCGGGGAATGCACCGTTCTATGCGTTTGTTGAGCTAATCCCTCATTTAGCAAAACAAATGGGCGTCAATCCTGCTTATTTAGTGATCCCAATGTTGCAAGCCTCTAACTTAGGACGGACTTTATCGCCTGTATCAGGTGTGGTCGTGGCCGTATCTGGTATGGCAAAAATCTCTCCTTTTGAAGTGGTAAAAAGAACGTCAATTCCAGTATTAGTTGGATTGGTTGTGGTGGTGATTGCGACAGAAATATTAGTTCCAGTCTACCTATAAAACTTCAGTTTTTCAGGTAAAAAAATGGCTGAGCAAATGGCTCAGCCATTTTTCAAATTAAAAATTAAATACTTTATATCTAAAATTTACTTTTTTAATTAATTGCGAAATTATTTATTCACAGAATAATTACGTGGTATTTATTTTTTTTACGTTATTAACGAGATCTACGCCAAAAAGTTGAAAAAAATAGCGTAATTAAATTAGGCACTGTTGCTTATTTAATGCAAAATCTGCACATCTTATTTTAATAACGTTAATGATGAAGAACACAAGATGAGCACAATTGAAAAAACAGTAGATACAGCAGATAAACCTGTTAGTAAGTGGACCTATAAGGATTTTACTTGGGTACTTTCTTTATTCGGTACCGCAGTGGGGGCTGGTGTTTTATTTCTACCAATTAAAGCAGGGGCCGGGGGGTTTTGGCCATTAGTAATATTGGCAATAATTGCAACTCCAATGATTTGGTTAGCTCATAAAGGGCTAGCACGCTTTGTTTTATCTTCAAAAAATCCAAATGCTGATATTACAGATACGGTAGAAGAGCACTTTGGTAAAGTAGGCGCAAATATTATTACGTTTGCTTATTTCTTCGCTATTTACCCTATCGTATTGATTTACGGTGTAGGTATCACAAATACCGTTGATTCGTTCTTGGTAAATCAACTCGAAATAGAACCACTGCCACGATGGTTGCTGTCTGGGGTCCTGATTGCTGCAATGACTGCTGGGGTGGTGTTTGGTCGTGAGCTTATGTTAAAGCTTACTTCTCTAATGGTTTATCCTTTGGTGTTCATTTTATTAGCTTTATCATTATATTTAATTCCTGAATGGAATACGTCAATGTTAGAGGTGGCTCCTGATTGGAGTGCAATGCCTGTGGTTGTTTGGATGGCGATCCCACTAATCGTATTCTCATTTAACCATAGCCCAATCATCAGTCAATTTACTAAAGACCAACGTCAGCAGTTTGGTAATAATGCTATTGTGAAAACAGATATGATCACGGGTGGTGCTGCATTAATGCTGACAGGCTTTGTGATGTTTTTCGTTTTCTCTGTGGTGTTATCACTAAGCCCAGCAGAGCTGGCCGTTGCGAAAGAACAAAATATCAGTGTGCTATCACATATCGCGAATATCAATCCATCGCCAATCTTGTCTTATTTAGGGCCAATTGTTGCTTTTGCTGCGATTGTATCGAGTTACTTTGGTCACTTCTTAGGGGCTCACGAAGGTTTAGTTGGGTTAATTAAATCTCGTTCTTCTTTCTCTGTGAAGAAAATTGAAATGGCATCCATGTTGTTTATTGTGATTACAACCTGGATTGTGACTATTCGTAACCCAAGTATTTTAGGCATGATTGAAACGATGGGAGCACCAATGATTGCCGCTATCCTATTCATTCTACCTGTTGTGTCGATGAATATTGTTCCTGCAATGAAGAAATACAGTACGTCAAAGCCTGCCCAAATATTCACCTTTATTTGTGGGCTAGCTTCTATTACTTCAGTTATTTATGGTGCTTTTCTATAATTATAAATAAAGTTTTATAAGACGCAGAGCCATGACCTGTAAAGGTTGTGGCTTTTTTTATATCAATATGAAATAGGTTATAAGGATAGACATTGATATAACTAATTTTTAAGCTGAAGAGTGTGATAATCACCCTCACCACATCTATCAATGTGAAATAATTTCAAGTGCAAGTAGTTGCTCGGTGTAGCGGCTTAGGTAATATCTAAGGTTATCACAGCATCATAATAACGTAATCACTACCTCTGGCTGTACCTATTCCAGTGCGTCGTAACAAGGATAACTAATGAAATTAGAAACATTATCGATTCACGCCGGTTACTCTCCTGACCCTACCACTAAGTCCGTTGCCGTGCCAATCTACCAAACCACCTCTTATGCTTTTGACGATACTCAGCACGGTGCCGATCTCTTTGATTTAAAAGTCGCGGGTAATATTTACACGCGAATTATGAACCCAACGAATGATGTTCTAGAGCAACGTGTTGCTGCGCTTGAAGGTGGTGTCGCTGGTTTAGCTGTTGCTTCCGGTATGGCGGCAATTACTTATGCGATTCAAACTATCGCACAAGCAGGGGACAACATTGTTTCTGTCGCTAAATTGTATGGTGGAACCTATAACTTATTTGCCCATGCTCTGCCGCGCTTAGGCATTGAAACACGGTTTGCGGAGCATGACGATCTCGCTGCATTTGATGCGCTGATTGATGATAAGACGCGGGCTATTTTTTGTGAGTCGATTTCAAACCCTGCGGGCTTTATTGTTGATATTGCAGCACTCGCTGAAGTTGCGCACCGCCATGGTATTCCTTTGATTGTCGATAACACGGTGGCGACACCGTATTTATGTCGTCCATTTGAACATGGCGCAGATATCGTGGTTCATTCATTGACCAAATATATCGGTGGTCACGGCACATCACTTGGTGGAATGGTTATTGATTCAGGTAAGTTCCCATGGACAAAATACCCGAATCGCTTTTCGTTATTGATAGAGCCGGATGTGGCTTATCATGGCGTCAGTTATACCGAACATTTTGGCGCAGCGGCCTTTATTGCTCGTTGCCGTGTTGCGCCATTGCGCGGAACGGGTGCTGCATTATCACCGTTTAATGCATTCCTGATTTTACAAGGTTTAGAAACCCTCGCGCTAAGAATGGATAGGCATACCGAAAATGCGCTAAAAGTGGCGAACTACCTCGAAAATCATCCACAAGTAGAGTGGGTAAAATATGCAGGGCTACCGAGTAACCCTGAACATGGTTTGGCGCAAAAATATATGAACGGTAAACCAGCCAGTATTATGTCGTTCGGTATTAAAGGTGGACAAGAAGCGGGGGCGCGCTTTATTGATGCTTTGAAACTGATTGTGCGGTTGGTGAATATTGGTGATGCTAAATCACTCGCTTGCCACCCTGCATCAACGACGCATCGTCAACTTAATGATGCAGAGTTAGCACAAGCAGGGGTTTCCCGAGACATGATCCGCTTATCAATTGGGATAGAGCATATCGATGATATTCTAGCCGACCTTGAACAAGCACTCGTCGCGGCTAAATAGAACTATTTGGTATGAATAATAACCGGTTATGGTGAATGCCCTGGCCGGTTTTGTTGTTTATAGACCGCGGTACACGTTTCTGTATTAATGGTTAATATTAAGAACACATTAATGTTTACCTTATTTTTAAAGACTGAACTATTCTTTATATATTTAGTCTTAATCTGCAATTCTTATCTCTTTATCGATAAAATGGAGTTTCCATTTATTAATTGTTTATATACAGCGATATTTATACCAATCAACTTTTGACTTGTTTAAATGGGGTTTAATTGGCATAACGATAATAGCTACATAAAAAGAGTATGTTTGTTCAGATGAAATAAAATTATTAAATATCAATAACAAGAATGGTTGAGATGAGATGATTATGGCAAACAATAAAGTTGCCTACCTAAAATGGTGTCTGTTATTTGGTTTTGTTCTAGTAACCTATTTTTTACCGTTAAACGGTAGGTTATTGTGGCAACCGGATGAACTACGGTATGCAGAAATTAGCCGGGAATTGATTATTAGTTATAATTGGAGCGTTCCTGAACTTTTAGATATCCGCTATTTTGAAAAACCTATTTTTGGTTATTGGGTCGGGGCTATTTTCCAAATGTTATTTGGTGAAAACAACGTTTCGGTTCGCCTTGGCGTGGTATTTAGCACATTAGTCAGTGGGCTATTTGTTTACCTCAGTGCCAAAATGGCTTGGA
The DNA here is from genome assembly GCF_002843235.3 of Providencia huaxiensis. NCBI lineage: Bacteria > Pseudomonadati > Pseudomonadota > Gammaproteobacteria > Enterobacterales > Morganellaceae > Providencia > Providencia huaxiensis. Next base: position 4,354,242 of record NZ_CP031123.2, read on the forward strand.
AAAACTCACGGCTCGCTTTCAATGCGGTGTTTATTTATCTTTCCATGTTGATGGTTTTTACTATCGGCACCTACAATATTCTTGACCCCATCGTGACAGCATTTATCACAATGGTAATTTTCTTTTTCCAATGGGGGTTAACAACAAAATCCTTCTCTCATCAATTGCTCGCTTTTATCATGATGGGGGTAGCTTGTGGGTTAGGGGTATTAACAAAAGGCTTTCTTGTGTTAGTGCTGCCTGTGCTTGTTTGTTCGGTTGCCGCTATTTACTTTAAGCAATTCAAAGAAGTGTTTATTTTTTCATTTGTCTCGCTATTTACTGCTTTTGTCGTGTGCTTGCCTTGGGCTTTTGTTATTGCCAGCCGTGAGCCTGATTTCTGGAATTATTTCTTCTGGGTTGAGCATATTCAACGTTTTATGGCGAATAATGCGCAAAATAAATCCCCATTTTGGTTTTATATTCCTATTTTGCTCGCCGCGGTATTACCTTGGTTAGGTTACCTTTTTGGTGCGCTACGCCATGCATGGCAACAAAAAGGGTTACATATTTATTTTCTATTGTGGTTTATTGTGCCATTTGTTTTCTTCAGTATTACTAAAGGGAAATTACTGACCTATATTTTGCCATGTATTGCACCAATTGCGGTTCTTATGGCTGCCTACATTGAAAAAATACTTACGGAGAAAAAAACACGGCCTATTCGTTTGAATGCATTGATTAACACACTGATAGGTGGCGTTATTGCTGGGGGAATTATTGCTTCTGCTTATTACCCTAAATTGAGCGTGTTTCAGGCCGATGAAAGTGGGAAGTTATGGTTAGCCGCGGGCGCGTTTATTTTTTGGTTATTGGTTGCCTTGGTCTCTTTCAAACAACGGTTTTGGTATTTAGCTGCAATGTGTACGGTGGCAATTAGTTTAACGGTGGGTCATATCATCCCATCGCGTATTGCCAGTAATAATACCCCGCAAGAGGTGATTGCGAAGTATCATCGTCAGTTAGCGGATAAACCTATACTGTTAACCAATAATGTCGGGTTAGGTACGGCATTAGCATGGGTACTTAAACGCAGTGATATTACGATGCTTCACCAAACTGGGGAGTTAGGCTACGGGTTAAAATACCCAGATGCCGCTAATCGGTTTTATAGCTTAAAACAGCTACCTGATTTATTAAAAAATTATCATTATAAAGATGTGGCGGTTGTCGTAGAAAATTCCCAACGTGAATTGTTGGACGCATTACCCGGCAACCCAATTATTATTCGGGAAGGTAATCTTGTTTTAGCCTTTTATGAAGGCCAATAGCGATAGTAGGTTGGGATGTTGTTTGATAATAGCCGCCATACCATTTAGGTTTGGCGGCTATTTACATTTAGCGCGTAGGCTTATTTAAGGTGTTCGAGTTTGAGGTGGAATGGGGTTTTCCCAGACCCGCGGGGAGACCATGATAAATTAATAGCATCGCCATGCTATTGCTCATCGCATTCACTTCCACTTCGTCGATTGTACGGTTGTTACGTTGATGACGGCTAGTTAACGTATTTCTCATTGGGACGTCTCCTCAGTTTCTTTGATTAGGCGATTCGCTTCGGCAAGCTCATAGCGCCTTGGTGTTAGCGCGGTTGCACTGTGATTACGGGCGAGTAAGGTATAAATGGTCGGTAAAACAAACAGGGTAAATAGTGTGCCAACTAACATCCCGGTGACTATTACTAAGCCTAAACCAAAGCGGCTATTCGCTCCCGCTCCAGTGGCGAAGAGTAGTGGAACTAAACCTATCACCATTGCTGCGGTTGTCATTAATATTGGGCGTAAACGAATTTGTGCCGCTTTGAGAATGGCATGTCGCCTGTCTAATCCTTCATTGGTTTGTAATTCATTGGCAAATTCAACCATCAATATCCCATGTTTACTGATTAAGCCAATCAATGTGACTAAGCCGATTTGGGTGTAAATATTCAATGTCGCATAGCCAAGTGCCAATGGAATTAACGCACCACAAATTGAAAGTGGAACAGTAATCAAGATAATCAATGGGTCGACTAAACTTTCATACTGTGCGGCTAAGACTAAGTAAATAATGATGAGCGCCGCCATAAAGGCAAAGGCGAGGGTGTTTCCTTCTTGTTTATATTGGCGCGAATCTGATTGCCAGTCATGGCTAAAACCGGCGGGTAGCTCATTGGCTATCTCGTCTAAGTAGGCAACAGCTTGGCCTAACGTGACGCCAGGAGCCGGTATTGCTTGGAAAATGGCAGCATTTTGCTGATTAAATTGTGTGAGTTTATTTGGCTCCACTTGGGTGTTGATATCGACCACGGTTGAGAGTGGGATCATCGTTCCCGCTTCCGATTTTACATAATGGCGAGAAAGGGCTTCCGGTGTCAGGCGTTGGCTACGGATACTTTGCGGGATCACATCATAGGAACGGCCATCCATCCCAAAGCGGTTAATATAGTTTTCTCCCACTAATAAGGTCAGCGATTCACCGACATCTTGCATACGAATGCCTAAGCTATTCGCTTTTGAACGGTTGATGCGGATTTCTACTACTGGGTTGTTGTAGTCAAGATCACTATCTACCACCATAAACAGGCCACTTTCACGTGCTTGTTGCTTGATCTCTTCCATGGTTTTATAGAGTACGGAATAGTCCTGCGGGCTTCTGAGAACCATTTGGATTGGTAAGCCACCGGTTGAACCAGGTAATGCGGGCAATTGGAAAACGAAAATGCTGTTCCCTTCGACATCACCAACACGCCCTTGTAAGTCGCCTTGGATCTCAGACGCGACGCGGTCGCGTTGCTCCCATGATGTCAAGTTAGTTCCCCCAAAGCTGGCGGAAGGGCCATCGGTTCCGTTAATAATCCAAGTACTCTCGGTTTCCGGTAACTCCATGAAAACATCATGTAATTTACGTGAAAAACGTTCTACGTACTCGAGGTTAGCGTGCTGAGGCGATTTGATAGCGGTTAATACGCTAGATTGGTCTTCTACAGGGGCTAATTCACGAGGAGCAGATTGATAAAGCAGTGGTAAACTAATGAATACACCAATGGCAATAACACCTGTTAACCAACGGTTTTTCAAAGAGAAATTCAATACAATGGTATAGTAGTGGGCTAAGGTAGAAAAGAAAGTTTCTGCCATACGCGCCATACGTCCTTCATTCTGTTTTGAGTTCAACATGAAGGAACTCATAACAGGGGAGAGGGTTAACGCTACAATACCGGAAACAATCACCGCACCAGCCAACGTGAGCGCAAATTCTTTAAATAAAGCACCCGTTAACCCAGACATTAGCCCTATTGGGGCATATACCGCTGCCAAGGTGATCGTCATAGCGATAACGGGACCTGCCACTTCACGAGCGCCAATTAAAGCCGCTAAAACCGGTGATTTCCCTTCTTCAATATGGCGATGGACGTTTTCAACCACCACGATAGCATCATCGACGACGAGACCAATCGCTAATACCATGGCGAGTAACGTGAGTAAGTTAATACTAAACCCAAATGCCATCATCAAGGCTGCGGCACCTAACATTGATAGGGGAATAGCTAAAATTGGGATGATCACGCTGCGAATTGACCCTAAACACAGGTAAATAACGGCAATAACAATCAGTAACGCTTCAACTAAGGTGTTAATAACTTGGTCAATAGACGCTTTAATAAAGCGCGAAGTTTCAAATGCCATTTCGACTTTAACACCGGGAGGTAATGTTTTGGTGATGTCTGGCATTAATTGATTCATGCCGTCAACGATTACCAGTGGGTTACCGGTTGGTGTGGCAAATAAACCAAGGTAAATTGCGGGTTCACCATTCATTAAACCGCTGGTTTCTGTGGAAGCGGCTCCTAATTCAATGGTTCCCACATCTTTTAAACGTACTAACCCGTTACCGTCATTGCGGATCACTAAATCACGAAACTCATCGACATTAGTGAGGTCGGTATTGACATAAACATTAGAAATTACGAACTCGCCTTTGACTTTACCGGGAGCTGCTTGGTAGTTGTTTTGGCGAACCGCTTGCGCAACATCTGCCGCAGTTAGCCCCCGGCCGGCTAATTTATCAGCATCCAGCCATAAACGCATTGCTAACTGTTGGCCACCAAAGACTTGAACTTTAGCGACACCGTCAATTGAGGAATACATTGGTTCAATAACGCGAGAAATATAGTCTGTCAGGGCTGGAATGGATAAATTGGTACTGGAAAAACCGATATAAGCAACCGCAGTGGATTCCCCAGAGGAAAGCTCAATCACAGGGTCATAAGCTTCTTTCGGTAATTTATAACGAACTTGGTTCACCTTCGCCATGACTTGCGCAAGGGCTTGGGTTGAGTCTCGGTTAAGTTCCATTCGTACCGTGACAAGGCTGCTTCCTTGTACTGAAGAAGAGGACAGATAATCGACGCCTTCCACTGAGGAAACCGCTTGTGCGATGGGTTGCGTCACAAAACCTTGCATCAATTTAGCCGATGCGCCAGGGTATTGCGTAGCAATGGTGATCGTCGAGCTTTCTAGCTGTGGATATTGGCGAATAGGCAACTTACTCAACGCAAATAAACCAATTAACACAATCAGCGCACTGACTACGAGGGCCAGAACAGGCCGGCGAACAAAAATATCAGTAAATTTCATTGCGCCTTCCTTATGAACCTTGAGCCATGTTAGCGATAGGTTCAGACAATGTATCTTGAGCAACTGGGGTGACAGCAGAGCCGTCATTTAAGCGTAATTGCCCAGAGGTGACGACTTTATCGTTAGCACTCAAGCCATGCTCTATCTCAATTTTGCCATCCCAACGTTGCCCTGTTTTCACAGATACGCGCTTGACGGTCATCGCATCCCCTTCACCTTGTGTAATAAACACGGTATCGCCATAGGCGGTATATGTAACAGCGGTTTCTGGGATCGTAATGACTTCATTACTGGCTTGGCGAACCACATTCACATTGGCGTACATCCCGGCTTTTAATGTGCCATCACTATTTTCTAGAGTGGCTTGCAGGGCGATAGTGCGTGACTTACCGATGAGTGGGTCAATGGCCGTAATACGGGCTGGGAATGTTTTATTGGGATAAGCATCCACAGTAATATCAACAATTTGGCCTTGATGCAGTTCCGGAGAGGCCTGTTCATCTAAAGAGAAATTGAGCTTTAAGGTTTGGGTATCCACCAAGCTGGCGATGGCTTCACCGGGGTTTAAATATTGCCCTTCATGAACTTGGCGAATACCGATTGTCCCATCGAACGGGGCGCGGATTGTTTTTTGCGCAATCAATGCTTGGGTTTGGCGGATCAGGCCTTGGGCAATATCACGTTCAGCACGCGTGCTATCTACTTGAGCCTCTGCCACTAAATGTTGCGCAGATAATGAACGGGTTCTTTCGTATAAGCGAGCCGCATTACGCAACTGTGCTTGGTAGCGTGATAAATCAGCTTGTTCAACAGCATCATTGAGTTGCACTAATAATTGGCCTTTTTTGACTTGTTGGCCAGATTCAAATGCAATTTTCGTAATACGGCCATTGGTTTCCGCCGCGACTAAGACTTGGCTGCCAGCTTCTAATTCACCCACACCGTAAAAAGTGCGAGGTGCGGTATCTAAGCTAACAGGTGCCAACGCCACTTTTACGGGTGGATACTGGTAGGCTGCTTGTTCGTCTTCTTCATTTTGGGCATAGGTCGAATAAATCGCGCTACCCGCCCCAACAGCAACTAAAACGGAACAAAGTGTCATTATTGTTTTTTTATTCATTAAATTTTCCTTCTATTTCTGCGCTTTTAGCGCGAAATAAAGACCTCTAAAATGCCCTGCAATGGCGATAGCGATTAAGCCCCCAATAACGGCGATATGTTCAACAGCCCAAAACATCGCGATTTGAGCTTGTTCTCCCGTGTAGCTCCAAAAGGTGTGGACAACCACAATAGTGAGGAACAAAAACACGGCTAATGCCCCAGTACCAAGCCATAAAAGACGATTAAATAGCACAAGAACGGAGCCAACTAACATGACAGCAGCAGAAGCAATATTGAAAAACCAATCTGGGTGAAGACCTGCAGCACGCATTTCAGCCAGACTATTTTCATAATCAAAAACTTTGGCTAAACCAGATGAAATAAATAAAACCAAGATTAGTAAGCGAGCAATAAGCCATAAGCTATTGCTTTCTAACATTTTGGTAATCACCGATGGCATAAACCTATCCCCTTTAAAAAATAACCTCAATTGACAAACTAGCAGGGTCGCACTATAAAACCTTAAGTTAAGTTGAGGTCAAGCAAAGGTGAGCTAAAATGGCGGATAAAGACACAAAAACGATAAAACCTCAGAAAAATGAGGGGAGAAAAATTGATTTTACGCGGGCATTAACGGTGGGTGAGGTGGCAAAACGCGCTGGAGTGCCTGTCTCCACAGTCCATTTTTATGAGTCAAAGGGACTAATTCAAAGTACTCGTACTCAAGGGAATCAGCGACGATTTCATTCTGTTGTCCTTCGTTATATCGCCATTATTAAAGTTGCACAAAGTACGGGGATCCCATTACATGAAATTCAAGAGGCATTAGGGCGTTTCCCTGCAAATAGCGCACTAACTTCAGAGCAATGGAAGGAGATGTCGACACAGTGGCGTAAGTCTTTAGATAAGCGTATTCGGCAATTGACTCGTTTACGTAATGAATTGGATAACTGTATTGGTTGTGGTTGCTTATCACTCAGTGACTGCCCGTTGCGTAACCCTGATGATGTACTTGGTAGGAGAGGACCCGGTGCCCGTATTTTAGAGCGTCCATGAGTTACTTTATTAATTTCTGCGATTAATCATACTTTTCATTATTTGGATAGCCACTGCTGAAAGTGGCTATTTAACGATTTATATCATCACCTTGCTATTTAAATTACCGCACATAGTGGATATTTTTTGCGTCCATCGGCTACCCCTTTCCAACATATTTGCGTAACTATTCGTTATGTTAATTTTTTGTGAACTCATTGTAACTAAGTGAGAAGAAAAGAGGGTAGCAAAGATGAAAGGCTTGAATAATAAGATTGCCATTGTGACTGGGGGAGCGACCAAAATTGGTGCAACCGTTGCGAAGGTATTAAGTGACTACGGCGTTAAAGTCACGATTTTTGATATTGATACCTTGAATGGTGAAAAGGTAGCTCAAAGTGAGCCCAATATTGATTTTCTTCCTGTCGATATCACTGACGACCAACAACTTAAACAAGGCATTGATCGTGTTGCGCAAAAATATGGCCAACTCGATTTTTTAGTTAATCTGGCAGCCACTTATCTTGATGAAGGCCAGTTATCTACAAGGCAGGATTGGCTTACTGCGTTGAATATCAATGTGGTGAGTGCGGTGATGGCAGCGCAGTTTGCCAAAGTGCATTTCGCAAAATCAGGCAAAGGCGCCATCGTCAATTTTACCAGTATTTCTTCTTCTGTCGCCCAAACAGGCCGCTGGCTCTATCCCGCCTCTAAAGCCACTATGTTGGAGGTAACTCGCAGCCAAGCAATGGATTATGCGGCTGAAGGAATTCGTGTGAATTCCGTTTCTCCGGGGTGGACTTGGTCCCGAGTTATGGATGAAATCACGGGGGGTGACCGTCAAAAAACAGACCGTGTTGCCGCTGATTACCACTTATTAAAACGCGTCGGTGACCCGGAAGAAGTCGCTCAAGTTGTCGCGTTCCTGCTATCTGATTTGGCCAGTTTTGTTACAGGTGCAGATTACGCTGTCGATGGCGGTTATTCCGCTATGGGGCCTGAACAGGCTAAACCCGCAATTCCCCGTCTTGCACAGTAAGACACCACTTTAACTATTTTGTAGAGGAAAATACTATGCGTCGTATTGCTATCGTCGGTGGTGGTCAAGCGGGTATGCCATTAGCTTTAGGCCTACTCAATAAAGGTTATGAAGTCACGGTTGCAACAAACCGCACTCCAGATGACGTTAAAAATGGCCGAGTGATGTCGAGCCAGTGCATGTTCGATATTTCACTGCAATTTGAACGCGATTTAGGTATTAATTTTTGGGAAGAACAGTGTCCGCCGGTTGAAGGAATTGGCTTTACGGTTCCTCATCCCGAAAAAGCGGGGGAAAAAGTAATTTCTTGGCGTTCACGTCTCGATAATTATGCCCAAGCTGTCGACCAACGTATCAAAATGCCTTACTGGATGGAGTTATTTGCAGCTCGTGGCGGTAATTTACGCATTGAAGATGTTGGTATTGCAGAACTGGAACGCTTAGCGCAAACACACGATTTAGTCGTGTTAGCGGGTGGAAAAGGGGAAATTGTTAAACTGCTTGAGCGCGATGCTAGCCGCTCACCTTATGACAAACCACAACGCGCCTTGGCATTGACTTATGTGCATGGCATGTTACCAACGCCAGAGTTCTCACAAGTTTCTTTCAACTTGATCCCCGGTGTTGGTGAGTATTTTGTATTCCCATCACTGACGAATAGCGGTGATTGCCACATTATGGTGTTTGAAGGGATCCCCGGAGGGCCGATGGATCAGTGGAATGACGCACGTACTCCACAGGAACACTTGGCTTACAGTAAAAAAATTCTCAATACCTATTTACCTTGGGAAGCAGAGCGTTGTCATCATGTTGAGTTAACTGATGATAATGGCATTTTAGCCGGAAGATTTGCACCAACAGTGAGAAAACCGGTGTTAACTCTACCATCAGGCAACATTGTGTTTGGTCTAGGAGACGCATTAGTAACTAATGACCCACTAACGGGGCAAGGTTCAAATAATGCCACCAAGGCTTGTAAAGTCTATTATGACGCTATTTTAGCCCATGGTGATAAGCCTTACACTGCCGAGTGGATGAATGACACATTTGAGCAGTTCTGGAAGTATGGCCGCCATGTTGTGGAATGGACCAATTCCTTACTCGCCCCTCCTGAGCCCCATATTTTACACTTATTAGATGCAGCCCAGCAGTTGCCATCCTTAGCACACACCATCGCCAATGCCTTTAATTACCCGCCCGTATTATTCCCTTGGTGGAAAGATGGGGCTGCCTGTGAGGCCTATATTCAATCGCAAATGATGGAAGAAGCTCGAGCTTAATGGGGGATATCAGTATGTCTATGATTGCAGAGGATACACTCATGTGTGATAGGGAATGGGGCGATACCGAATTTGAATCAAAAATATTGCGTAATCTGCTGGGGTGCTATCCAACAGGGGTTGCGATTGTTACCACTCGAACTGCAGATGGCCGTGATGTTGGGTTGACTATCAACTCGTTTGCATCGCTATCACTTGACCCACCGCTAGTGTTATGGAGCTTAGTGAACCATTCACCAAACTTATCCGTATTTCGTGATTGCTCTCATTTCACTATCAATATCTTAGGTCACGGGCACCAAGAACTTGCAATGCGTTTTGCGAACCCGCGTATCGAAAATAAATTTGAAGATGTGGCGATTCACCTTACACCAGAAGGTATTCCCGCATTGCACGGAGCGATAGCGACATTGGTATGTGAAAACCATAAACAAGACACGATTGGCGACCACTTATTGATGGTGGGGCATGTTCGCCGTATCGGCAGTGAAACGGGTAAGCCACTAGTGTTCCATGGCGGTAGTTTTACTGCATTACATGACGCGCCTTAAGTGAGGAAGAGACTATGAACCAGCAAGTATTAATGACATTCGCAACACAATTGCAGGAAGGGAACATTCAAGTTATTGACCTGACACAAACGTTATCGCCTTCATTTCCAGCTCTGCAATTGCCTGAACAGTTCGGGCAAGTCTGGTCATTTAGCATGGAACAGATTTCTCGCTACGATGATAACGGCCCTGCATGGTATTGGAATAATTTTAGTTGCGGAGAACATACCGGGACGCATTTTGATGCGCCAATTCATTGGATTAGCGGTAAAGACCAAATCAATAATACGGTGGACACCATTCCAGTGGAAAACTTTGTGGCGCCAGCCGTTGTGGTAGATGCCAGTGCGGAAGTGGCTCAAAACCCTGACTGGGTATTAACTGTCGAGTTTCTGCAAAAGTGGGAAGAAAAGCACGGCACAATTCCTAAAGCCGCTTGGGTACTTTTTAGAACTGATTGGTCGAAAAAGGCGAATGACCCAGTTGCCTACGTCAGTATGCGTGAAGATGGTGCGCACACGCCGGGGCCATCTCAAGAAGCGGTAGAATGGCTTATTCACCAGCGTGATGTTAAAGGGTTTGGTGTTGAAACTATAAATACGGATGCAGGGCAGTCATATAGTTGGCCGGTTCCTTACCCTTGCCATACTTTAATGCATGGTCACAATAAATATGGCCTGCAATGTTTGACGAACCTCGACAAACTGCCTGCGACTGGTGTCGTGATTGTTGCTGCGCCACTTAAAATTGAAGGTGGCTCAGGCAGCCCATTACGTGTACTCGCACTTGTGGGGTGAGGTATGACAACAAACTCAACCCCTCAGGTCATTGTGGTGGGCAGTGGGATGAACTCCTTGATGTGTGCTGCCTTGTTGGCAGTACGTGGAAAATCCGTCCTCGTTCTTGAGCGAAATGATCGCTTAGGGGGCTGCATTCGCACTGAAAATTTATTTGAGGGCTATACCCACGATCTCCTTTCTTGTTGGTACTCCTTATTTGTTGGTAGCCCTGGCTACCAAGAGCTCGAACCCTATTTAAAGCAGTATGGATTAGAATTTGCACAATGTGATTATTCAACGGGTCTAGTGCAACCGGATGGCCAATCAATAGCACTAAAACGCGATATTTCTGAAGCGGCCAAGCAGCTCGACCAGTTGGCTCCGGGGGATGGCCTTGCATTTCGTAAGATGGCGGAACAACTATTTACACAAGATGCAGCGCTCACATTTGGCCTATTGGGACAAAACCCATACAGCGCCAATATGCTGAAATTATTATTTTCAGAATGGCGAAAACGTGGGGTCGATGGCTTGCTTGATTTTGCAAAAGCTGGAATAGAAAGCTTTCGCCGTTGGTCAGAACGTGAATTGCAGCACGATTTTAGCCGAGCTTTGATGGCGCCATGGGTATTACATACCGGACTTGGGCCGGATGAAGCCAGTTCTGCATTAATTGGCAAATTGACTTTTGCCGCGGTGGTCGCTGGTGGCATGCCTGTGGTGAAAGGCGGTAGCGCTCGTATCGTGGAAGCGTTTGCAAAGGTTATTGAAGCGCACGGCGGTCAGTTAAAAACGGGTATGCACGTTGAAAAAATCATCACCACAGGTGAGGGGAAAAACCAACGGGCAACAGGTGTGAAGGTGAATGGGCAAGTCATTGCAGCCTCTGAAAGCGTGGTTTGTAACGTTACCCCAACGCAGTTGTATGGTTCATTACTCGAAAATATTTCGCCACAAGTGAGGGAAAAAGCGAGAGGTTACCGTTATGGGCGTGCAGGTATGCAAATTCATTTTGCTTTAAGCGCCCCTCCCCCTTGGTGCAATCCTGAGCTGTTAAATGTACCACTGGTGCATTTCACTGAAAGCATGGAGCAGGTGTGTTTGTCGGTGACACAGGCAAATAATGGTTATTTACCCGATAAACCGACATTTGGTATTGGCCAACCTACTGCACTTGATCCCAGTCGAGCCCCCGATGGTGGGTGGATCTTATGGATCCAGATGCAAGAGTTACCTCGAATTTTAAAAGGGGATTCTGCTGGTGAAATTTCAATACCCGATGATGGACGTTGGAATGAGCAAGTGCGAGAGGCTGTTGCCGATCGAATTCAACAGCGTTTAGAGCTGGTAATGCCTGGCTTTTCTCATTTGATAGTGGGACGTAAGGCAATCTCTCCCGCTGACTTAGAAAACGACAACTGTAACCTTGTTGGTGGCGATCCTTATTCAGGGACGTGCTCCCCCGATCAGTTCTTCTGGTTGCGGCCTTTCGCAGCGACTGGCCAGACAAAAACACATCAAACTGCAGTCAAAAACCTTTTTCATATTGGCGCTTCAACGCACCCCGGCCCCGGTTTGGGTGGCGGTTCAGGTTACCTTGTTGCCCAAAAATTAGCAGTCAAACGCAGGACATAATAAATCGACAAAGGATTTGCGACATAACAGGTAAAGCACACACAGTAAGACAACCCACTATGGCAGGAAATATGATGAAAAAAATAACAATCAGTAAGCTTGTAGCAGGTTCGTGTCTCAGCGTACTTTCGTTTGGTGCGATTGCCACTGAAGGTGGCGGTTTAGGGGTATATCCCGATGGGCTAGAAAACTTTATGTCAGGGGCACTGCCACCGCAAGGGGTACATGTACTGATGTATGGGGGAAATGCACATTATGACAGCGTTCGTGATAATAAAGGGGATAAAATACCGGTTCCAGGTTTTAGTGTGAATGTTAACGTATTGGCACCGCGTTTTATTTGGGTGACTGATCAAAAAGTTTTCGGTGGTGATCTGGCTTTCCATACCATTGTGCCGTTGCTAGATGTAACCGCAAAAGCAGCAGGCCAAAAAGAGACCAGTCGGGGTCTCGGCGATGTCACATTTGGTCCTGCATTAGGGTTTCATCCATCGGCGGATTTACACTATGTGGTTGGGCTAGATGCGTATGCCCCAACAGGTAAATACAGCAAGACAGACCCATCAAGTTTAGGTAAAAATTATTGGGCGCTGCAACCGGTTTGGGCAATCAGTTATATACCGCCTGTTGGTGTAAATGCAGATTTGAAAATGATGTATGACTTTAACTTCCGTAATAACGATACGAAAACCCGCTCAGGGCAAGCATTTCACGCTGATTATGCACTAGGGTGGGGGTTTGGAAATGGTTGGGTGGCAGGTATTGGTGGCTATGCATTTTTGCAAATGACCGATGATAGCGGCCCGAATTCAGCTCAAGGCAAAGCTCGCGCATACTCAGTAGGGCCTTCGATTCGTTATGCAAACCCTCAGGGGTGGTTATTTACTGCAAAATGGGAAAAAGATTTTGAAGTTAGAAACCGGCCTGAAGGTTCACAAATTTATTTGAAAGCATCAATTCCATTCTAACTAATTATAGACATTCCTTTTTTCTATAACGCCTTATAGTTTTAATATTATACGGCGTTATGCTTATTAATACTTAAATTTATAGTAATTCTACGCATTTTAAATCCCCTTTATTCTTATTTTAAATATAAAGTATATATACGTGTTTTATATGTATAAAAACTTAAATGATATATTAAACTTATACCCGTTTTTAGTGTATTTATTGTCTGGGTTTTTCTCCGCTATTTAATTTTCTTAAATAATTAAGTTTTTATCTTTATGTTTATTCTGGTTATTTTTTAAATTCTATTAAATAAATATTAAATATCAAATAAAACATTTTATTTGATGTAATTTTATGTATTATGATTAATGTCATCCAGACGCTGGTTATTTTAAATCTGGTTTTTTATCATGAAGTAATATCTAGTATTAGTTTTCAAAGTATTAATAAAGAAACATTTGCTAACATTTATTAATAATTAAACACCCTGCTTCAGTTTGTTTAATTAAAATCTAATGTAAATACTGCTCTTTAATTAGAGGAACATATCATGAAAAAACTATTATTAGCTGCGATGATTACAACAAGTTGTTTTTCATTAAATTCATTTGCCGCAACAGATACTGTTGGTGGTGGTCAGGTGAATTTCTTTGGTAAAGTCACTGATATTTCTTGTACTATTTCAGTCGATGGTCAAGGAAGTAACGCTAGCGTATATTTAGCGCCAGTTTCAATTAAAGAAGTGAAAGCAGCCGCAGCTTTGACATATTTAAAACCGAAATCATTTGTTATTGATGTAACAAACTGTACTCAAACAGCAACATCAACACGTGCAGACGTTGATGTTAAATTAGATATGAAACGAATTGGTGTATATTGGAATGGCGGTAATATATTACAGAATCCGCCTACAGGAGCTGAAGGGTATTTAGCAAATACAGAGTCAACAGGAGCTAAAAATATCCAGCTTGTGTTAGCAACAAAAGGTGATTCTTCTTTATCCAGCACTAAAATTATCCCTGGTGATCCAAATCAAGCAAAAGTTGTTACAGACTTAACATCGATTAAAGATGGTGCTCGATTTACTTATTTCATTGGTTATTCGGCACCAAACCCTGCGATTGTGACAACGGGTTTAGTTAATAGCTATGCAACTTATGAAATAACGTATAAGTAATTTTTGCATTTTTGTTATAACAAGCGGTAGTTTTACTACCGCCTTTAAAAGAGGTGAAAATGAAAGTACTGAGTTTATTAAATATTTTTTTGTTATTTATTTGTCACTTTTCTTTTGCCAATAATATTATTGTTAATGGTACTCGGTTTATTTACGCTGAAAATGACAAAGAAATTACGGTCCAGCTAAATAATACAGCAAATAGACCTGCGGTTGCTCAAGTTTGGCTTGATGAAGGTGACCCAAAGGCCCTTCCTGAAACAATTAAAACTCCTTTTCAAATAACACCGCCAATATCAAAAATCTCTGCAAGTGGCGGGCAAACAATTCGAATAAAATTGGTTGATAGAACATTATTGTCGACAGATAAGGAGACTTTATATTGGCTGAATTTATTGGATATTCCACCAATTACAAAATCAGAAAAAAACGCTGAACAAAATATGCTGCAACTAGCAATCCGCTCTCGCTTTAAATTTATGTATCGCCCAAAAAATTTGGGTAGTAGAGAGTTAGCTCCTGAACAGTTACAGATTTTTGCAGGTAAACAAAATATCCAAGTTAAAAACCCCACTCCCTTTTTTATTACAATCACTGCTATCAATGACGAAAAGACAACACTTAATAGCGAAGCATTTATGTTAGCACCGGGAGAATCTCAAACTATCAAGATTAATGGAGTCGTAAATCCAGGAGATAATATAATAATCAATAATATCAATGATTATGGTGCAGAGGTTCCAGCAAAAATAAAAGTGAAATGATCGGATGCAAGGATGAATATGCGATTTAAAAAAAATAAAACTATTTTTTTCACATTGTCGATTATACCTATATTGGTTGTAACCAGTGAGGCTCATGCTGAAGAGCAAAGTTCAGATGAAATATATGAGTTCAATAGTGGTTTTATTGTAGGCAGCCAGGAAAGTATCGATCTTACCCATTTTAATGAAAATGAATTAAGGGAAGGGGTTTACTCGATTGATTTCTATGTTAATGGCTATTGGAAAGGTCGACATGAAATTCAATTAAGCAAAAGAGGTAAGCAAAATATAGCAGCATGTTATTCAAATACTTTGCTAATGAGCTTGTCAATTAACACTGCCGCATTGAACCCAACACTTAGTCGTAGCGAACAGTCGTGTGGTTTTCTGAAGGAATGGAACAACGATAGAAATATTAAGGAAACGTTCGACCCGACCAGCCTCAGGTTAGATTTAACGCTACCTCAACTCTATATTATACAGTCGCAAGCTGGCTATGTGCCGCCTGAATTCTGGGATAAAGGAATTCCTGCATTAAATACAGCATATCAAGCTAACTTTTATAGTAATAACCTTTCAGACTCATCCATTGAACGCTATTCCACGATGTATCTTGGCATTAATTCGGGTTTTTCATATAACGGTTGGCAATTAAAACACATCGGTAATGCCGCGTGGCAGGAAGGTGACAGTTTTCGATGGGATAGCAATCAAACTTATCTCCAAGCGCCATTAGTTTCTATGAAATCAACCATGACGGTGGGGCAATTTTATACCGAAGGTAACTTATTTGATAGTGTGAGTTTACGGGGGGTGAAAATAACAACGGATGACAGTATGTACCTTGATGGTGTTACAAATTATACACCGGAAATACGTGGAATAGCCCAAAGTAATGCACTAGTCACCGTTCGACAAAATAACACCGTTATCTATCAAACTACTGTTCCTCCCGGGCCATTTAATTTACAAGATGTGACACCGTCAGGCTATGGTAATGACCTTGAAGTGACTATCAAAGAAGCGGATGGAAGTGAAAGCTCTTTCTTTGTTCCGTATTCCTCATTACCCCAACTCTTAAGACCTAAGTTTACCCGCTACCAAGTTGCAACAGGTAAGTTAGATCAAAATAGTTATCGCCATCGCCCCTATATTATTCAAGGGACATTACAGCATGGCTACAATAATTATTTCACATTCTATACGGGTGTTAATGCGTATGATGATTATCAAGCATACATGCTGGGTACTGCTATTAATACACAAGTCGGGGCTTTGGCTTACGACATTACGAGTGCAAGAGTGAAAACACAAAACCATCGAGAAAATGGTTTTAAGCATCAATTAACACTGAATAAATTATTTTCAGATACAAAAACCAATTTTATTGTTAGCGGTAATATTCGCTCAAATGAGTCTTACTATGATCTGAATGAATCACTTTACCTTATTGATAATGAAAAGCGCCAAACAACTAGCCAACTACGGCATGAAAAGAAAAGTCTCAATTACACAATTAACCAAGAACTTCCCGAAAGCTATGGCGGTTTTTATTTTACCGGGCGGATAGTTGATTATTGGGATGATAGGAACACTGAAAAACAATACCAATTTAACTATTATAATCATTTTGATAAGTTATCTTACTCCGTTTCTTTTATACGGCTTTATTCCGACAATTATAAAAACAGTAAAGACGACAGGATAAGTATTAACCTTAGTTATCCATTATATTTTGGTGATAACCAACATATCTCATTGACATCAAATACTATATTCAATAACTCATCATTCGATGCAACCCAACTAGGTATTAATGGCTCTCTCGATGAAGATAACAATTGGGTTTATGGTATAAACTCTTCTTTCTCAAATAATAGTAATAATAACATTGCATTAAATACTGCTTATCGAACCCCTTACTCTTCTTTAAATGCAAGTTATAGCCATGGAAAACGTTATCGTCAGTATGCCCTAGGGGCTAATGGTTCAATGGTGTTTCATGCTGATGGCGTAACTTTTTCGCCAAATACATCCCAAACGATGGCTTTGATAGAAGCGAAAGATGCTCAGGGAGCTTCAATTGTAGGATCTCCGGGGACTCATATCGATAGTCAAGGCTATGCACTCGCATCTTATATGCGCCCATATCGCGTCAATACTATTGAACTCGATCCTAAAGGAAGCTCAGAAGATATTGTTTTTCAAAATACACTTAAAAACGTAGTTCCTTATGAAGGGAGTATCGTTAAAGTCAGCTTTGGTACGAAAGTTGAAAAGAGCAAAGTATTTGAAGTTAAACGCATTAACAATCAACCACTTCCATTTGGTGCTGAAATCAAAGGGGACTCGGGTGCATCGATAGGCAGTGTTGGGCAAGGTAGTAATATATTTGTTAATGATGAATATGAAGGTAAGGCAACGGTTGTTTGGCATGAGGGGGAGTGTTCATTCTTGCTTAACAAACAAATTGAATTGAATAGGAACATAGTATGCGAATAGTTTATTTATATTATTTTTCCGCTATTTTTTGCATTAGCTCTCCTGTGATGGCTGACTGTGTTCGTACCTCAGTGCCTCCCGTAGATATTAACATGGAATTAGGTCGAGTGGTCGTGAGCCCTGAATTACCCGTTGGTACTATAATTCGGGAGCGAACATGGAATATGGATATGGCAACAGCTGTATGGGCCGAATGTAGCGGCGGTACGGTATTAGATGCGAAAGTTGTCGCAAGTAAGCCTATGTCTGGGGATAATATTATCGAAACGAATGTTCCTGGAATTGGCTTACGGTTTATTCGTGATGCTGATGGCGGGAAGATAAAAATCACTTATCCCGGCCATTATACCGTGCCTGGGGAAGGTACAAAAAATGTTGTACTAGCGGGATCTACGTTTACTATTCAAGTGATTAAAATTGCAGATGTCACTGGCTCGGGGTCAATCCATCAAGGAGAGTACACCCGCTATGGTTATTTACCTGATTCGATATCTCCTGCATTGATTACACGTTTGAATGCCGATGCTATCACGATTGTTTCTCCTTCCTGCAAAATAACCTCTGGCGTAAACCAAAATGTAATAATGAAATCAGTGAAAAAAAGTGAGTTTACAGGTTTAGGATCAACCGCAGGTTTAACACCATTTGCGATTACTATGTTATGTAGTGGTGGTGTTAATGCGTCCAATACATCTAATATTTATATGTCATTTAATGGGGAACTTGCACCAGATACAAATAAAACTCAAGGTGTACTTGAAAATAGTTCAACAGAGCTTCAAGCTGCGGATGGGGTCGGGGTACAGGTTCTGACTAAAGAAGATAAACCATTGGAATGGGATAAAAAATATTTGGTAGGAAGCGTGGGAATACTTCAAGAAAAAGTAATAAATCTTAATTACATAGCTAAATATTATCAATATAAAAAAGAAATAACACCAGGGAAAATACAAGCTAAGATGATTTTTAATATTTCTTACGATTAGTAAATATATCTATAGTAAATATATCTATATTAATTAAATGAGAGTGGTTCTCTAGCTTTTTATTAGAGAGCCATTTTTCAATTATTTTTAGGCATGTTTTTTTGTCTAGTAATTTGAATGTAAATGTATTTTTTACTTCTGAAAAATAAATTAAATCGACAGAGTGTAATTATTTATTAAAAAGTGTGTTGACATGAAAATTTAACTTAGTATCATTCCACTCGCCTTAACTAAGGTCAAATATAATCTATTTTAAAGCGTATTATTACTTAGTTTTTAAATGCGTTTTTGGTTGTTGGTTAATTTAATTTCACAGCAATGTTTTTTTCAAACCATTGAATTTTATTTTTTAATTTTATATGTGATTGTATACGGCCTTTATAAACTAATTTTTAAAATTAATTCAGTGAATAGAGTGAGTTACAATGAAAGTTATCGTTATATTATTCTCTTTTTTGTTTTCTTTTTTTACATGCAGCATGGAAAGTAGTGGAGGGAAGGTTTATTTCGGTGGGTATGTCTTTGAAGAACCTTGTAATTATAAAAAAACAGTTAGCCATATAGTATTAACTTGTAATGAGAGGGATAATAATAAAAAACATTATTATCAAATTTCTTCATTAAATGAAAATGAAACTAAGATTGATTCAGTTAAAATCTCTGATATTAATTTATCTAAGATATCAATGAATTCTGCAATTACGACTATTTCATATAGGTAATAATACCAGTAAATAAAGAATATACGTTGTCCTTTTCCATTTTTGGCCTTCGATCACCCCCTTAATCTATAAATTAGAAAGGGGGGATATTTTTTAAATTAATATTATAAATAGAAAATAATATATGGTATTTTTGATATTAATAATTTTATGTTGTTAACTGACTGTTATATCTAATTAAGCTTATAGCTAATTAGGCTTTTTTCATGCTTTTACTCGGCGTTTCACCATAACGTTGTTTATATTCAGCACTAAAACGCCCCATATGTGTAAAGCCCCAACGTAGTGCAACGCCAGTGACACTGGTAGCTTCTCCTGAAAGTAACTCAGCACGGACTCGCTCCATCCGTAAATCACGTAAATATTGCATTGGGCTAATATCTAAAAACTCTTTAAATCCTGCATATAAACTACGCAAGCTGACACCAGCAATAAGGGCTAACTGCTCTACAGTGATAGGTTCATGTGCGTGAGCTTCTAAATACTCTTGAACTCGTCGAACATGGCGAGGTCGGATAGTAGCTCTCCTCAAACTGGGATTTTCAGTATAATTATGACCTTGAGTAGAAAGAAGTGTCACCGAGACCAGTTGCTCTACTTGTGTGGCGATCAATTTATGCTGTAAAAGATCTGGGGTTCGAGTAGCACATTCAATGAGGTAATTCATCAATGTTCGCCACGCAATACAAGATTGCCATGCAAATCCAAGTTCAAAAACCAATGGTTTATCTAAAGTATGACCAAGCTGGCCAACTAAAGATCTCTCTAATAATGATCGAGAGATGCGTAACATCAACTGATCATTATCGCTATTCCAACGCATCGTAGTTGGCTCTTCAGGGCTGAGTAATGAAGCCATTTGTGGGGTGGATTCTATGCATTTTCCACCACTTTCTATGATTGCGCTACCTGAAAGCGGCATTTGAACTAGAAAGAAATCTTGTAATTGCCCCGGAGCAATAGAGACATCAGCACCGTATCGTAAACGGCTTAGAGAAATATCCCCCATAGGAATATAGTGCATCCGAGCATCGAGACGTTGGTGTGGATTGAGTAAGTTAAACTGATGTGGTTTCATCACTCGGCCAACCATTGATTTTATCTCTTCAGGATCGGCCGGTGTAAATAGTAAACGCTCTGAAGAACAGAGCTGATTTTCAATCTGAGGTGCAGCTGAATGGGACCACGAGTTGCTCAACATCGGAGATACCTCCAAAATTATTTGCCAGCCCTATTTCATAGAAGATCATGTATTGGCCTGACTTTATTGCTTATTATATGTTTTCTCAATGAATTCAAATAATTATTATATGTAGAAAAGAATTTAGTGACTGATTATGTTAGAGGTAAGGGGATGCCTAAATAATCTAAGAACCCTCTTTGTTTTTTAACATTTTGTTAATTATTGTGTAACCTAATGTGAGGTGAACATAACATAAACAACTTTTGTTACCTAGCTAAAAGTGTGCAGAAACTATCCAAATAATGCAAAAAAATAGAAACTGTATGGTTATTGTGACATTGATAACAATATAAAAAATAAAGTTATTTTATTTTTTGAATAGTAAAATATTCATGATTTATCATATTGTTACTTCTATTTGCCTAGTCACTCGCCTATATTTTGAATCAATAATTTATTTAATTTGCTTATGTAGGTTTTAATAACTGAAACCTTTATTTTTGTAGGGTATAGCCCTTACTATTTTATAATTTTGAATGCTTTTCACTTATTTTCTATGGGTAACTTTTCTTCTCTATTTTTGTGAAAGAGATTACCTTCTAGCTGTTTCAATTCGTTTTGTCCCCAATCTGCAAGCCTTATCCACTCTCTGCATAAATCTAATTTCCATGATTAATCATGGATTGACCTTGTGTTAACAAAAGATATACAAATAAGAAACACAAAAAAGATAAAAACGTTCTGATGTTGATTGGTGAGGTTAAAATGGCTGAGCGATCGTTTGTACAAGAAGTTCAAAAATTACGGCAAGGGCAAGGTGAAACCTTCAGCGGTGAAGGGATCCTTGCTGTCACAAAAGCGCTGTTAGAGTCTGGTGTATCTTACGTTGCGGGATATCAAGGTGCTCCTATCTCCCATTTGATGGATGTCCTTGCTGATGCACAAGATATTTTATCCGAATATGGTATTCGTTTTGAAAATAGCGCAAGTGAAGCAACTGCAGCGGCAACTTTGGCTGCCTCAGTTAATTATCCACTACGTGGCGCTGTGACGTTTAAAGCAACCGTGGGAACGAATGTCGCATCTGATGCCTTAGCTAACTTAGCTTCTGGTGGCGTGTTAGGTGGGGCTTTAATTATTGTTGGTGAAGACTATGGTGAAGGCTCTTCTATTATGCAGGAGCGCAGCCATGCTTTCGCAATGAAATCGCAGATGTGGTTACTCGACCCTCGGCCTAACTTGCCGTCCATTGTTCAAGCGGTGAAAGACGGCTTTGAACTCTCTGAAGCCAGTAATACACCTGTTATGTTACAAATGCGTATTCGTTCTTGTCATGTTCACGGACAATTTGTTTGCGCAGATAATCAACCCCCTAAATTTACAGTGAAAGATGCACTCGAGAACCCAACTCGAGACGTCAGTCGCATAGTATTACCCCCCGCTAGTTTCTTACATGAAAAAGAAAAAATTGAAGCTCGCTGGCCCGCTGCAATTAAATTTATTCAACAACATAAGTTAAATGAATTTTTTGCAGAAGACTCGGATGATGTTGGAATTGCGCTACAAGGCGGTTGTTACAACACGTTGATCCGCGCATTAAATCAGCTAGGGCTAGCGGATGTTTTTGGTAATAGCCAAATTCCTTTATATGTGATGAATGTGGCTTATCCATTGATTGATGATGAATTTGAACGTTTTTGTCGCCACAAAAAAGCCATTTTAGTCTTGGAAGAAGGCCAGCCAAATTTTGTTGAGCAAAATGTGGCGAATATTTTACGTCAACGCAAGATTAATATTGCCCTACATGGCAAAGATATGCTGCCAATGGCGGGGGAATATAATACTGCAACAGTGCTTGCGGGTTTACGTTCGTTTTTTGAATGCTATGGAAAGATAGCTCCACAAGTCAAGGCGGCTGCAAAACAGATCCGTATTCCAACGATTAATATTGCCACTCAAAAATCTGAAGGATCCTTACCTGAATATGTGAATGCAGCTGAGCCAACGCTAGACGAGTCTGTCCATGCGCGCCCACCAGGGTTTTGCACAGGTTGCCCCGAAAGGCCTATTTTCACTGCGATGAAGTTGGTGGAGCGTGAATTAGGTGAACACCATGTCAGTGCAGATATCGGCTGTCATTTATTCTCTATTCTACCGCCCTTTAATTTGGGGAATACCACCATGGGTTATGGGCTAGGAGGCGCAGGGGCTGCGGCTTTGAATGCAAAGGCTGGGAAACGCGCGATTTCAGTGATGGGAGATGGTGGTTTTTGGCATAACGGTTTAACCAGTGGTATTGCCAATAGTGTTTTTAACCGCAGTGATAACTTAACTATTGTGGTTGATAACAGCTATACCTCTGCGACAGGAGGGCAAGATATTCTCTCTTCGACGGCGTTGAATCCAACCCGTAGTACTGGTCATGAAATTGAAAAAGCAGTGAAAGGCGTGGGTGTTAATTGGGTGAAAACCATTAAACACACCTATGACTTAAAAACCATGACAAATACGTTACGTGAAGCTTTAACAACCGATGAGCAAGGGCCCAAGGTTCTGATTGCGCAAAGCGAATGTATGTTGAACAAACAACGCCGCGAAAAGAAAAAAGTGCGTAGTGATGTTGCCGCAGGCAAACGAGTGGTACGTGAGCGTTTTGGTGTCGACCCTGACACCTGTACGGGCGATCACTCTTGTATTCGCTTATCTGGTTGCCCGTCTTTATCAATTAAACCCAGCCAAGACCCATTAAGAACAGACCCGGTTGCAACAGTGATGGATAGCTGTGTCGGCTGTGGGCTATGTGGTGAAGTCTCTCACGCTGCTGTTTTGTGCCCTTCTTTTTTTAAGGCTCAAATTATTACTAACCCTAATGGTTGGGACAAATTGCGCCATCGTGTACGCGGTTGGTTTATTGGCTATTTACAGCGTCGTGACGCACGTCGTCGTGAACAATTTAGTTTCTAAGGGGGATGCATGAATTCGTTATCAACTGCATTACCATCAACAAAAGTCGCATTACAGCCGATTAAAATTGCCATTTTAGCCATGGGCGGCGAAGGCGGTGGAGTACTTGCCGACTGGGTTGTCAACCTAGGTGAAGAAAACGGTTATTTTGCTCAAACGACTTCAGTACCTGGCGTGGCACAGCGCACGGGGGCCACAATTTATTATGTGGAATTATTCCCAGGTGCTGACAACCCACAAACGCCTTCTCCTGTATTAGCGCTTATGCCGATGCCCGGTGATGTTGATGTCGTTTTGGCCTCTGAGTTAATGGAAGCAGGCAGAGCAGTACAGCGCGGTTTTGTTACCCCAGAGCGCACAACATTGATTAGTTCAACACACCGCGTTTACTCCATCGCGGAAAAATCCGCTATGGGCGATGGGCGAGTCGATAGCCAAGCATTAATTCGCCACACTGCGGCATCTGCGCGTCAGTTTATTCACTTTGATATGGCTCAAGCAGCACAAGAAAGTGGCAGTGTGATTAGTGCTGTTTTATTTGGTGCGCTGTTTGGTTCCGGTGTTTTACCATTTAGCCGCGCACAATTTGAAGAAACGATTGTACGTGGAGGCGTTGGCGTAAAACCAAGTTTGCGAGCTTTTACATTAGGAGCAGAAAAAGCAGCTAAACCCGAAGATGCATATCAGCCGGAATCCACAAAGAACATCATATATTCACCAAAAAATAAACAGGTATCGCAATTATTAGCTCGTATCCAACATGAATTCTCTCCTCATGTGCAGTATCTCGTGATTGAAGGGACTCGACGACTTATCGATTACCAAGACCCTGCTTATGCCACTTTGTATTTGGAACGCCTCAATAACCTCTTTGCCCAAAAAGGTGGGCAAGATGAGCGTTTGCAACGTGCGCTTGCGCGCCACTTAGCCCTTTGGATGTCCTATGAAGACACTATCCGAGTGGCTGATCTTAAAATTCGTGATAGCCGTTTTGCTCGCGTTCGTAATGAAGTACAGGCAAAAGATAACCAATTGTTGGATATCAATGAATTCATGCATCCAAGAATTGAAGAGATTTGCGAAACGCTTCCCAAAAATTTAGGTCGTTGGTTAATGCGTCCACATTGGTTACACAAAGCGCTTCGCAAAATGACCGAAAAAGGGCGCACGATCACTACCAGTTCTTTATTTGGTTTTTTACAGTTGTATGTATTAGCCACATGGCGAAAAGGTCGGCGTTCGACATTACGTTATCAACTAGAAACGCAGCGTATCGAAAAGTGGCTAGCGGCTGTAATTGAAGCAGCGAAAGCTAACCCTGCACTTGCAACCGAAATTACCCAATGCCAACGCGTGGTTAAGGGGTATAGCGACACTCATGCGAGAGGGTTGCGTAATTTTAAAATCTTAATGGACATCGTTGCGCAGCAAGGGAACAAACTCACCCCCATTAATTTACGTGAACTACGTGAAGCCGCATTGGCCGATGAACATGGGAAAGAATTGGAAAAATGCCGTCAACGTTTAGCGATGAATTAAGGATAACATCATGAGTTTACTGACATTTACTAAGCCACATAAAATTCATTTTTCGGAGTGTGACCCCGCAGGGATTGTGTTTTACCCCCAGTATTTCGTGATGTTTAACAATTTACTTGAACGTTGGGTTGATGAATTAGTCCCTCAAGGCTTTGCGGGTTACATCATGGAACAGCGCTTTGGTTTGCCGACGGTACACCTAGAAGCGGAGTTCAAGGCCATTAGCAAAATGGGGGATAACGTGATGCTAGAGCTGCATGTACAGCGTATTGGTCGCAAGTCTCTGACGTTACATCAACGCTGTGTCGGTGTTGATGGAGTACTGCGCATGCAAGTGACGCAAACTTATGTCACGACGTCATTAGAAACGCATCAAGCCATCCCCATTCCAGACGCCTTGTATCAGGCATTAACCGCTCAGCAACCAGTGTAAGTAAAGGAGAAGTTCCATGAATATTGTGTGTATTGGCGGTGGTCCCGCAGGGCTTTATTTCGGGTTGCTGATGAAACTACAGAACCCAAAGAACCGTGTAGTGGTGGTGGAACGTAATCGTCCTTATGACACTTTTGGCTGGGGAGTGGTATTTTCTGATGCCACGCTCAGTAATTTGCGCCAAGCGGACCCAGTTTCTGCCAAAACGATTTCTGCAGAATTTAGTCACTGGGATGATATCGATGTGCACTTTAAAGGTGTATGTAACCGCAGCGGTGGTCATGGGTTTATCGGCATTGGGCGTAAAAAATTACTCAATATATTACAAGACCGTTGTGTGGAATTGGGGGTGGAGCTGGTATTCGAAACCCAAGTAACGGATGACCAAGCGATTGCTCGTGAGTACCAAGCTGATTTGCTTATCGCTTCTGATGGCATTAATAGTGCGGTACGTACGCGTTATGAAACCGTATTTAAACCCGATATTGACCAACGTCGTTGCCGTTTTGTTTGGCTAGGTACAAAGAAGATTTTTGACGCCTTTACCTTCTTATTCGCTAAAAATGAGCACGGATGGTTTCAAGTTCATGCCTATCAATTTCAAGAAGGGTTATCGACCTTTATTGTGGAGACGACGGAAGAAACCTGGCTTAAAGCTGGTATTGACCAAATGTCCCAAGAGGATGGCATCGCTTATTGTGAAAAACTATTTGCGCCGTGGCTTGATGGTGAAAAACTGATTGCTAACGCAGCGCATTTACGTGGTGCCGCAATTTGGATCCGCTTCCCTCGGGTCATTTGTGGAAATTGGGTGCATTGGACGCAGCCCACACAAGGTAAAGACGTTCCCGTAGTATTGATGGGCGATGCCGCTCATACCGCCCATTTCTCTATTGGCTCTGGAACTAAATTAGCACTAGAAGATGCTATCGAGCTGTGTGAAAGCTTGAAAACTTCAGGGGGTGATTTACGTAAAGGGCTTGAGCATTACCAGAAGGTTCGCAGTGTCGAAGTACTAAAAATTCAGAATGCGGCACGCAATTCGACAGAATGGTTTGAAAATGTCTGTCGTTATGAAAACTTAGCACCAGAGCAATTTGCTTATTCCCTCTTAACACGCTCACAGCGTATATCCCATGAGAATTTGCGTGTGCGTGATGCTGTATGGTTGGAAAACTATGAGCAGTGGTTTGCAGCACAAACCGGTGTCACTTCAACGGCAAAAACACCGCCTATGCTAACGCCTTATCACGTACGGGGTGTCACGCTTAATAACCGAGTGGTTGCATCACCGACACTATTGTATTGCGCTAGTCAGGGCGTACCCGACGATTTTCATTTGGTACATTTGGGTAGCCGTGCATTAGGCGGTGTGGGTCTAGTGATGACTGAAATGACGGCTATAGCCCCCGATGCCCGTGTGACAAAAGGCTGTGCCGGTATTTGGAATGATGAACAAGTTATTGCTTGGCAGCGAGTGACTGATTTCGTTCATCAAAAAACGGATGCCAAAATTGGCATTCAATTAGGCCATGCGGGACGTCGTGGTTCAACTCAGCGAGGGTGGGAGAAAGAAAACCACCCACTGGATGCAGATAACTGGCCGTTAGTTTCTGCTTCAGCGTTGCCTTATTTACCGAATATCTCACAAACACCGGTAGAGCTATCCGAGGCGCAAATGACTACGGTGATTGACCAATTTGTTGCTGCAGCAAAACGAGCGGAAATGGCGGGTTTTGACTGGCTTGAACTGCAAGCAGGGCATGGTTATTTACTCTCAAGCTTTATTTCGCCGTTAACTAATCAGCGTACAGATAACTACGGTGGAACGTTGGAAAACCGCTTACGTTTTCCGTTAGCCGTCATTAGTGCTGTGCGTCAAGTGTGGTCAAAACCTTTGACTGTTCGTATTTCATCGACGGACTGGGTGGATGGTGGGACGACAGTTGATGACGCAGTAGAAATTGGTCGTGCAATAAAGCAAGCGGGGGCCGATATGATTGATTGCTCTTCAGGTGAAGTGTCACCGCAACAGCAACCAGTTTATGGTCGGATGTACCAAACACCAATGGCAGACCGTATTCGTAATGAAGCTGGAATACCGGTTATTGCTGTAGGGGCTATTACTGATGCAGACCAAGTCAACAGCATTATTGCCGCTGGACGGGCGGATTTATGTGCTTTATCTCGACCATTACTTTCTGACTCTGCATGGGTCCTACATGAATGTGCGCGTTATGGGTGGGAAACTCGTTGGCCGGCATCGTATGAATATGGGCGTCAGCAACTCGTTCAATCCTTGAAATCGCGTTAAAGGCTTTGGCAAACAAAGAGGAAAACAGCATGAGTACACACTCCCATGACCAATATCGAGAAAATGTGGCAGGGCGCGCTGATGTGGCAGACACCCCTGAGCTAGTGGCGTATTACCAAGAACTAGATGCGTTGAAGACAGGTGCATTATGGACGGTTGCAAACAAGATTGAACCGTGGCAGCCCAAATCAAGCTCAGTTCCTGTGTTGTGGCGCTACCGTGATTTACGCGAACATGTGTTGCGCTCAGTTGAACTGGTGACACCAGAAAAAGCGGGGCGTCGCGTGATTTATTTAAATAACCCAGGCCGCCAAGATGTCGCTGCTGCAGTCGGTTGGTTATATTCAGGTCTACAAGTCATGCACCCAGGAGAAGCCGCTTCGGCTCATGCCCATTCGTCCTCCGCATTGCGGTTTATTATGGAAGGGCGTGGGGCATACACTATTGTCGAAGGGCAAAAAATGATGCTAGAAGCCAATGACTTTGTACTGACACCGAATGGGACATGGCATGAACACGGTGTTGCGGAGGATGGCTTACCCTGTATCTGGCAAGATGGGTTAGATATCCCCTTAGTCAATGCCATGGAAGCTGGGTTTTATAAAGTGCATCCTGACTTGCATCAAGTGCAAACACGACCTATCGACTATCCAGTTGGCATGTGGGGTGGAACCGCATTACGCCCTCACGATATTGGCTGGGATAAACCTTATTCACCGTTATTTAAATACCAATGGGGGCCAACCTACGAGGCATTATGCCGTGCGGCGAAAGCAGCGGATGGCTCAGTATTTGATGACATTTTAATGCACTACACCAACCCACTAACTGGCGGACCTGTGATGCCAACTATTGGGGCAAGCATGCAATTACTGCGTCCGGGATTTGTAGGTAAGGCTCATCGCCATACGGGGAGTTTTATTTATCAAGTGGCGAAAGGGCAAGGGTACTCCGTGATTAATGGACAACGTTTTGATTGGCAAGAGCGTGATATTTTCTGCGTGCCATCGTGGATGTTCCATGAACATGTGAATACCTCACAAACCGAAGATGCATGCCTGTTTTGCTTTAATGACTTACCCGTAATGCACTCTTTGGGGCTCTACTATGAAGAAGCTCTAGTCGAAAATGAGGGGCACCAGAAAGTCGTTACCTAGGTGAATGTCATGTTTCTTATTGATTAATTTAATTATTTTACTATTCCAATTTACGTGAAGAAGTGAGTGAGGCAACCACCTCATTCAAGGAGAAAGAGAATGCGCTTAATAACTTATCGTTCTGATGTGACCGCGGCAGCTCGTTTAGGAGCAATTGTTAACCATCAAGTAGTTGATTTAGCTCTTCTTGCTCAAGAGCAAGGGTTGTACTTGCCTGACAACATGTTGGATTTTATCGATTTAGGTCCACAAGGTGTGCGTGTTGGTACAGAACTTCTAAATACATATCAAGGGCAATTCCCCGCAGGGACTGCGTGGCCGGTACAAAATGTGAAAATCTTGGCACCGATCCCCCGTCCACGTAAAAATATTTTTGGTATTGGCTTGAACTATGTTGAACACGTGGCGGAGTCCAGCCGCACACTAGACACTTCAAAAGAGCTTCCAAAACAACCCGTTATTTTTTCTAAACCACCAACCACAGTGATTGGACCGGGAGATGCTATTGAACATAATGCCAAAATTACCCAACAATTAGACTGGGAAGTCGAGTTGGCAGTGATTATCGGCACGCGTGCGAAAAGTGTCGCGGCAAAAGATGCGCTTAATTATGTGTTTGGCTACAGCTTGATGATTGATATGAGTGCGCGTGATTGCCGCCGTGCAGGACAGTGGATTTACTCAAAAGGGCAAGATACCTATGCGCCATTTGGGCCTTGCATTGTGACTGCTGATGAGATCCCAGATCCTCACACCTTAGAGCTAAGCTTGAAGGTGAATGGTGTAACCAAACAATCCTCAAATACACGCCATATGCTATTTAATGTGAATACATTGATTGAAGATATTAGCCAAGGGATCACATTAGAACCCGGTGACATTATTGCCACAGGTACCCCTGAAGGGGTCGGCGCGGGGAGAACGCCACAAGAATGGGTATGGCCAGGCGATGTGATTGAAGCATATGTTGAGAATATTGGTGAATTGCGCCATCCAGTTGTCGCCGTTTAAGGGGGAAGCATGCTTAATTTGCAGACATTTAAAGCCGCTGCAGTACAAGCTGCTCCGGTGTTTCTTGATACCAATGCGACGGTAGATAAAGTTTGCCATTTAATTGAAGAGGCGGCTGATAACGGAGCAAAATTGGTGGCATTTCCAGAGGTTTTTATTTCTGGTTACCCTTATTGGAGTTGGGTGATGAACCCGATAGATGGCAGCCCATGGTTTGAAAAACTGTGCAAATCTGCCATTGAAGTCCCAGGGCCTGAAATACAAAAAATTGCTCAAGCTGCCGCACGCCATCACATCAATGTTGTGATTGGTGTGAATGAGCGAAATCCTAATGGCATTGCTACGTTATATAATACATTAGTGACAATTTCTGATGAAGGAAGAATTCTGGGACGTCATCGTAAATTAGTCCCAACATGGGCAGAAAAATTGACGTGGGCAAATGGAGATGCCTCTTCACTAAAAGTTCACCAAACCAGTATTGGGCCACTTGGGGCGTTGGCGTGTGGGGAAAATACCAATACATTGGCCCGCTTTGCCTTATTGGCGCAAGGCGAGTTAGTCCATATTGCGAGCTATATCGCCTTACCCGTTGCACCAAAAGATTATGACATGGCCGAGGCGATCCGTTTACGTGCTTCAGCCCACTGTTTTGAAGGCAAAGTCTTTACGGTTGTTTCGTGTTCGACAGTGTCAGAAGAAATTATTGATGCAATGTCTGCAACTCATCCAGAAGCACGTGAGTTACTGGCTCGACCAAACAGTGCTTTCTCAGGGATCATCGGTCCTGATGGGCGGGTTGTAGGCCAACCTTTGATTGACAAAGAAGGGATTGTTTACGGTGAAATTGATTTGAACCGCTGTATTCAGCCACGACAAATGCATGATATTACAGGGCATTATAACCGTTTTGATATCTTTGATTTACAAGTAAACCGCCGACCATTAACGGCAGCACGTTTTCACGGTAATGGGCAAGAAAGTGAAGCTTTAAACACATTTCCAGAATCAAGTGAGTCATTTGGGGAGAACGAGATATGAGTTTAGCACGTACATATCGTATCGGGCAGATTGTCCCGTCATCAAATACCACGATGGAAACAGAAATTCCGGCTATATTACGGGCAAGAGAAGTGCTGTTTGCGGAGCGCTTTACCTTTCATTCAAGCCGTATGCGTATGCAAAAAGTTACCAAAGAGGAGTTGGCAAAAATGGACTCCGATAGTGACCGCTGCGCTATTGAATTGTCAGATGCTGCAGTTGATGTTCTGGGATATGCCTGTTTAGTTGCGATTATGAGCATGGGGAAAGGTTACCATCGCATTTCAGAAAAACGTTTATTTCAACGTACGGTAGATAACGGCCATCCAGCACCTGTAGTGACGAGTGCAGGGGCATTAGTTGATGGCCTACATGCGATAGGGGCTAAAAAAGTGTCTATTTTAACGCCGTATATGAAGCCATTGACGCAATTAGTGATTGATTATATTGAAAGCGAAGGCATTGAAGTGGTAGATAGTATTTCATTGGAAATTCCAGATAATTTAGACGTGGGGCGGCAAAACCCATTAGCACCAGTGGAAATTACGAAAAAACTCAACACCCAAGTAGATGCAATTGTGGCTTCTGCATGTGTACAAATGCCTTCGCTACCCTCAATACAATTAATTGAAGACCGAGTTGGTTTACCAGTACTGTCTTCTTCGGTGGCAACTACTTATATGATGCTAAAAAAGCTGGGTTTAGAAACTCGTGTTGATGGGTTTGGTTCCTTGTTGAGTGGAAAGTTTTAGCTGAATTATCGCCGACTTCTGCTACTCTTGAGCGGTTGTAATCAAATGCAATAATTCAAGAGTTTATCAAGGGGAGCGAATGGCAAACTCAAAGGTTTTTGTTGATAATTACTTGCCTGCCCTGTTGGGGCAGGCTTGGATGTTAGTTTCATCGGAATTTCATGCCATTGTTGAAAAAAAAGGGTTGTCAGTCTTAGAGTGGCGAGTGCTATCCACACTAGCAGGCAATGGCTCGATGGGGATCACTGAGCTGTCACAAAAAACGGTCAGCAAACAACCGACAATTACTCGCGTACTGCAACGGTTAGAGCAGCAGGGACACGTGGTTCGCCACAGTAACCATAATGGAAGTGATAAGCGCATAACACTTGTTAGTGTGACATCAAGTGGAATGTCACTGGTCGATGGCTTACTTGTTGCGGCTCAGCAACACGAAGAAGCCGTTTTAGCCCCTTTGGGGTTGCGTAAAAGTAAGCTCCTTAAGCAAGTACTACAAGAACTTGTTGAGCGGCACAGTATAGAAAACACCAATACAGCTGATAAAAGTACTTCGGATAAAAATAATGCAAAAATGGTAAAAAGGAAAAAATCAGGCAGTCAAAATTTATCCAAAGAAACAACAAAGTAGTCGATTAATGATGGTTTAGTCCTATTTTTGATGGCAATACACAGCTTATTATTGATATTGCGTTTAACTATCTATTTATCAAATAGATAAATAAGTTTTTTATGGGTATTTAAGTCAGTGATGATTTTTCGCAACCTGATGATAGATAGGCTATTTCTTAATTTTATTATTTTTGTATCGATTGATTAATTGCCACTTTACATTGATTCAATTTATCTATTTACTTCATAACTGATAATTAATGATTAGCTAAACATGGAGCAATCAATGTCAGTAGTGACACTTGTACTCGTTTTTTTATTAGCCGTTGTTGTGAGCGTTTTTGTTTCACGACTGCTCAAAGATATTATTCCATTACCCTTGATCCAGATAGCACTAGGGGCTGGCTTGTCTTTATACGGTTTTACAGTTGAATTTGAACCTCATCTATTTCTGTTTTTATTTATTCCCCCTTTATTGTTTCTTGATGGCTGGCGTATTCCTAAAGAAGCCTTATTTCAAGAAATTAAGCCGATCATGTCGTTAGCTATTGGTCTAGTGGTAGTAACGGTTATTGGTATGGGCTTTTTTATACATTGGTTAATTCCAGCTATTTCTTTGGCCGTCGCTTTTGCGTTGGCAGCTATTTTGTCGCCTACAGACCCAGTTTCCGTGTCTGCCATGACGGTCAATTCCCCATTGCCATCGCGAATGGCGCATATCCTAGAGGGGGAGTCATTGCTGAATGATGCAACGGGTTTGGTGTGTTTCAGTTTTGCGGTAGTTGCTGCATTAACTGGCACATTTTCTCTTGCTTCAGCGGCTGGGCAATTTGTATTCGTGGCGTTTGGCGGAATTTTAATTGGTTTGCTAGTGGCTTGGGCAATTGGTTGGTTAAACCAATTATTGGTTAAGCGTACAGGGGAAGAACCTGCTATTCAGATAATGATCAGCTTATTGATGCCATTTACGGCTTACTTGTTAGCTGAACATTTACATGTTTCTGGTATTTTAGCGGCAGTGGTTGCCGGTATTGCCATGCACTATGAAAAAATCGCAGGGCGTATGCAAGCCGCCACTCGTATGCAAAGTAAAGCGGTGTGGGATACGGTACAAACCGCGTTGAACGGGATGATTTTCATCTTGTTAGGCGAACAGTTACCGGGTATGTGGACAAATATGCCTGCTGTAGCAGAGGCCGCGGGTGCGAGCTATCCTTGGATGCTATTTGTTTATGTGGCAATTATTACCGTGGCATTGGCCGTTTTACGCTTTAGCTGGGTGTGGATCTCGATGACTTTAACCGTCTTCCATAAGCGCCGTCGCGGTAAAGAAGCGGATGTTATGCATATTCGCATGATGGCGGTGATGGCGACAGCGGGTGTGCGTGGAGCGATTACATTAGCGGGTATTCTCACGTTACCTTTATTGATGCCTGATGGTTCATTATTTCCGAATCGTGACGTGGCTATTTTCTTAGCGATGGGGGTGATTTTATGTTCACTACTGATTGCCAGTATTGCACTGCCTATTTTAACGAAAGGGTTGGTACAAGACTTACCTTATGATAATGACGAAATTCGAGCGCGCTTGGCCTTAAATGAAGCTGCAATGGCACATTTACGTGACCTGATGAATCACCCATCGGATGATATGGATGAAATTGCCATGCGTACTGAGGTTGGGGCTCAATTATTAGAAATTTATGGTAGACGACTCGATAATTCAGATGAAACTGAATCAGATGTCTATGATTTACACAAAATGATTGATATGGAACGTGAGATGTCCAAATCAGCGTTAAAAGCGAAACGGGACGCGTTATACCAAATGCGTAAAAGCAAAAATATCAATGAAAGGGTATATCACCGTTTACGTGATGAACTTGATTTAAAAGAAGAAACGCTTAATCACCATAAAAATGGTAAACATTAGTTAGAGAAAAATGACCTGAATTTATTCAGGTCATTTTTTTATGAATGTCATTCAAGTAGGTTTGACGGTTTGTATAGATTGCTGATAAGTTAGTAATAATTCTATTTAGGAAATTTATATGTTACAAGGCACTGTTAGCTTAAGCATTATTATTACCATCACATAGTGGTGGGGATAAGCTACATCCTAAACCCGCCAGATAAGGCGGGTTTTTTGTCCTTATCTGGTTAATTCTTCAGTAAGGAGCTATTTATGAATTTAACAGAAGCCTCACCATCATTAAAAAAACCGCCTCGTTTGCATTTTCTTTGTGGCAAAATTGCTTCAGGGAAATCGACATTAGCAAAACAACTGGCTAACGCCCCCCGTACTATTTTGCTCTGTGAAGATGAATGGCTTGCCGCCCTTTATCCTAATGAAATCACTGAACTGGCTCACTATGTTGAAAAAAGTACCCTAGTGAAGCAAGTATTAGAAGGCCATATTGAGCAATTGATACAGGCTGGGAATAATATTGTGATGGATTTTCCTGCGAATACACCGATGCAGCGGCAATGGTTAACGTCATTGGCACAGGCATCTGATGTCCCTTATGTATTTCATGTATTACAGGTAAGTAATGACGAGTGTAAAGCAAGACTTGCAGCGCGGAATTTAGCAGGGGAAAACCCATTTCAAACATCTGAAACGCAGTTTGATTTAATTACGGCACATTTCTCTTATCCAAAAAGTAGCGAGCAGCTAATCTGCAAATTTTACCCATAGAAATAACAGGTCTGAGTAATAAACCTCTGGAGGATACTTATTACTCAGATTTATAGTCATTTAGGGCGATACATTTTTAAATTTTGCTGTTGTTCTATCCAATAATAATCGGCGGGTCCTCCTGCACGCAATAGTGGCTTCTGGCCAGCACAGTCATATAATCCATCATTCAATGCGGACTCATCAATATGCACCATGACAACCTCTCCCATCACCATCCAAGTATCCAATAACTGGCCATCAGCACGTTTCAGTTGTTGGTATTGTGTGACAACACATTCCATTGAAACGGGTGTTTGAGCGATGCGAGGGGGTGAAACTAATGTTGAAGGGAGAGTGGATAGCCCCGTTAATGCAAATTCGCTTTCACCATGTGCCAATGTAGCACTACTCATATTTACCTTTTCGCCAAGTGCAAGAGTTGCGAGGTTATACACAAACTCCCCTGTTTCGATGGCATTAGTTACTGAATCTTTTTTACCAACACTCGAAAAGGCCAATATAGGTGGTGAATAATTGAAAATATTGAAAAAACTATAAGGAGCTAGATTGGCTCTACCTTTACTATCACAGGTTGATATCCAACCAATAGGCCTAGGGCCAATGAGTGATGGGATAGGATCATGGGGGAGCCCGTGACCCCGCAGTGGTTGGTAGCTATAGAATTTTTCTATCATTTTGGAGTCCTTTTTAACTTTACTTTAACGGATATTTGAACAAGGTGTTAGGTGTTTAAATAAAAAATGCGATTAATGCATAAATAATGCAGTAAGTGGATATTCTATTTTTAATTTTGCTTATATTAACGCTTGAGGATATAACTCAATATAACAATAATAAATTAAATAGTAATTGATGATTATCTTTATTTTATTTATGAGTTTTAGCATTGACTTCATTGTTTAACTCTATTTTTGTGTAAATCTAGTGGGTTTATTCGTTTTAATTGGTAGCGTTGCTTTATTCTTTTTATTTTATTTTGTCCGGTACGTTAATATTTTAAATTTAATTTATTTATTTTGCTATTATTTTATCTGCAATGTTGTTTAATTTGTTGTTTTTTTTGTTTATTTTTGCAGTTTTATAAAATATATAATAGGTGTTATATAATTTAATAGGAAATAACTATCAAATTATATATGTTCGATCGATACAAACGTATTTACAGGCTTAATTAATAAACCTATATTTAAAATTAATTGTTTCTATCTGTGTTTGGATATATCCACTTTTTCACATGAAAATAATCTGTCTTTTAATTAAGGTTGGCTAATTAAATTTTTTATATGGGAGTGTTTTTTGTTGGAATTAATATGATAAAAACGGATGCATTATTACGTCGAGATGTTGGGTTATTTTTAAGGCAAGCAAGAATTGATAAATCATTAACAGGATACCAATTAGCGAAAATATTAAAAATAAGTCAACAGCAGATTTCTCGTTATGAAAGAGGAGAAACTGGTATTAATATTGAAACGTTAAATATTTTTTTGAACGTATTAGAAAAAAATTGGTTAGAGTTCTTTTTTAAAGTATTAGTGAACCATTCAAGTGAAATTGCAGATATAAGAACACAAGATGAAATTTTTTATCTCATCGAAAGAACATTTTTCTACTATTATGGAAAACTAAAAACCAGATGATTTTCAATGGATTTTTTATTGAGATAGTAATTTACATATATTGTAGTTCTTAGTTTTTGTGTCCTCTTTAATTGGATTAAATATGGAAATTAGACTTACGCTATTAAATTTTTAATGGTGTATTTGTTGTAGTTTAATTTTTTAATTGAAAGGAAAAATATATGCGATTAACCAAATTAAATATTGCCCCCAAATTATCAAAATCATCTCGGTTATTTATTTTTACTGCATTGATGACGGTTTTTTTGTCAGCAAATTCTGCGGCAGACAATACCGGTACAGTTGATTTCGAAGGTGTCGTTGTGAGCACGCCTTGTAATATAGCTCAATCATCACTAAAGCAACTTATTGATTTTGGACAGTTATCTCGCAGAGCATTGGAAAATGGTCGCGTAGCTGAAGTGAAATTTAATATTGAATTTACGGGATGCGATTTCGCTGATTTTGATACTGATGCAGCCGGAAAACCCATTGCTGTTAAATCAATGGAATTAGTGTTTACAGGCCAAAGTTATGCGGATGCAACAAATACTTTGCTTTCTACTTCTGCGGGTAATACCAACAATGTGGGAATTGGCATTGATGGATTTGAATTTGGAAAAGCAAAAGATGTGTTCTCACGCATTATCAATAAAAAGGGAGATAACGTGCTGTCTTTCAAAGCGTTAGCAAAGGCTGTTGATACGACGAAAAGTGTATCGGAAGGTAGGTTCAGTGCGGTAACAAACTTTCGTATTACCTATCAATAACTAAATTATTTAACCGCCAGCATTGGCTGGTGGTTAAATGAGAGCCAGTAGAAGAGGTGTCGTGGTGAGCTATCAAAGGGCTATGGATATAACAGTGCTGTTGGTAATGCTTATTTTTAGTATTCATTCATATGCAGACATCAAAAGCGTTAAACCCCACAGCGTCAGTGCAATAACATTACTCAGGGGTAGCGTCATTGATGCACCGTGCTCAATAACATTGCAAAATCGCTATCAAACTATTGATTTTTCTTCTTTGGCTCTCGCTTTGTTGTCAAATAGCTTGCAAAGAGAAATGCATGATCAGCCTTTTATTATCGAGTTACAAGATTGCGGCAGTGTCTATTCAACCGTTGATCTAAAAACATGGAAGATACGCTTTGTTGGCCAAAATACACAATATATTGATGCTTTTATACTACAAGGTGCTTCCGAAGGGGTGGGTATTTCGGTATTAGATAATTCAAAAAGACGATTACAGCCTAATAAGGATTATTCATTATCTGACAATGTGTTGTATCAAGATAAATCAGGTTACAGCCTTTTCCTTCGTTATTTCTTACGTCTGGAATTAACCGGACAACCGATCCAAGCAGGTCGTTATTACGGACTGCTCCGCTTTTTCATCGATTACCAATAACACGCACGAAGAATACGTTTCTATGAGCTTCATTTTGAAGATGCACTCTTATTGCATTTAATCTGGTATAGCGAGGATGGTATAGAGCATGGTGTTCAAAATTAACGCGAAATTGAAGCTGGTTTGGCGCATTGCTTTTCTGTTATCGGGTCTTATGGGATGCAAAGTATTTGCCTCTGAATTTAATACAGATGTTTTAGATGCGGATGATATTCAGAATATTGATATGAGCCAGTTTTCAGTAGTTGGGTATACGCTACCAGGAAATTATGTTTTTACTCTCTTTGTTAATGGACAACGCTTAGGGGCACCCCGTGATATCTCCGTTTATGAAAATAAGCCAATCGCCGGAGAATCAACCCAAGTCACACAAACCATCTGTATTCCTCCAGATGTTCTTGAATTAATTGGTTTAAAGCGTTCGGCGATGGAGAAAGTAACACTTACCCATAATGGGAAATGTCTCGACTTTTCTGCGTTAACAGGGGTTCAAACAGCCATCGAGCTCAGTACATTGTCGTTGAAAATGACGGTTCCACAAATATGGATGGAATACCGCGACCCTTACTGGGTACCCGCTAATTTATGGGAAGAGGGGATCGGTGGTGTATTTATTGATTACAACGCGAATATTTCAGCAACCAAAGAAACGGATAATCATCGGCAAGTTTATTTATCGAGTAATGGGATCACCGGGGTGAATTGGGGGGCTTGGCGCTTACGTGGCGATTACAGTACATCTTACCAAAAACAACGGGGTGATTATCCGCAGGAAAAACACAACTTTGATTTTACTCGTCTTTATGCATTTACCTCATTGAAAGATAGTGCCTCAACCTTTACGTTG
Source organism: Providencia huaxiensis (assembly GCF_002843235.3). Lineage (NCBI taxonomy): Bacteria > Pseudomonadati > Pseudomonadota > Gammaproteobacteria > Enterobacterales > Morganellaceae > Providencia > Providencia huaxiensis. The sequence goes on from NZ_CP031123.2 coordinate 4,393,002, forward strand.
GGAGAAAATTATTTCTATTCGGATATTTTTGAATCTTGGCAATATACCGGTTTTTCTTTAGAAAGTGATGACCGCATGCTGCCGCCTAAATTAGTGGGGTATGCACCTGAAATTATTGGTGTTGCAAATACGAATGCAATTGTGATTGTTCGCAGCCAAGAACGCATTATCTCTGAAACGGCAGTTCCTCCCGGCCCATTTCGTATTCAAACACTTGATAGCGGCATTCGTGGTGTATTAGATGTGACCGTCCGCGAAGAAAATGGGGAAGAGAGTAAGTTTAGTATCAGTACGGCCTCGTTGCCTTATTTAACACGTCCCGGGCGCGTCATTTATAAGGTTGCTATGGGAAAGACGCGTTATGACAATCGGCATTTGACAGGGGAGCCTGTTGTAAGTGGTGAATTATCATATGGTGTTTCAAATGCATGGTCCTTATATGGAGGCACTCAGCTTAATGGTTATTACCAAAGTGCAGCGTTAGGAATAGGGCGAGATCTTTTTTCAATAGGTGCGGTTTCTTTTGATATCACACAATCTTTTGCCGATTTTTCAGATAAAAGACGCCAAGGACGCTCTTATCGCGTTAATTATGCAAAATCTTTCGATGAGCTACGTACAGATATTACCTTTGCGGGCTACCGTTTTGCTGACAAAGAATACCGAACACTCACGCAATTTATGGATGAGGAGAGAATAGGTTATGGTACTCAGGCAGCAAAAGAAAATTATCAATTATATTTAAATAAATATTTCGATGATTTTAATATTTCTCTTAATTATCAATATAGTACTTATTGGCAGCATGACTCACAAACACAATACGGTTTATACGTTAATGCGCCTTTAAATTTCCCTCTTCTGTCCCAAAATGCGGCAAATTTATCATTATCAGCGAGCCGTACAGAGCGAGACAATGGTAATGAAGATGATGCCATTAATCTGTATCTCACTGTACCGCTATTTCGTGGACATAGTGTCACATTCTCTGAGCTCTACTCACGCTCAGCGGGAAATAACCAATTTAATCATCAGGTTGGATATAGTGGCTATGGAGAGCAGGATAATTTCAATATCAATGTTGGTTATAACCATGGGCAACATATTGATAATCAAGTCAGTTTGAGTGGCTTCTATTCACGAGATATCTCTCAAGCAAGTACATCTATAAATGCAAGCTATGTACCAGATCAGTACCACAGTATTGGTGGGTCAATCAATGGTGGGCTCACATTAACCTCTAAAGGGGCAGCATTGCACCGCTCAGCGCATGGTGATACACGACTTATGATTGAAACACCGGAGGTGAGCGGTGTTCCTCTCGAAAATGGTGTAACTAAAACTAATGCATTTGGATTGGCCGTTATTCCCAATGTGAATAGTTATCGAAAATCTACTGCTTCAATCAATACCAGCCAGTTACCCGATGATATAGAAAGCCTCGATCCCTCAACGGATATTACGTTAACCAAAGGTGCCATCGGTTATCGCAGCTTATCGGTGATGAAAGGCGAAAAGTTATTTGCTGTTTTTGCTTTGTTAGATGGAAAACACCCACCTTTTGGTGCCAGTGTACGTAATAAAAATAACCAAGAATTGGGGCTCGTGGGTGAAGGCGGTGTGACGTGGCTAGTGGGGGTATCACCTCAAGAAAAGTTGTCGTTGTATTGGAATAACCAGCTGCAGTGCGAGTTATCCCTACCTGAAAAATTAAATGAGCTTACTGATTTGTTATTGCTGCCATGCTCTTCAGTCAAAGCGGTCCGTTCAGTTGATTCATCATCAAGTAAATGATTGTGAGGCTAATTATGTGGAAATTAGATATCTGTTATCAATGGGTTGTGAGGGTGCTGTTTGTTATATCAATATTATCATTTAATACTCATGCAGCAGTGACCTTGGATCGAACTCGGATCATTTTCCCTGGGGATGTGAAATCGATCAATATCAAGATAGCCAATGATAACCCAGAAGAGGCGTATCTCGCGCAAAGTTGGATTGAAGACCCGCAAGGTAACAAGTTAATAAAAGGAGCGTTATTAGCCACGCCTCCTCTACAGCGTGTCGAGCCGAATAGCCAAAGCTTAGTTCGTTTGAGTCTGACGCCTTTATTTAGTCAGTTACCGCAAGATAGGGAATCCGTATTTTATTTTAATTTACGAGAAGTCCCGCCTAAATCTCATGATGCGAATACCTTACAAATTGCTTTGCAATCGCGGGTGAAGCTTTTTTATCGGCCCTCGTCCATTTTAGCTGAGTCAGAAACAAACTGGGCACATAAGGTCACACTAATGAAGACCAATAAAGGGTATCAACTCAATAATTCAACACCTTTTAATTTGACGGTTATTGGCTTGGGTAATAACCAAAAACAGTCTGAACAAAGTCAATTCGAGGTGGTGATGGTACCACCGAAATCCACCCAAGAATTTGTTTCCCAGCCGCTGACAAAGCCACATTTAACCTATATCAACGACTATGGCGGAAAACCGACTTTGGCTTTTCGTTGCCAGCAAGAGGTTTGCACTGTGGTTGATGAACGTTAGTTAAGTTAGGAAATATGCCTAGCATTAATAATAGAAGGAGTAATGCATTGATAAAATATATGCTTATCGGCTTATTTTTCATCAGTAGCATGGTCATCAGTGGCGTGATAGGCGGGATGGCTTCGGCTAGCGAGTTTTTAAATCATACTGCAGTGAATGAATCGCATTATGAAGATTCAAATAGTGGATGGTTAGAAGTCAGCGCTCAATTATTCAATTCACCTTGTCACTTAAAAATATCAACCTCAGCGGTGATGCTGACTCAATGTGGCGCAGGCGATGCCTTTTCTGCCAACAAAATGCAAACAACGCCCGCACAAATACGTTTTTATGATGTGCAAAATGGGAATGTTACGGCTATAGAGAAAATGAATCTATTAAATGGCAATAATCTCATTTATCCCCCTGTTTCAATGCACAAATCGAATTTATTACGGCTGGAGGTGGTTTATGAGTAAGACTATTTTACTTTTAAGCCTTGGATTCCCTATTTTTGCTTGGAGTATGGACAGCTTAGATGTGGAGTTTAGTGGTATTTTAGTCAATAAAACCTGTCAGTTAGCGGCTGATTCTATCAATAAGCGGGTAACAATTGAAAATATACGTTTGAAGTCGATTAATGACAATATTCCTAGTGATATCACCCCCTTTTTTATCACGATTGAAAAATGTAGCCAAGCCGACCTGAATAAGATGATTAAGATTACCTGGAAAAGCCCAAAACAGGTCGCTGTAGAGGGTGATAATTACCTTGGAACGGATGGAAATAGTGGTGTACTGCTCGGTGTAGTTGATAAGCAAAGAGTACTTGTTACTTGGGATAAGTCGATTGAGGTCACACCGGTTACGGTTACGGATGGGACTCAACAATTGGAATTTGGTGTGTTTGTTCGTAAAAATCCGCTGAATGAAGCAAAAAAAGGTTTTTTTTCAAGCTCAGCGACTTTTTCATTGGAGTATGAGTAATGAATACAATCAATTGGTTATCTAAATTTGTTTTGTGTTTTTTATTTCTCCCATTTATATCTAAGTCGGATGTCTTAATCGATGTGAGTGCGACGTTAGTCGACCCAGCCTGCCACCTGCGTAGTGAAGATAACAGTACCCCGTTAAAAATCAATTTTGGGGTGATTAATATACCGCATAATTCTGATGATATTTCCCAATCCCATACATTTCCTTTGTATTTAACTGGCTGTAATTGGAATAAATCACTCGGTATTATGATTAACCCCAAAAATAGTAACACTATGGTTTATCAAGGAAAAAGTATTTTATCCACCAGTACTGATGGCCTTGGCATTAATATCAATAATATAACTGGAGGTGTGGCTCATCCACTTGAAGTTAATCAAATTCAGCAAATATTCCCAGAACAAATAGATGCCACTTTGCAGCGAATTATTTTACAAGCTGATCTCGTTAGTACCCTACCAGCGAGCCAACTCCGTGCTGGAAAATTTAGTGCTATTGCCATGATTTCGGTCACTTACTATTAAGGCGGTAATATCGGTTATGTCTAATTTTCAAATCCTATTTCAGGCGGTTTCTTGCTTTATGGTGAAAATACCATTTCCCTTATTTTTGAGGAGAGAATTCTTTAAACAACCATCTGGCTTATCAATGTATTTTCTGGTGGCTATTCTTAGTTTGTATGGAATAAATGCTCATGCAGACTATGCACCTCGAATACAAAATTCCAATTCAGGTTATTCAATTCGGATCGATAGTAATAGTGTTATTGAACCCGTTTCACGGGTTGGCTCTGATGGCAAAAATTATTATCGTGTAGGAAACCCTATTGTTATTGACGGTAATAGTGCTCAAGTGAGCGTGTCTGGCTTGGTTGATTGTGTTGGTAGACGATGGGGAAGTAGCAATACAAGAATTCATTCATCACAGGCATTTCATCGTTTGTTTATGTATGTGGCTTCTGCGGGAGTCACGATTGATGGAAAAACGGCCTACCGGATCAATAACAATTTAGTGATGACGGTGGAAACTCCGATAATGAATTGGATAAATATTGATGCAGGAATGTGCTCATATGCTTATGTGGGGCTTGTTAGGTCAGCTCAAGAGTTTACCAGTCAATTTCCGGTTACTATTACATTTTTTATTAATGAGCAAATTATTGATGGAAAACTGGTTATTCCTGCAATGGATTTAGCGGGCTATGTTCGCGCTTTTACTGAACCTAAAACAGCGCCTCCCTTTGACAGCTGGCCTTTATCTGAATCAACAGTGCCAATGCGTCTTGCAGCTTCTCAGTTAAATGTGAAAGCAATGTGCTCCACGCAAACGAGCTCTGGGCAGGCTAGCACAGTCAATTTGCGACACGGCCAATTAAGTAGTATTCATTACGATAGTTTGGTGACGGAAAGCATCAGATACACGTGTAAATTTGCGGCCTTAACGAAGGTAAGGTTACGGTTAGACTATGTGACAGATGGTGACCCGCAAAAGCGTTTACCGATGAAAGATGCTTCAAATAGAACGATTTACAGTAAGTTAGACATTGTGGATGAACAAACAGGGGCGACGGGGACAGATATTCGTGTAGGAATTCATTCAAATCGCACGATCCATATACGTAGTCGTATTCAAGGAAATAATGCAGACGCAGGAAGTTATCAAGGGTCTGCATGGTTAATTGCCACATTTGATTAAATTTAATTTTTGAATGGTTAGGTGTTATCCACTAATTCTCTGAATAAAACTGGATGGACTTTGCCCTAACCATTTTTTAAACATGGTCGAAAAAGACCCAACGCTGCTGTAGCCTAAATCGAATGCGACCTCGGTAATGGATTTACCCGCAGAAATGTGGGTAATCGCACTTAATAAACAAGCTTGCTGCCGCCAGTCAGAGAAAGATAACCCCGTTTGAGCACCAAAAAAACGGCTAAATGAGCGCTCACTTTTATGTAATTTTGCCGCCCACTCCTGTGGTAATGAGGTGATTTGTGGGGCTTTTAGGAATTCCCGGCACAACTGGGCTAAATGTTCATCCCGTGGAATTGGGGCATAGAAAGGCAGGGGCTCTGCCTGCGCAATTTCATGCAAAATCAATTGGTACATCACACCATCACGGCCATTTAAATCATATTCAATTGCGGTATCAACCGCTTCAAGCAATAGCTGACGAAGTAAGGGCGAAACCCTGAGCACTTCACATTTGTTTCCCCTACGTGGAGCGGCTTTGGGCTCAATGTATAAGCTACGCGTACTGACATTCAACATGCGTGTTTCATGAGGCGTATTACAGGGGATCCAAACACCACTATCAGGTGGTATGACCCATTCGCCATCTGCTGTACTCACTTCAATCAAGCCTGTCGCACCATATAGAAACTGGGCGCGGCGGTGAACGTGAGAATCAAGCAGCACGTTTGGTAGGTAATCAGTGCCGATAGCTAAAACATCACGCGGAGTTGCATCGACCGTTTTTAGAGGAATATTTCGCATAGTAATTTTCTTGGCTGATATTCAAAAGTTATCATCTATTTTCTGAATATAGGCAATTTTTATTGATATAACCACATGTTTTTCATGGTTGGCTGAAATTCCAATGTGTTTGGCGGTTTTTCGAAAGTTGGCAGGCAGGGAAATGATTACTCTAGCGCGGCAACCTAATGTATGCCAGAGGTAGAGTTATCATGGAAAATTATCACGATCAGGCGGATAGCAAGAGTTTGATTGACCCCATAACCCGTCGTCGGTTTATTCAAGGCAGCTCTGCACTCATGGCTGTCCCATTTATTGCCACAAACACAGTCGCATCGACACCAGAAAACCCGAATATCATCCCAACCACAACGCTGGAAAATAACGGTGAGCGAGTGGTCTCGACCTGCAGTAGTTTTGACTGCGGTGGCAAGTGTGATATTCGAGCACATGTTAAAGAAGGTGTGGTGACACGAATTAGTACCCGTCCAGATGCCGATTTAGACGAAGAGATGCCAATCATGCGTGCTTGCGTGCGCGGCCGCAGCTATCGAAAATTTGTTTATCACCCAAATCGCCTGAAATACCCAATGAAGCGCGTGGGAAAACGTGGCGAAGGGCGCTTTGAGCGCATTAGTTGGGAAGAAGTGACAACATTGATTGCTGACAACATGCAGCGTATCAACGCCCAATATGGCCCTGCATCACGCTTTGTGAGCCTCAGTACCGGGGTGACAGGGGGGATTTTCTCAGGTGCGAATATGTTGCGTCGGCTATTCAATATCACCGGGGGGTTTCTGGAAAATTACCATTCAGTAAGTAATGGCAACACCATGGCGGTCACGCCTTATACCTATGGCACGTCAGCCAGTGGTAGCACGCTAGACACACTCGAAGATACGCCATTGGTGATCTTGTGGGGACATAACCCGAACGAAACCATTTTTGGCCATACTAATCATTATTTCCAAAAAATGAAAAAAAATGGCACCAAATTCATTGTGGTTGACCCACGCTATTCGGATACCGCATCGTCATTAGCCGACCAGTGGATCCCCATTTTGCCGACCACAGACAACGCGATGATGGATGCCATGATGTATGTGATCATCAGCGAAGGTCTTCATGATCAGGCCTTTATTGATAAATACACCTTGGGGTTTGATGAGCACCAAATGCCTGAAGGCATCCCTGAAAATGAGTCATTAATGGCTTATTTAATGGGAAAAAAAGATGGTGTGGTGAAAACCCCAGAGTGGGCGGAACCCATCACGAAAGTCCCCGCCGATACCATTCGTCAACTGGCTCGCGAATATGCCAATACAAAACCAGCGGCCTTAATGCAAGGTTGGGGCCCCCAGCGCCATATCTGTGGTGAACGCTCTGCAAGAGGTGCCACGCTATTAGCCACCATCACCGGAAATGTAGGCGTGAAAGGGGGTTGGGCTGCGGGCTATGGTATGGCAGTCACCCCTGACTTACGTAAAACGTTAGCGGGGCCGAGCTTATTTGAAAACCCAGTCAAAGCAAAAATCAATATCACCAATTGGGTACAAGCTTGTGAGAACAAAGACCTTGTGACGCCAAATAATGGTTTAAAAAACGCAGAAAAACTCGATACGGAAATCAAAATGATTTTTTCGTTGGCGGGTAACTATATGACTAACCAGAACCCCGACATTTTGCATGCGGCTAACGTTCTGGAAGATGAAAGTAAAGTTGAGTTTATTGTTTACAGTGACTTATACATGACACCTAGCGCCAAGTATGCCGATGTTTTACTGCCTGAAACCAGCTTCTTAGAACGTTGGAATGTGGGGGGGACATGGGGAACGGGTAACTACATTATTTTGTCCGAGAAAGTGATTGAGCCTGAATTTGAGCGCCGTAGTGACTATGAATGGTTACGTGACGTAGCTGAAAAACTTGGGGTTGGTGAGAAATTCAGTGAAGGGCGCACAGAAAAAGAGTGGATTGAACATTTAGTCAATGACGCTCATCAGAAGCGCCCAGAAGACGGCATTCCAACGTTTGATGAGTTGCTAATTAAACGTCGCCATCTCTTAAAACATAAACCCCATACTGGCCATGTCGCCTTTGAGAAAAATATTAATGATATCGATAATAACCCGTTTGAAACGCCATCTGGAAAAATTGAAATTTTTTCTCAGCGTCTTTATGAACGTCATGATGTGGAGATCCCTGCATTATCTCATTACGTACCTGCCATTGAAGGGCCAGAAGACGAGCTAATTTCACGTTATCCATTGCAATTAATTACTTGGAAAGGCCGTAATCGTGCCAATTCAACGCAATTTGCGAACCCGTGGCTACAAGAAGTGCAGCGCCAAGAGTTGTGGATCAACCCCATTGATGCCAAAAAACGAAATATTACGGATGGAGAGCGCGTCAAAGTGAATAACGACCGCGGTATCACTATGGTGCCCGTCAAAATCACCCAGCGGATTATGCCCGGAGTGGTGGCTTTACAAGCAGGAGCATGGTGGCAACCTGATGAAAATGGCGTTGACCAAGGCGGTTGCGCTAACGTTTTAACATCAGCCCGTAGCACCGCAATGGCACATGGAAATGCCCATCAAACCTTATTGGTGGAGGTAAGCAAAGCATGAGTAAATTTCACGTTTATCCCGCGATAAGCAGCAAACAGCTTGGTTTTTATATCGACTCTGCACGCTGCTCAGGTTGTAAAGCCTGCCAAGTCGCGTGCAAAGATAAAAATAACCTTGATGTCGGGCGCAAATATCGTCGCGTATATGAAATCGCTGGCGGTGAGTTTATTGAAAATGGCTCTGGGGGATTGGTGAATAACGTCTTTGCTTATACGTTATCCATTTCATGCAACCACTGCGCCGACCCAATGTGTGTGAAAAACTGCCCGACAACGGCAATGCACAAACGTGAAGGGGACGGTATCGTGATGGTCAACACAGATAAATGTGTGGGTTGTGGAACTTGTGCGTGGTCTTGCCCCTATGGCGCACCGCAAATGAACCCGGAAACCAAGCAAATGTCGAAATGTGATTTTTGTATCGACTTACAACTAAAAGGGGAGCAACCCGTCTGCGTCGCCACGTGTCCATTAGGGGCAATTCAGTTTGGCCCGATAGATGAATTAAGACAACGTTATGGCGAGCTGGCGGATGTTCGTGGGCTACCGGACTCATCGATTACGCATCCAAATTTAGTGATCCACCCGCACCAAGGGGCTGGCCGTACTCAAAACTCTCAAGGAGAAGCCAAATGAATGAATGGCCACTATTGTTATTCACATTTTTGATGCAAACATCCATTGGGTTGAGTGTGATGTTAGCGCTTTTCGCAAAAAAATTATCAGCGGCGTTGGGCCGTAAAGTTAATGCACAATTTTTGTTGTGGTATGTGTTTGTCGCCTGTGTCTTCGCGGGTATTGGTTTGTTGTCTTCAATTACCCACTTAGGGGTTCCTTTGAATGCGCCTAATTCATTGTTGAATATTTTTTCATCATGGTTAAGCCGTGAAGTGGTGTTCACTGCCACCTATTTTGCTTTTCTTGGGCTGACCTTTCTATGGCTCTGGTTCAAAAAGGAGCTGTCATATCTGTTACTTGGTTTAGCGATTATCGCTGGGCTGTGTGATGTATATGCCATGGCTTCAATTTATCGTTATACATCAATGTTAACGTGGATGAATGATAATACCTATTTGATGTTCTACGGCACGATGTTAACTGCGGGAGCTGCTGGGTATTATTTATTAATCAATTTGTTATTGCGTTTTCATGCAGGATCGCCAGCGGCGCAAGTTTCAACTCGCGGGTTATGGATACTGTGGGCAGTGATTGGCATTAGCTTGTTAGTCCGTTTAGCTTATCAACCTACCTATGAAAGTTACTTAGTTAGCACGAGCTATAATAATGAATCTATTACATTTCCTATCGACTCTATTCACGCCTATCAAGGGATTTGGTCGCTGCGTATTACAAGCTGGGTTGTTGGAATATTGTCGGTGATTGTATTGGGGTATGGGTTATTTCGCCATATGCGACAGACTGCGAGTGGGGTTATGTCTTCGAGCAGCAAAGGGTATTTAGTGGTGGGTTGTGCGGCTGCCATGATTGCTGAATTTATGCTGCGCTACTGTTTTTACACTATTCATTGATAAATAACGGCATATTGCTTAGGAAATTATCTTTTTCATGATCCATTTTTCACACTACGCAGCTGCGTTTAATATCTTAGGCACGTGCTATTTATTTTCACCAAATGACGATGCAAGCCGTTATGCGATAAGCTTTTTCAAGTTAAATGACTTTGCATCTCAATGGCCTTGTAAGATCAGTGCTCAGCTTAGTGAACGTATCTCGGCATCACTAAACATCGAAGCTGCGGTACTCCACACTCAATGGACAGATTTATTTATTGGTCCCGAAGCATTACCGGCCCCACCATGGGGCTCGGTATATCTCGACCCTGAAGGGGTATTGCAAGGATCCTCCACGGTGACATTAAGTGAATTTTTAAAACGCGAACGCTTGAAAATACAAACTCACTATCCAGAACCTTCGGATCATGTTGGTTTAATGTTATTTCAAGCGGCAGTGTTGGCTTCACAGGTCAGGGAGACAGCATTAAAAGAATTGTTGAATAACCATTTGGCTAATTGGTTACCTCAATTTCACCAGCAATTAAATCGAACAACATGTAGCCCATTTTATAACGCATTAACGGAATTAACACTGGTTACTGTAAGGTCATGTTTATAATATTATTCAGTATATTTGACTGTTTAATGGTTAATTAAACGTAATATTTGAATGGGTGAAAAGTTAACAAAATTTAATCAAATGAAAATTGATTTAGTTATAAGAAATGCAAATTAAAATGATTCTTACTTTAGCTTTCTAAGCCATAATACATTTTTAAGCCATACTACTTAATGATGTTTTTGGATATCCATAGGGGGTATAAAGTGGTCAATTTATTAAATCGTTTGTTGTCCCATGAAGATGCAGGCAGGTTGTTATTGCGCCTTGCTGTGGGTGGGCTCATGTTGTTTCATGGCATGAGCAAATTAATGACAGGAGCGAGTGGTATTAAAGCGCTGCTGGCTTCTTATGGGTTACCTGAATTTATCGCTTATGGAACCATTTTAGGTGAAGTTGTTGCCCCTATTTTCATTATTTTAGGGATTTTAACTCGGCCATCTGCATTATTAGTCGCCTTCACTATGGTGGTTGCATGGCTGATGATTGGGCTAGATAAAACATTCTTGCTCGATAAAACAGGTGCATGGGCGATTGAAAGTATTGTGTATTTCTTCTTGAGTGGTATTGCGTTGGCATTTTTAGGTGCGGGTAAATATTCCATTATCAAAAACCCGAACTGGCGATAAATTAGTTTTTCTTTCGTGTTTGACATTGCCTTTGAAAAAAGACCATCAAAATTTTTCTGATGGTCTATTTTTTTGAAAAAATATTAGTTAATTATTTTCTAACGCAGTTTTACGAAAAAAGTCATCTAATAATCGGCTGTCACGACAAGCAGGATCTGGAAATTGCATACGCTCTGCATTGGCGATAACTTCCAGAACGAGCTTATCAATAGCTGTTCGCCTCGTGCCATAATCGCTTTCAACCGCTTGGTGCTTAATAACGAGTAGTTCATCTATCTCTGCGAGTACCTTGGTATCCGTGACTGTGGCCGCGACTAATTCAGAAAATGCCATTGGTGGCATACTCTTGCTTGCTTCTATCCAACGTAAAGCTAATACCGCCCGTAATAAATAAAGATATTTTTTTAATTTAACGCGCTCACCTTTAAAATCAGTATGTAAATTGCGCTTACTTATTGATAAATAGTGATAACGTGATTTTAATGGCGAATAAAATTGTGCCGCCAGTTGCTCCAGTTGAGCAAAAAATACCTCATCTTTAGAATATACAATAGGTGAGTGTAGCCACTCGATTAATGCAGGGTTAGAGTTACGCATTAATTTCAATGCTTTAGATAGCTCCCAACCCGATACATCCAGCTCATCATCAATTGGCTTTTCTATCACATCGCGTTTTTTATCTAATGTTAGGTACCAATCGAGTTTGTGAACATAGATAAATCGAACATCATAGTCGCTGTCGCGGGAGGCAAAGCCCCAACCGCGACTGCCTGATTCACACGCAAACAGTATTTTAACGTGATGAGTTTCTTCTATTTCTTTGAGTGTTTTTCCTATCCGTTCTCTCATTAGCACGGATACACTTTCATGGTCAGTTTCCATGCTTTCTCCTGTTACTTTTTATATTTACCCCTTCACACACACCACTTGGCGTAGGGTATGAACAATTTCTACTAATGATGATTGAGCTGCCATAACTGCGTCGATGTCTTTGTACGCCATCGGTATTTCGTCAATCACGTCACTGTCTTTTCGGCATTCCACATGGGCGGTAGCCATTTTTTGGTCGCTGACTGAGAAACGTTTTTTCGCCTCTGTTCGGCTCATTACGCGTCCTGCACCGTGGCTACAGGAACAAAAGCTTTCTTCATCACCTAAACCGCGCACGATAAAACTTTTTGCTCCCATAGATCCTGGTATGATCCCCATTTGGCCTTTTCGCGCTGACACCGCGCCTTTTCGGGTTACCAGTACTTCTTCACCAAAGTGCTGCTCTTTTTGCACATAATTATGGTGACAATTTACGGCCTCTTGTTGGGTCGTAAATGGTTTTGGAATTTCACGCGATAGCGCTTCCAATACGCGGTGCATCATCACTTCACGGTTATGGCGAGCAAAGTCCTGCGCCCAACCTACCGCTTCCATATAGTCATTAAAGTGCACGCTACCTTCTTCAAAATAAGCGAGATCTCTATCCGGCAAATTAGCGATATGCTGTTGCATATCTTTTTGCGCCAACGTGATAAACAAGTTACCAATCGCGTTTCCCACACCTCGCGACCCGCTATGTAACATTACCCATACACGGTCTTGTTCATCCAAACACAGCTCAATAAAGTGATTTCCCGTTCCCAATGTTCCTAAGTGGTTGTAATGGTTCGTCTGACGCAGTTTTGGGTATTTATCACAGATACGTTTGAACTCTTCATCCAAATGCGCCCAGTGGCTATCAACAATATCTGGTGTACGATGCCAAGCCCCCTTATCACGTCCATGTCGATGCGTGGTTCGACCGTGCGGTACTGCAGCTTCGATAGCAAAACGGATATTTTGCAAGCTATCAGGTAAATCAGATGCCGTTAAAGACGTTCGCACGGCAATCATTCCACAACCAATATCCACCCCCACTGCCGCAGGGATAATCGCGCCTTTGGTTGGAATCACGCTCCCAATGGTTGAACCTTTCCCGACATGCACATCAGGCATTACGGCTAGGTGCTTAAAAATAAACGGCATTTTTGCGGTGTTTTGTAGTTGTGTTACCGCTTTAGGATCAACGGGTACACCGTTGGTCCACATTTTTACAGGCACGCCATTTTCTTGAATTAATTCGTTGAATTTATTATTTATCATTATTTATTCCTTAATTTTTACTAATCCGTTTAATACTTGGTCTAGACCGCCGTAAACAGAAATTTGGTCGATCCGATGTGCGATACTTTCTAAGGTCTCAAGCTCTTTTAAACGCAGTGCAACGGGGTTGTTTTCCATCACTTTTGCAGTATTTAACAGTGAGCGCGTCGCGGCAGTTTCTTCGCGGCGGCGGATCACGTTCGCTTGTGCCGATTTTTCGGCTTCTACCACTTGGGATAAAATTGTTCTCATATCCCCTGGTAAAATGATGTCTTTTACACCGATGCTATCAATTTCTAGGCCAAACTCAGCCACACACTGCACTACTTGAGTTAGCATCAATTCATCAACTAACTGCTTGTTTTCTAACAATTCATCTAAGGTTCGAGTACCAACGATTTCCCTTAATGAAAACTGTAATTCACGGTATAAATGCTCTACAGGCTGACTCAATTTTGAGAATGCCAATAAAATATCGTGATAACGCCAGTTAGCACACAGATTGATCCGCAGTGTGACTTTGTCTTTGGTTAAAATCTCTTGCCCGCTGACTTCTAATGACTGTAAACGGGTATCAATCACCTCAACTTCGGGTGTGTGTTCGATACGCCAGTAGCCATAAGTACCCGGTTCAAGCAAGTTTTCGACTTCACCATCAATTTTCAGCACGCCCATATGCCATGCAGGTACTTGAGCGACTAAACATAGCTCATGACCTTTAATACGCTTTTTGCCACTTAAACGTTGTATCAAGGTTTCTGATAACACGATTTCACCGACCTTCTGTTTCTCAACCTTCAAGCTATCACCGACTTTCCAGTACAAACGTCGAGTCGCTGGGGATAAAATTTCAACCAAATTATGGTGTGAATATAAAAAGCCAACTTCATCATCCGATAAATCAATATCGACCCCGTGGGATGCTATCCAATCTGGGTGATATTGGCGAATTTGTTCCGCTAATACGTAATCGACTGGTTTATCAATAGATTGCGAGCAAACATCAATGACCTGTATTTCTGGTTTTTGCTTGATATTCCAATATCCATAAGTTCCAGTTTCTAATAAACTTTTTATCTCACCATCAACTTTAAATAAGCCAAGTTTCCCTGCGGGAATTTGCGTGATCAGGCACAGTTCACGGCCTTTAATGTCTTTTTTGTGCACTAACGCGGCGGTTAATTCGTTGGACATTTTAAAGTCAGCGATACTTTGCTTCTCAACCCGTAATGTATTGGTCATTTTCCAATATAAACGGCGCGTTTGTGGCGCAATGACCTCAATTAAACGATCATGCAAATATAAAAATGCGACTTCATCATCGGATAAATTGATATCAATGCAATAGTCGACAACCCACTGCTGATGATATTGGCGCAAATGCTCTGCCAGCTTATGTTCAATTGGTTCGTCATTTAATGGATACATGGTGACTGTTAATTTGTTAAACCAATCATTCACTTTGTGCTCACCAGCCAATAATAGGTGCTGAAAATCGCCATTTTTTTCAGTTAATGCGATAAGTCCTTGAGCTACATTTATTTTTTTCATTATTTTTCCTTTTTTATATTTATCCGCTACTGAAGAAAAAAGCGAAGTAGTGAGGGAAAAAGTAGAGCGCCAAAACTGGCTGTCTAAATTTTTGCTCATCACTCAGCGTGGCTCCCGAGTAGCGGCTTTAAGCTTAACTTCAGCTCGTTGTTTTACGTTTTGGAGACGTTAGTTTCAGGAGTCGAACCTGATAGCTTTGCTATTACCAAAAGGTATCTTACCGACGGCGGTATACAGACCATGCAGTGACTAAGTCACCATGTCTGCACCGGTTGAACGCGAAGTTCAGACAATTTCCGGCAGTGGATGAATAGAGTATTGCCAGAAGCATGCCAACTTTTTAAAAAATGGGATAAAAATTTTTATCAAATTGAAATATAAGTAAAAAATAATTTTAAGATAAAAGTGGGTAACATTGGCGTGGTAAATGGATTATGCTATTTATTATCTTTTTATATCGTAATTTATAAATTTATATAAATACTATGAGTGAAAAACGTAAGGTTGTTATTGGGGTATTGGGTACCGTACTAGACAGGCGAGGCAAAAAAGCCAACCGCTGGACAAAATGGCGGCCAACGGTTGGCCTTTGCCAACAGCCTGATTTGGATGTTGGTCGTTTTGAATTACTTCATCAGGTGAATGACTATAGCATGGCACACCGGGTGAAAGAGGATATTGAGCAAGCCTCTCCCAATACAGAAGTGGTGCTGCATGAGGTGGATATTGCTGACCCGTGGGATTTCGAAGAGGTGTATACCTCATTACTGGATTTTTCTTCGCATTATCAATTTGATACTGATAATGAAGAATATCTGGTACACATCACGACGGGTACCCATGTGGTACAAATTTGTTGGTTTTTATTAACGGAAGCTCACTATTTACCTGCCAAATTAATTCAAACGTCACCGAGCCAAAAAGGGCGAGAAAAAGACCCTATCGGTATTCATACCGTGATTGACCTTGACTTAAGCCGTTATACCCATATCACCAGCCGTTTCCAAACAGAGCAGCAACAGCAGGTTTCGTTTTTAAAATCGGGTATTGCCACCCGCAACGCGGCATTTAATACCATGATTGAGCAAATCGAACGTGTCGCGCTGCGTTCTAAAGCCCCGATTTTACTCAATGGGCCAACGGGGGCGGGGAGGTCTTTCTTAGCTAGGCGAATTTATCAACTGCGTGAAAGCCGCCACCAAGTTAAAGGGCGTTTTGTGGAAGTAAACTGTGCCACCTTACGTGGTGATAACGCCATGTCGACGCTGTTTGGTCATGTGAAAGGGGCATTCACAGGGGCAATCAACCCAAGGCGTGGGTTACTGAAAGAAGCGGATGGCGGCATTTTATTTCTTGATGAAATTGCGGAGCTAGGCCTTGATGAGCAAGCAATGCTACTGAAAGCCATCGAAGAAAAAAGCTTTTTCCCTTATGGTTCAGATGAAGAAATTCACAGTGATTTTCAATTAATTGCGGGGACTCACCGTAATTTGGCGCAGCAAGTGGAGGAGGGCAAATTTCGTGAAGACCTATTTGCCCGTATCAATATGTGGACGTTTGTGTTACCGGGCTTGCGTGACCGCCGTGAAGACATCGAGCCAAATGTGGATTATGAATTAGCTAAGTTTTGCCAAGACCAGCAAAGTCACATTCGTTTTGATAGTGAAGCTCGTAATGTGTATGTGAAGTTTGCCTGTTCCCCTCAGGCCCTGTGGCGTGGCAATTTCCGTGAGTTGGGGGCATCCATTAGCCGGATGGCCACTTTTGCCGAACGCGGGCGCATTACCAAAGCGGTGGCCGAAGAGGAAATTAGCCGCTTGCAAGCCCAATGGCAAACAAAATCAACCAATACATTACCCAAGCAAATTGGTGAGATTGATTTATTCGACCAACCACAGTTGGCAATGGTGCTTGAAGTTTGCCGCCGTTCATCTTCCTTGTCAGAGGCGGGGCGTGAGCTGTTTGCCGTTTCGCGGCAACACAAAAAACAGCCCAATGACGCGGACAGGCTGCGAAAGTATCTCGCTAAATTTGGGTTGGATTGGAATGGGGTGAAGGGTAGGTAAAGGGAATTGATAATAAAAAGCCCCCGTGAGGGGGCTGATGAGATATAAATAACAATAAGTTAAAGTTAATTACAATTAATACT
This sequence comes from Providencia huaxiensis, assembly GCF_002843235.3. Classification (NCBI taxonomy): domain Bacteria; kingdom Pseudomonadati; phylum Pseudomonadota; class Gammaproteobacteria; order Enterobacterales; family Morganellaceae; genus Providencia; species Providencia huaxiensis. The sequence goes on from NZ_CP031123.2 coordinate 4,410,219, forward strand.
CTTTAACACACACAACTCCATACTTACCAGCAGTTTGTTTGTTTCCTAGGGGCTGATGCGATGGTAGATGGTATATGGTTATATGATTCTGGTTCATTATCCAAATCCAGTCTTGTACTGCTATTTGGTCTAGTTTTATGTTGTCGTTAATGGTTTTCTCTGGCCACTGGGTGAATAGTGAGATATGACTATTTTTTAGATCTTCTGGTGTGGCCATTCTTTGAGAATTAGTACAATATTTCATTACATTATGAAAATCCAATTGCACCCCTGTGCTAAACCACTTATTCATGTTAAAGGTATATACCATATTCTTGCTATTAGTCGTTTTAGGTCTTCCTGTGATGGTGACTTTTGCAGTGTTGCGACCTTCCGGGTGTTTATTCAGTGTCACAACACCTTTGCTATCAATAGATAACCAATTTTGGTCAACCTCCCAGTTATAGTTAGATGCGGTACCTAGTGAAGGGTTGATGGCAAATTGTGCTCCAGTAAATCCGGTAGAAGGGAATTGCTTATCAACCGCATAGGTTTCCTTAGTACCTAACGGTGTAATTGATATTTTGTCGTAATTGACAATTTGAATAGATTGGTAATTACCCGTATAACCAACTGAACTATTGAGTAATTTGATGTTAGCAATTTCTGAATCTGAATTGTTTTTGTACTCAACAGTGTATACTCCTGCCGAGTTTTCTATCATATCCTTTGATATCTGCCCATACATTATGTTTGATGTGATTTCTATTTTTGGCTTTTTCCCTGTAATCAAATGACCATTATCATCTTTAAGCGTTAGCTGTATCGTGGTAGGTTTGATATCAGTTGTGCTTGTTTCATAGGTACTCGCAGTGAGTGAGCTTTTCCCTGGGGCAAATACAGGTGCGCCAGCTTCAATAGTAACCACTTCAGGTTTACTATGTGCATTGCCTGCACCTGCTGAAATTATATACTCTCCAGGTTTTGTAAAACTGAGCGTTCCTTTATATTGGCGAGTGAAAGTGTCACTTGTTATATCCCACTTCTCTTGAATAGCTGATGATTTTTGATTTTTATTATGTATTGCAATATCGCTGTCATTAATAAATACATCATTACCGTATTTATCCTTGATTTTTAACTCAACATTATATGTTTTACCCATATTGGTATTAGTTTTATCAAGTTTTAATTCAACGGTTGCAATGTAACTGGTGTCTCTGAATGGGGTCACCATTATCTGTGCAGTATCCGAAACAGTATTCACTTTTGCTGTCAGCTTGTGTTGGGCTGTTTGAGTCAGTGATACAGTGGCATTGTATTCACCTTTCTTCAGTGTATTTTCTTGCCATGCCGTTATTAGCACTGAACTTGGTTTTTGAGTATCAGTTAAGTTGATATCGGTTTCTTTTAATCCAGTGACGCCATTGTAATATTGGTCAGTTAATGTGAATGTTAACTTGAACTCTTGCCCTGGCAGGGTAGTTAATTTCCCTGAACTATCAGCGGTTATTGAAGACTTCATACTGATCTTGGCCACATGTTTAACACCTTTTGGGCTTTCAACACTGATAGTGGCATTTGAAGAGTGTCCATTAACCTTGGCTGTTAGTGGATGTGCTTTGGCTTCAGTTAGCGCTACGCTGGATGTGTACTTACCCTCATTGCCTTCAATCCAAGCTATTGGTATTAATGTATTTAAATGTTCCAGTGTGATATCAGAAATATTAACCGCGACAACACCATTACCGAATTTATCTTTTAGGCTGAGTTGAAGCTCAACGTCAGCATTAATTGCTACTGTTTTTGGTGCATTTAACTCAACTTTCGCGACATTTTTGGCACCTTCTTGCGGTTTTACATCAATTTCGATATTTTTTACCTGTTTATTTACCTCAACCGATAATGTGTGTTTTTTAACTTTCTCTAGCGTGACCTGAGCCGTATAGACACTACCGTGTGAAGATGCTTTCACCCACGCTGCTTTAGTGTTAATCGTGCTGTCGGTATTTTTGAACATAATATCTTTCGATGTGATATCTGCCACTTCATTACCATAGTTATCGAGCATGGTGAGGATTAATGAGGTGCTTTCCCCTGCATTGACTGAAGTTGCCACCGTGGTTAATTTGATCTCCTTAACATTGCTAGCCCCTTTCAACGCTTTCACCGTGACTTCCTTGGTATTGGCATCTTGTTTATTCACCGTCGCGGTTAATGTGTGTTTACCCACTTTGGTTAATGGTAAAGTGGCTTTATACACGCCCACCGATTCCATTTTCCAAGCAATATTGCTGCTATCAATAGTTTCTCCTGTATGACTATCAGTTAAAGCAATATCAGCCCCAATGACGCCAGTAACCAAATTGCCATATTGGTCTTTTAGTTCTAACGTTAAGTCAACCTTTTTACCTGCATCAAACGTATTTGCGTTTGTGGTCATTTTTGCGGATTTCACCACATCTTTTCCACTTGGATAGGTTGCTTCCACGGTTTGGATACGGCTTGAGCGGTTATTTACGGTGGCTTTAAACTGATAATTACCAACAGTGCTTAACTGCTGCTTGGTGGTATACACGCCATCTTGTGGATTAGCCCATGTAACGTTGGCTAGTTTTCCATTATTGGTGAGCTGAATAGCCCCTGTATCGATATCAATAACACCGTTATCAACGCTATCCGTTAAGGCTAATGTTAATTGCACTTCTTTACCTGCCTCAATAGTACCCTCATCGGTTTCAAGAGTGGTTTTATGCACCTTATTTACCCCTTTGGCAGGAGCAACGGTTAGCTCAAGCTTATCGCTGAGTAGTTTATCTACTACGACTTGAATAGACTGCTTATGTAGCTTATTCATGGTGAGTTCTTGAGTATATAGCCCGCCGCGGAGTTCTCTCCATGTTGAGGCTGAATGTAAGTTAGTTAATAATTTTAATGAGTTTGCCGCACCAGTCAGTTTGTTATCGAACTTATCTTTTAGTCCGACAGTTAAGGTCACTTTATCGCCTGAGTTGGCACTGTTAGTGGGGGTATTACTGGTGATAGAAATAGTCTCTAGCGAGCCTCGTAAACGGTCTTTATCATAAGAAGTGATTGGGATTTCTATCGGCGGATTGACGAGCCATTCGGCAGTTTCTGACTGGCCGTTGACTTCCACTGCTATTTTATAGCGGCTAGCTTTAGCGGCGGGAAGTTGGGCGATATATTTATTTAACACATTTTTTTCCATAAAGAGGATGTCTTGTTTTTGCCCATTAATGGTCACAGTAATATCGCTACTGGAGACATTTTTAACCGGGTTGCCATATGCATCAGTTAAATCAATAGATAGCGGTGATGATTGTCCTGCATCACTGTTGGCTATTGGTGAAATGGCGATGGTCTTCACTGCATCTTTACCTGTTGGTGAATTGACCGTGATAGTTGCTGTATCTGTAAATTGATCAATACCAGCCATCAGAGTATGCGTCTTAACGTCACTGAGCATGATGCGAGTTGTGTAGATCCCTAATCCATGGTTATCTTCATTCCAGATCACGTTAACTGGCTTCTTGTTATCAGTCAGTGTGATTGTATTATTGTTGATATGAATAACCGGGTTGTTATCCATATCAGTTGCTTTCAAGGACAAAGAGACTTCATCACCCGCAGTGATCATATTTGATGTCGCTGATAGCGTTATATTGCGAACTCGGTTTGAGTCAGTGGAAGGCTTCGCTTCAATTAATATATTTTTACTATGTTGTAAATTAACTTTAGCTCTCAGTGAATGAATACCTGCCATTGATAGGGTAATGGGGGCGGTATAGACCCCGTTACCTTTTGAAACCCAAACTAAGCCTGCAAGATCTTTCTTAGTATGCGCATCATTTATGGTGATATCTTTAGCGGCGATCCCTTCAACGCCATTATCCCATTGGTCTGCTAATATCAGTGTCAACTCTGTTTTACTGCCTACAGTCAGTTGGTTTGTATTGGCCTTGAGCTCAACCGTTTTTACCTGTGTTGGGTCTGTTAGTGCGCTGACATCAATCGTCAGTGGGGCGTTGGTTTGGTGATTAACTCGGCTTACAAAGGTGTTTTTCCCTTGTTTATGCAGAGGGAGTGTCGTTGTGTAAATACCTGCGCCTTTCTCTAACCAGGCCAACTTAGGAACAAGCGTATGATTATGCTCTAATTGAATGTCGTTGGTTTGTACCTTTTCAACACCATTGCCATGGCTATCAGCCAATGTCAGTTGTAATTCGACGGTGTCACCTACCTTAAACGTCCGGTTGGTCGCCTTTAATGCCACATTGCTCACGGCAGGTTTACCCTGTGGCGCTTCAACATCGATAACCTGTGATTGGCTAATACCATTAGCTGTGACTTTTAAGGTGTCAGTGCCTAGCTTGCTTAATAATAAGTCAGCGGTATAAGTACCATCCGCATTGTCTTTCCATATGACAGAGCCTGATTGTTGGTGAGTGATAGCGAGACTGTTGACACCCGTTAGCGAATTACCAAAGCTATCTTCTAACATTACAGTTAATGCTAGCAAGGTACCGGCTGGTTGGGTGCCAGACGGTGCGGTATTAAATTGCACTTTAGCAATAACCCCGCGTTGGCCCTTAATTCCATTTCCTTGATGGTTAGTGGCAACGATGGTGCTTGGAACCGCCACCTTCAATGTTTTAGCAACTGAATTGATATTATTAGCTGTAACAATAATGTCATAGGAGCCACTTTGTTCCGCAGGTAGTGTGAGAATGTAGTTGCCATTATCGAGTGGTGCTACAGCAATCGTCGATGAGTGTTTATTATCGACTTTAACGGTGACCTCTTTGATACCTGTGACGGAGTGATTATTTATATCTGTCAGTGCAACAATTAATGTGCTGTCCATTCCTGCGATTTGTGTAGGAAGAGATAAGATATCAACATTCTTGACTGTATTGACCTCGTCACTCTTTATTACTTCAATATCGACAGCTTGGCTGCTAATTCCATTAACGGTGGAACGTAATGCGTCTTTGCCCAGTGTTTTTAAGGTTAAATCAGTGGTATAGGTGCCATTATGGTGATCAACCCAAGTCACTTTACCGATTTGGTTATGTGCTAATATGATGTTTTTAACATCAATACCGCTAAGCGCATTATCAAACGCATCTTTTAAGGTTAGTGTGAGTTTTACTGTCTCACCGGATTTAAAGTTTGGTGCGTTTGTCGCAGCGAGCGCAACGGTATTCACTACACCGGCTTGGCCTTGAACACCTGAACCATCGGTTTTTGTTGTTTGAATCGTTTTGGCGGCAGTAACTTGCCAAGTTTGTTGAGTTTCCTGTTTATTGGCCGTCACTTTAACCAGATAATTTCCTGTTTTTTGTGCAGGTAAAGTGGCGATATAAGTGCCTTTATCCGTTTTCGATTCAACAAATGTTAAGTTAAGTGGCTTATCATTGAGCGTAATTTTAATGTCATCCGCAATGTGTGTCACACCATGACGATTGCCATCAACCGCTTGTACGCTAATGGTTTGCTCTGAGCCGGTTGCCGATGGGGCGATAGCGGCAATAACCAGTTGATTAACTTGCTTGATATCGGTGGAATTTGTCACGGTGATGTTTGCTGGTGAACTATCGATGCCGTTAACGGTGGCGACTAATGCATCATTTCCCAATACCTTTAATGGCAGGGTCGCGGTGTATTGGCCATTGTTATGGTCAGTCCAAACGACATGACCTGCCTGCTTGTGCTTCAGCGCAATGTGGTTGCTGGAGACGCCTTTTAATGGGTTATTAAAGCCATCTTTTAGCTCGACAGTGAGCTGTAAATGATCACCAGATACTGAACTTGTTGATGCGGTTTTCAGTTCAACATGGCTAACGACGCCGCGCTGGTCTTTTTTGCCACTTCCATTTGAGGTCGCAGCGACTGTATCAGGTTCTGTCACTGTGAGTGTTTTTGCCGTGGATGGTTTATTATTGGCAGTGATAACGACACTATAAACCCCACTTTGTTGTCCCGGTAATTTCCCTGTATAGGTGCCATCTGTTTGTTGAGTGACGGCAATATTTAGTGGTTGTTGTTTCGCAATATTCACAGTGACCTCAGTGATCCCCATGACTGTGAGGCTGTTTATATCGGTCAAGGATACTGCAAAGTGGCTTTCGGCACCGGCTTGCGGACTGGCGATATTAACAATATCAACCTGATGGGTGCGGTTGCTTCCAATTGCATTTTCAACGTTGATGTCAACTGGCGTACTTTTTATCTGGTTAACCATCGCCACTAAGTTCTCTTTTCCCAGTGTCTTTAACGGTAAATCAGCGGTGTAGGTGCCATTATGGTGATCAACCCAAGTCACTTTACCGGTTTGGTTATGCGCTAATGTGATGTTTTTGACATCAATGTCGCTAAGCGCATTATCAAACGCATCTTTTAAGGTTAGCGTGAGTTTTACGGTATCACCGGATTTAAAGTTTGGTGCGTTTGTCGCAGCGAGCGCAACGGTATTCACCACACCGGCTTGGCCTTGAACACCTGAGCCATCAGTTTTTGTTGCTTGAATCGTTTTGGTGGCAGTAACCTGCCAAGTTTGTTGCGTTTCCTTCTTATTGGCACTGGCCTTGACGGTATAGTTACCGGTTTTTTGGGCTGGTAGGGTTGCAATGTAAGTGCCCTTAATGGTTTTCGATTCAACAAATGTTAAATTAAGTGGCTTGTCATTGAGGGTAACGTTGATGTTATTCTCAATTTGAGTCACACCATGGTTATTGGCATCAACGGCTTGTACGGTGATTTGCTGTTCTGTTCCCGCTGCAGATGGTGCAATCGTCGCGACGATTAGCTTACTCACCTGTTTAATATCAGCAGTATTTTCCACGGTAATATTTGCTACCGAACTATTGATACCGTTAACGGTGGCGGTTAATACATCGCTTCCCAGTACCTTTAATGGCAAGGTCGCGGTGTATTGGCCGTTGTTATGGTCGGTCCAAACCACATGACTTGCTTGCTTGTGCGTTAGTGCAATGTGGTTGCTGGAGACGCCTTTTAATGGGTTATTAAAGCTATCTTTTAGCTCGACAGTTAACTGTAAATGATGGCCAGATACCGAACTTACTGATGCGCTTTTCAGTTCAACATGGCTAACGACGCCACGCTGGTCTTTTTTGCCACTTCCATTTGAGGTCGCAGTGACTGTATCAGGTTTTGTCACGGCGAATGTTTTTTTAGCCGAATTTTGTTGATTGGCGCTAATAACCACGTCATAAGAGCCACTTTGTTGCCCAGATAATTTCCCTATGTAGCGGCCATCTGCTTGTTGAGTGACATTAATGCTTTCTGGTTTTTGCTTACCGATGGTGACCTCAACACTTTGGACACCGTCGATTAAGTTACCTTGAGCATCGGCCAGTACCACCGTGAAGGTGCTTTCTGCACCAGCGGCTGCGTTGGTAATATCATTAATATCGATTTTATGAATCGCGTTATTGCCTAACTGTGGTTTGACATCAATAACAATGGTTGGGCTTTGTATGTTATTTACGGTGATAAATAAGTGATCTTGTCCTAATTGCGTTAAAACTAAGTTAGCCGTATAGCTTCCATCTTTTTGTGCTATCCAAGTGGCTTTACCCGCTTGTTTATGGGTGAGTGATTGCGCTAAATCAACGCCAGTTAATGGGTTACCAAAGGCATCTTCTAATATCGCGGTTAGCTTTAACGCACCGCCAGATTTTAGGTTATTATTTGGGGAAATGGCGAGTGTTGCACGGTTAACGACACCGCGATAATGTGGTTTACCACCATGATTGATAGCAATGGGGGAAGGAGCGCTAACGGTTAAGGTTGATTCTGTGGATTTAACACCACCAACAGTGGCAATAATTTTATGAACGCCTGATTTTTGGCCAGAAAGCGTGCCAGTATAGGTTCCTTTGCTATTGGTTGTTTCCGTGATTTTAAACAATTCTTCAGTGCCATCAATAGAGATGACTGCGTTACTATCTATCCCTGTAATGGGTTGGTCATTGGTATCAGTGATTGATAGTGTGATGGAACTCGTTTCACCTGCAGCGGGTTTAGCGATATCTTTGATTTTAACTTGCTTGATTTGCGAGGTCCCAATAGCACTTCCCACGTTAATATTCAGTGGGGAAGTGGTTATTTTGTTCACTTTCACGGTTAAAGTATCTTGGCCAATTTTGGTGAGAGGCAAAAGAGCCGTGTAGTCGCCGTTGCGGAGGTCTATCCAAGTCACAGAGCGATTGCTAGGTTGTCGATGATTTAACTGAATACTCGCGCCACTGAGCCCTTCAAGGGGGTTACTAAATGCATCTTTAAGTGTCACGGTTAATTGTAATGACTGCCCTGATTTTAGGTCGTTAACCGCTGATGAAGCCAATGTAACGGTTTTAATGACGCCACGCTGATTTCCTATACCACTTCCATTGTTGTCTTTCACGGCTATGGTTGCAGGGGTTTTAACTGTCCAAATTTTTGATGCAGTTTTATTATTCGCCGTCACTTTAACGGTATATTTACCCGTATTTTGTACAGGTAACGTTCCTGTATAAATACCTGCTTGAGTGAGTGACTCTGTTAAAACAATCGATGTTGACTGGCCGTCGATATTTGCCGTTATCATGCTGCTAATCATGGTGACGGGGTGCTGATATTTATCAGTGACTTTTACGGTGATAATTTGGTTTTCACCTGCATCACTCGGGATGATTGTTTCAAGTTCGACGTTAGCAACTCGATTGATATCCGTCGTATTACTCACTGTAATAGGGAATTGTTGTGATTTATGACCATTAATAGATGCCGCGATATTATTGGAGCCAGTTTGTGTTAACAGCAACGAAGTCGTGTAAGCGCCATTACCTTTATCTAACCATTTCAGCGAGCTTGCCTTGTATCCATCCAAAATGATATTACTGGTGTCGAGAGCCGTTAACGGATTATTAAATGCATCGAAGATGGTGACAGTGATATCCAGTTTGTCACCTGATTGCAGACGTGAGATATCACCTGTTGTCATGGTTAGGTTATTGATAACGCCTCGTTCACCATGAGCACCTGTTCCGCTTGAGTTTTTCGCGCTAATTGGGGTTGGTTTTTTCACCGCTAAAGTATCTTTAACTGAGCTTTGGCCATTTACCGTGGCTATAATGTTATGATCACCTGCTTGCTGTGCGGGTAGCGTGACCTCATAAATGCCCGGTTTCCCTTCCTTTGCTGGCAAGGTGTGTGGGGTGCCATCAATCTCAATAACCATTTCCTGTTCACCGACCACTGGATTGCCATTTTTATCGGTTAATTGAACAGTTAGAGTGCCATTTGAACCTGCATCTGCTTTTTCTATTTTGGTGATTTCAACTTTACTGACGTTATTTTGACCCGACGCGTGACTAACTTGGAGCGGTGTTACAGCGGTTTTATGATTGCAGATAGAAGCAATTAAGTTTTTATCGCCAACTTCAGTCAGTGTGAGAGTCGCCGTATAAGAGCCATCGCCATTATCCGTCCAGACTGGCTTGCCGTTAAATCCGTCAAGGGTAATTGTATTTAGCTCAATTAAACCGTTATTAAAAGCGTCGGTGATGGTCACGGTGATTTCAAGTTGATCGCCAGACTGTAAGTTACTGGTATTGCCTGTCGTCATAGCAATACTATTGACCACGCCTTTTTCTCCCGGTTTACCATTGCTATTTGGTTTAATTGGAGTTGGTTTTGCGACCACTAAGGTTGTGTCAGTTGAGTGTTGGGCATTCACACTCGCGCTAATGTTGTGATTGCCCGCTTGCAGTGCGGGTAGGCTAACCTCATAAATCCCGGGTTTACCTTCTTTTGCAGGACGTTTATAGGCTTGTCCATCAATATGAATGGTAATTTCTTTTTCACCGACAACCGAGTTGCCATATTTATCGGTTAACTCGATAGTTACAATACTATTTGTACCAGCCGCCGGTTTTTCTGTTTTGGTGATTTTTACCTTATCGACATGGGAAGCGCCTATGGCATGATTGACCTGAACTTCTGTATGTGGGCTATGGGCACCATTGACGGAGGCAGTTAAATTATTGCTACCAACGTCGGTTAAGGTCAAGGTAGTGGTATAAGAGCCATCACCATTATCTACCCAGCTTAAGGTATTTCCTTTGTGTTTACCGATATCGATGTTATCAGTATTTAAGCCAGCTAAGCCGTTACCAAAGGCATCAGTTACCGCAACCGTGATTTCAAGAGGATTACCGGATTCAAAACGGTGAGTGTGATCAAGTGTGATTGCGACTTTGTCGATAACGCCTTTCTCACCTTGTTGGCCTGTACCATTCGAATTATTCGGGCTAATTGGGGTCGGTTTTTGCACTTCTAAAGTATCTTTAGGGGAGCTTTGGCCATTTATCACGGCAGTAATTTGATGATTACCTGCTTGCAGTGCTGGCAGCGTGACCTCATAGATACCGGGTTTCCCTTCTTTCGCGGGGAGAGTATGTGGTTTGCCATCAATATTCACGGTCATTTCAGTTTCACCGACTACTGAGTTACCGTTGTTATCGGTTAATTGAACGGTTAGTGTGCTGGTTGAACCTGCGGCGGGTTTTTCTGTTTGAATAATTTCAACTTTACTGACTTTGTCTTTTCCTTTGGCATTGCTAACTTGGACTTGTTTTTGCGGGCTCTTAGTACCATTGATGGAAACGGTAAGGTCATTATTGCCGATGTCGGTTAGTGGCAAGGTGGTGGTGTAAGAGCCATCACCGTTATCAGCCCATACCAATGTATCGCCTTTGTGTTTACCAACATTGATATTATTGGTGTCTAAGCCTGACAAGCCGTTGTTAAATGCATCAGTAATGGAAACGACGACCTCAAGTTTATCGCCAGATTGCAGATGGCTAGTATCGCCTGTCGTGATAACGATATTATCGATAACACCTAGTTCGCCTTTTTGCCCTGCACCGCTTGGGTCTTTAGGTTTAACAGGCCGTGATTTATCAACAATAAGCGGCTCTTTTGGTGATTCTTCTCCATTAACGATAACAGAAACAATGTGGTTGCCTGCGAGTTGACCCTGAATAATGACGTCATAAATACCTGGAGATGTTTCTGTCACTGGCAAAGTATGTGCTTGGCCATCAATATTGACAGTCACTTCTGTTTCACCAACAACGGGGTTGCTATGTTTATCGGTTAACTCGAGGGTTATAGTGCTATCTACACCTGCTGCTGGTTTTTCTACTTTAATGATTTTGACTTTATCAACATGAATAGTCCCAGTGGCATTAGCGACCTGAATATCAGTTTTCAAGCTAGTGGTGCCATTAATAGAAGCGGTTAAATCATTGGTTCCGATCTCCGTTAATGGCAAAGTGGTGGTGTAAGACCCGTCGCCATTATCCGTCCATATCAGCGTATCGCCTTTATGTTGACCTATATCGATGTCATTGGTGTTTAAACCCGTAAGTCCATTATTAAATCCATCAGTAATGGTTACAGTGACGTCAAGAGTATCTCCCGATTGTAAACCGTGGGTTCGGTTTGGAGTGACGGCGATATTTTCAATAACGCCTTTTTCCCCTTTTTGGCCTGTGCCGCTTGAGTTGTTTGGGGAGATTGGTTTTGGCTGCTCAACAATTAACGTTTCTGGAGAGGAGGTTTGCCCATCAATGGTGACGGTGATACTTGGCGTACCAGTATGTTGTCCCGGTAATTTTCCGGTGTAGATACCACTACCAGGACGGTTTTCCGTGATAGTAATTGGTGTTGGTTTGCCATCGATGTTCACGATGACAGAACCATCAGCGCCAGAAATAGGGTTGTTGTTTGTATCAGTCAGTGAAATGGTAATCGTGCTGTCTGTGCCAGCAGCGGCTTGCGCAAGGTCGACAATCGTGACATGGGCTAATTGGCCAAATACAAAATGGGTTTCTACCGTGACGCTTTGTTCATTCAGTGTTGCCGTTATTTTGGCAGGCCCTGCGACTTGGCTTTTTACCTCGACTTCAGTGTTACCCTGTTCATCGGTTGGGCTTAGCTGCTTGGCTGTGGCATTTCTTGCCTCAAGTTGCAGTACAGCGTCTTTAATGGGGTGTGCATTATCATCAGTAACATGGAATTGAATTTTGTTATTGGATGTCCCATCGGCAATCGCATTATCATTGAGGATATTAAAATGCTTAATATGCGCTTGATGCGTATCGGCAATAAAGAAAAAGGTGGTTTCAATGGGAACGCCGCCATTTGGCACTACCTGAATTCGGTGTTCACCCGTAGTCAAAGTGGTGAATTGAATCGAAGCTTCCCCTTTGATATTGGTGGCAATTTTATATTTTTGTTTATCAGTTGATTTTGCCGCCTGCATTTTTTTGAATAAATTGCTAAACGCCATTCTTGAAGAGGTGGCTTTTTGTGTGACGAATTTAAGTCCTGCAGGGAGAATAAATGTCACTGTTGAGTCTGGCGCGATATTATTTAAACTATCTCTGGCCGTAATCGTTAATTTATTAATATCTTGGCCGTTAGCAACCGCATTTCCTTGCTTGATAACCTCATTTGGGTTAATTGATAATACGCCGGAGTTTGTAACTTCAACCAAAGTTGTGGCCTGTGGTGAAATATTTCCTTTGCTGTCAGAGGCTGTTACCGTGAATCGGTAAAGGTTGATTTTCTTCCTTTCTTGTTCGGTCATTGCCAATTTATAAGACGGCAATTTGACTCTTGTAGACGCTCCGTCGAGGATTATTTCGCCCCCAGAGGCTAAAAATTCAGGTGCTTGTACGGCTAATTGATCTAACGGATATTTGGTATTGAGGGTATTAATTAAAGGTAATAATTCCCCTGTCTTCCCTTGGATTATTGAGGGTAATGATAGGGTTATCAGGGTGTTCTTTTGGTATTCTAGTACGATATTGTTATTACGATTCACAAAATCATAGCGACTGCCCATTAAACGACGAGCATCACCCACTTTACTTGGGTCAAGCTGTTCTGCGAGGCTCTTACCCAGTGCCCAAGTGAACTGGACTTTGGCATTAGTTTCACTTAATCCCCCACTGATTTTTTGTTCTGCGCTTAAAGTTACCAGTGAGAATGGAGTCCAGTTTATACCAACCGTTGTGGCAAGAGGGTCTTTCTGGCGCTTATCTTTGCCAAATAGGGCGACATCGTCGCCAAAATACTGCTCAAATTTAAGGCTTCCGCCAATATTTGGGTAAGAAGGCAACCAGCCCTCAGCGTGTAAATCCCATCCATTAGCCGGGCGGGCATTGTAGTCATTCTTTAATTCAGGAGCGCTACGCCATGCTGATGTACGTAAATAGGTATTGGCACTCAGTTTTAAGAAATCTTGAGCGTACTCTGCCCCGAAACCTAGGCGAGAGTGGTAGCGAGATAAGTCATGATCAAAAAAGGCATTGACGCCCATCATACTCTCTGGGGTAAAGCGACGAACCCCAATACCATTATTGGTTTGTAATCGGCCATCAGTACGGTGAATGTTATGTTGGGTAAACAATAATAAATCTGTACTGTCATACCAAGGAATTAACCAATCTAATTGGGTATTTTTAATGGTTAATTTTTTATCTACGTCAACACTGAATTTGGCATTACCGGTTTTGGATAACCAACGATTTATCTCATCTGTTGCCGCATTTGTGGCTTTACTGCGAGCGAAGTCTTGTGCCATATCAGCAAGATCTGCCGCTTTTTTCTTACCAGAGATAAAACGCGCAGCACTTTGGCTATATTCAGCAACCAGCTTCTCTGTTTTATCATCATCGGTTAGAACGGGGTCACTTTCCAGAGTAGGTAGGTCATCAGGTGTGAGCATTTTTGCATAGCTTGGTATAACCGGCATGATGGCCGAAGACCATATTGCAGTAAAGAGCACAAAACCATTTGAGATTTTATGTCTCATGGTTGGCTTTGTGGTTGACGTAGCGGGGTTCATTCAATTTATTCCTAGTTTCAATATTAACTGGGTTATTGTTGAATGCTTATATAGGTAAGAGCTTGTGAATTAGTTTGACTTAAACAGAAGCGGAATTTACAAGGTGGAATAACACGGAATGGGCAGCTTTTATTAATAATGCTAAAAAATAGTCTCTTCGCCTATATTAAAGTATTTTTATCAATTGGGAATAAACCTTACTTGAATGAAAACAAGCTACTAGCTTATGAAACATGCGATATTGGATTGGTAAGGAGAGCAAATTTAGTCGCGATTCAATAAAGTCATAAGCTAGGTTAGTTGAATTTAAAAAGCCCCATCAGGGGCAATTTTGATACTGAAAAAACAACTAAATTAAGTCTATTTTACAGCGAACAGCATTATCCCATTTTTTGAAATAGCTGCCTTAGCAAACCTAACGGTGTGCGTGGATGGCTGCTTTGTTCATTTACTGGCGATTTGAAAAGAGTTCCTGTGCTTGGCTGAATATTTATCCCAGATGCATTCCTTAGAAAATTAACTTGTATTGTTCGGCTATCGCCATTTAAGTTAGCAATGATATCCATGGAGCCTTCGGCTAAACTGCTGATTTCTAATTCTGTATTTCCATATTCATCAGTCAATTTAGTTGGTGAGATAACGCCATTTGGTGCTTCAAAATGAACCCGTGCCCCAGCGATGCTTTGTCGGCTATTATTCACAATATGCAGTTTAATTTTGTTTTTACTGATCCCATCAGCGACTGCATTGTCTTGAATGATATCAATGCTACCAATGAATGACTGGCTAATATCGGGTTTAAAGTTAAACATTTCATTTATTTCTATGCCATGTTCCGTATTCGCTTTTATGGCATAACTTCCTGATATAAAAGAGGTGAATTGAATAGAGGCTTCACCTTTACTATTGGCAACGATGCTATAGGGTTGTTCAGAAACTGATTTTGTCGCTTGGGCTTTCCACATAAAATGATTAAGTAATGAATAATACCCCATATTTTTTTGGCCAATAGATTTAAGGCTTGCAGGCAGTGTGAAGCTGACTTTTGCATTGGGGACTGGGTGGCCAAGAGCATCTTTAATTACTACGGCGAATGTATTTGCGTCTTTACCGTTAGCGACGGCATTATTTCTTTTTACGGTATTTTTATGGGTGATGGTGAGAGCACCGGTATTGGTAACTTCAATTAACGTTTCCGCTTGTGGAGAAACATTTCCATTGGTGTCATAAGCCGTTACGGTTAAACGATAAAGGTTGAGTTGTTGGTTTTTAAAAGCATTGCTGGCAATTTTATAAGATGGCAGTTTTACTGAGCTTTCTATGCCATTAAGGTGAATTTCTCCCCCAGCGGCTATCAATTCAGGGGCTTCTATCACTATTTTTTCTAGCGGGTATTTCGTGGTTAAATTGCGGATAATAGAGAGTTCTTCTCCTGTCATACCCTGAATAACTTTCGGTAATGAGAGTGAAATTAACGTTTTCTTTCGGTACTCCAACACAATATTGTTATTACGGTTAACAAAATCATAGCGGTTACTGGAAATATGACGAGTAGCTTCTATCGCGGAAGCATCAAGATGTTGTGCTAAGCTTCTTCCTAACAACCAATTGAAGGCAATTTTTGCACTTGTTTCATTTGTTCCTCTATTACCTATTTTATGTTCTGTATTTAGCGCAAGGAGAGGGAATGGGGACCAATTGATGCCTACAGTAGCCGCTATTGGGTTTTTCTGACGCTCATCTTTACCAAATAAAGCCACGTCATCACCATAATATTGTTCCAGTTTTAGGTTCGCACCTAAATTGGCATACGTAGGGAGCCAACCTTCAACTTGAATATCCCAACCGTTAGCAGGTCGTGCGTTATAATCATAGGCTAATTCGGACGCACTACGCCAAGCCGATAGCCCTAAATAGCTATTCGCACTCATTCGAACGTAATCTTGAGCATACTCGACTCCAAGCCCTAAGCGCGAATGGTAATGGGATAAATCATGATCAAAGAAAGCATTCACCCCGATCATGCTATTTTGTTGGAAATGACGTAAACCAATACCGTTATTGGTCTGTAACCGGCCATCAGTACGGTGAATACTGTGCTGAGAAAATAACAACAAATCGTGTTGATCATACCAAGGTACTAGCCAATCTAATTGAGAAGCCTTAATTGACAATTTTTTATCGAGATTAATATTGAGCCTGGCATTACCGGCTTTGGATAACCAATGTGTTATTTCATCTGTAGCGATGTTAGCCGCTTTATGGCGAGCGTAATCTTGTGCCATATCGGCAAGATTTTGGGTGTTTTTTTCTTCAGAAGCAAAGTTTGCGGCATTTTGCCCATATTCCGCTAAAAAACGTTCAGTACTATCTTCAAGTTGGGCTTCAGATTGGGGTCCTTCAAATTGAATAGCATTACTACCGAGTGTAGGTAAATCGTCTAAATGGGCGATTTGGGCATAGCTTGGCACCATTGGCACAATAGCCGTAGACCAAATTGCCGTTGAGAATAGCAAGCAGTTCGGTAATTTAGGTTTCAATTTTGACGAAGGGGGATTCATCGAGCATATTCCTGATATCAATATTAACATGGCTATTTTCAGGCTAGACAGTGCTCAGTGCTTGTGAATTGATTGGATGAATACGGAAACACGATTTGTATATTGGAAATATTTGGAATAACTGGCTTTGGTTGATAATCAAAAAATACAGAATATTATACAGATTAAAATAAATGATTTTTTATTGGAAAAAATCTTACCATAATAAAAACAACAAATTAGATGAGGAAGTTATGGAGTTAACATTTTTAGGAACCAGTGCTGGGGTGCCGACAAAAGAGCGCAATGTCACCAGTATGATATTAAATTTGGTCGGTATTCGTAAAAGCTATTGGTTATTTGATTGTGGCGAAGGGACACAGCATCGCATTTTAAATAGCCCATTTAAAACGCCAAAAATTGAGAAAATATTTATTACCCATTTACATGGCGACCATATTTTTGGTCTACCCGGCTTGTTATGTAGCCGTTCAATGGGGGGAGCGACAGACCCGCTGACGGTTTATGGTCCAAAAGAGTTAAAGCAATATATTGAAACGGTATTAGCGGTGAGTATGTCTTATATGACATACCCGTTGGAAATCGTTGAAATTGAAGCTGGGCAGTTATTTGATGATGGGGAGTTAATTGTAACGGCTTATGCCCTTGACCACCGTGTTGAGTGCTATGGCTATCGTATTGAGGAGTACCCGAAGAGTGGTGCATTAGATGCAGTCAAATTAGCCAATGACAATATTCCTCGAGGCCCTTGGATGCAAGCGCTTAAAGCGGGAGAAACGATAATTCTTGATGACGGGCGAGTCGTTAATGGCGCTGATTACCTCGGTGAGCCCGTACCCGGTAAAGTCGTTGCGATTTTTGGAGACACTCAACCGACAGAGCAAGCGCTGGCGCTCGCGAAAAATGCCGATGTAATGATCCATGAAACGACACTAGAGGCTGAATTCGCCGAAAAAGCCAATGAGCGTGGGCACTCGACGACAGTACAAGCGGCGGAGCTAGCACGTGAAGCGGGAGTAAAACGTTTTATTGCCACTCATTTGAGTGGCCGCTATACGAGTGAGGATATTCCAAGGTTATTGGCACAGTGCCAGTCAGTATTCCCTCAAACGGAAATCGCAGAAGATTATTTGACGGTGAAGATCTAATGTTGGCGGGCAATAGGTTGCCCGCTAAATCTATTGATGGTTTTAATAAATCACTTTCACAAAGCCATTACGGCAATATGTTTCATATTCATCAGAAAGTTGCCGGTTTGTGACAATCACATCAAATTGTGATAATTCCCCCATATTGGCGGTAGCGACTTCATCAAACAGGTTATAGGGCGCTAATAAAATCTTACGGATGGATTTCTCCATAGCTTTTTTCTTCATGGGTAAATCATCGAGATTATAGCAAGTTACACCAAAATTCCCATGTACACCGGCCGCTGAAATAAAGGCTTTTTTGGGGTTGATTGAATCCAGTAATGAAGGGAGAGATGGGTTGTAAAAAGAGTCACTTTTAGGACGATATTCCCCACCACACAGTAGCGCGGTGGCATTTTTTTTCTGACTAAGGGCGAGAAAAACGTTATGTGAGTAACAAATACCAGTGAAATTAATCTCTTCGGGGATGAGTGAAATTAAGGTTGCCATTTCAATGCCATTATCAAAGAAGATCACGTCATCTTCAGTCACCATGCTCGCTGCAAGGTTAGGAATATATAATTCTTCAGTTTGATCTGGGGTAAAAACATCCGCTTGTGGCTCATTTGACACTAAATTGACAGGTTGGGTAACAGAAACAATATAGCCGCCGAGGAGCGACATAGGGATAGGGCCTTCGGTATCAGCGCTGAGGTCTCGTCGAATAGTCATTTCTGAGACTTCGAGTATTCTAGCGGCTTCTTTTAAATGAATGCGCCCTGAGCGTTTTAAACATTCACTTAAACGGCGAAGGCGTTCTTTTTGTTTAGTTTCTATCACCCTACAATCCTTTTATGATATACAAAATTGGCGCGGTTAAACCGCGCCCCATCACTTAGTAGTCACTTGGCTTGGTTGCCGTTCCTGTGACAATTGCAACACTCGCACTTGCACCTACACGGTTTGCGCCGGCTTCAATCATTTTAATTGCAGTTTCACGGTCACGCACACCACCGGAGGCTTTGACACCGACTTCATCGCCAACGACTTTACGCATCAGAGCGACATGGTGTTCTGTTGCACCCATTGTACTGAAACCTGTTGAAGTTTTCACAAAACCGACTTTAATTGTGCGGCAAATTTCACAAACTTGGGTAATTTCTTCATCAGTTAACAGGCAATTTTCTAAAATAACTTTTAATGTTGCTTTACCGCAGGCGGCAAATACGGCTTCGATATCACGACGAACAAAGTCTAAGTCGCCACTTTTGAGCATGCCAATGTTGATAACCATATCGACTTCATCAGCACCACGGCGCACAGCTTCTGCGGCTTCAAATGCTTTGGTTTCAGTTAAGCCTGCACCGAGTGGAAAGCCTACCACACAGCAAACCTTAACGTCGCTGTTTTTTAAAAGTTCGCTGGCTAAAGGAACATAACCTGTGTTCACACAGACAGATGCAAAATGGTGCTCTGCAGCTTCTGTACACAGTTTAGTAATATCGCTGACAGTCGCATTCGCAGCAAGTAAAGTGTGATCAATATATTTTGCTAAGTCTTGCATTTTCAACTTTCCTATATAAATGTGGGATAGACAACAAAGAATGAGGAAATGTGGTAGATATAACACTTGATCATTCGTTATTCGAGATCCTAATCACAAATGATATTTTTGCAACATGATAATGTTACTATCATATCATTATGTGATTTATTTAACACGAGGGACATTATGGATATAGCAGTTATTGGTTCAAACATGGTTGATTTGATCACTTACATCGATCAAATGCCAAAAGAAGGCGAAACGTTAGAAGCGCCAGCTTTCAAAATTGGTTGCGGTGGTAAAGGTGCGAACCAAGCGGTTGCTGCTGCTAAGTTAAATTCAAAAGTGATCATGCTAACCAAAGTCGGTGATGATATTTTTGCAGATAATACGATCCGCAATCTAGAGTCTTATGGCATTAACACCCGTTATGTGGAAAAAGTACCTTGTACCTCCAGTGGTGTTGCGCCAATTTTTGTTAATCAAAATTCATCGAATAGTATTTTGATCGTCAAAGGGGCGAATAAGTTTTTATCCCCAGAAGATATCGATCGCGCAGCGGAAGATCTGAAAAAATGTAAATTGATCGTTCTGCAATTAGAAGTCCAACTTGAAACAGTTTATCACGCGATTTCATTCGGTAATAAACATGGGATCCCTGTGTTGCTTAACCCAGCGCCTGCACAACGTACGCTCGATCTGGATTTTGCCTGCCGATGTGATTTCTTTGTCCCTAATGAAACTGAACTCGAAATTTTAACCAATATGCCAGTCGACACGATGGATAACATTCGTCGCGCTGCGCAGTCTTTACTGGATAAAGGGTTAAAAAACGTCATCGTGACATTAGGGGAAAAAGGGGCGTTATGGATGACCCGCGACAGCGAGTTACATATACCCGCAATTAAAGTGAATGCGATTGACACCAGTGGTGCAGGGGATGCCTTTATCGGCTGTTTCTCTCATTACTATGTCCATACGGGGAATATTGAAGAAGCACTGAAAAAAGCAGTGATGTTTTCGGCTTTCAGTGTGACAGGGAAAGGAACTCAATCTTCTTATCCAAGTGTTGAGCAATTTAATGAATTTGTACAAATCAACACAGCTAATGAATAGCTAAATAATAATAGTCCAACGTAGCTATATACCCTTTGAATAATTAAGTGGTCATCAGAGCCACATAGCCACTCATCGGGTATAAATTATAAAAATATAAGGGTTACTATGAACATTAAGAACATCACTCAGTTACCGGATGGCTACCTGAGTAAGACTCCTCTATTCCAATTTATCCTACTATCGTGCCTGTTCCCATTGTGGGGATGCGCAGCAGCATTAAATGATATTTTAATCACACAGTTTAAAAGTGTCTTTGAACTCAGTAACTTCGCCTCTGCTTTAGTACAAAGCGCATTCTATGGTGGTTATTTCTTAATCGCTATTCCAGCGTCGTTAGTGATCAAAAAAACCAGTTATAAATATGCCATTATGGTAGGGCTGATCCTATACATCGCGGGCTGCAGCATGTTCTTCCCTGCGTCTCATATGGCGACTTACACCATGTTCTTGGCCGCGATTTTCGCCATTGCGATTGGTTTAAGCTTCCTTGAAACCGCAGCGAATACATACAGCTCAATGATAGGACCTAAACAATACGCTACATTGCGTTTAAATATTAGCCAAACTTTCTACCCAATTGGCGCTGCTGGTGGGATCTTACTGGGTAAATATCTGGTATTTTCCGAAGGAGAGAGTTTACAAAACCAAATGGCGGGAATGAATGCGGAACAAATCCATGAATTCCGGTTAGCCATGTTGGAGAATACCCTCGAACCTTACCGTTACATGATTATGGTATTGGTTGTGGTAATGATTTTATTCCTTATTACCAAGTTTCCTAAATGTAAAGTGGCAGAAACGCAAGATCATAAGCGTCCTACTGCATTAGAAACCTTAAGATATTTAGCGAAAAATAGCCGCTTTAGAAAAGGAATTATTGCCCAGTTCTTATATGTCGGAATGCAAGTGGCAGTGTGGTCATTTACTATTCGCCTAGCGCTAGAAATGGGGGATATTAACGAACGTGATGCCTCAAACTTTATGGTGTATAGCTTTGCCTGTTTCTTTATTGGTAAGTTTATCGCCAATATTTTAATGACTCGCTTTAATGCAGAGAAAGTCCTAATTATCTACTCGGTGATTGGTGCGCTGTTCCTGATTTATGTTGCATTTATTCCGAGTTTCACTGCAGTGTATGCAGCGGTCATGGTGAGTATTCTATTTGGACCTTGCTGGGCAACAATCTACGCAGGTACTTTGGATACTGTTGATAATGAGCATACCGAAATGGCCGGAGCGGTCATTGTAATGGCGATTGTCGGTGCTGCGGTTGTTCCTGCAGTTCAAGGCTATGTCGCAGATATGCTGCACTCATTACAGCTTTCATTCCTCGTTTCTATGCTGTGCTTCGTGTATGTCGGTTTTTACTTCGTTGGTGAACGCCGCTTTAAAGCCAAACAAGCTGCAAAATAGTGCTCAAATTGGGTAGTGTGAGCTACCCATTTCCATTTATCTCATTAAACCGTGAGTATGAAAATGAATACATTGATACCTCTTCACAAAAGCTTATTTACGGAAAACCCGACGCTTATTCTAAAAAATAACCAGTTTACGGCCACTGCATTTCGTTACCAAACTGGCGTGGAAGGGCTACGAATTGAAAATCAGCAAGGGTATTTAACGATTTTACCTTTTTTAGGACAAATGATTTGGGATGCACAATTTTGTGGCCAAAATCTGAAAATGGAAAATATATTTTCAGCGCCAAAACGTGTTCCAACGGTCGTTGAAACCTACGGTTGCTTTGCATTCCATTCAGGTTTAATCAGCAATGGTTGCCCTTCACCAGAAGATTCACATCCATTACATGGGGAAATGCCTTGTGCAGCAATGGATAGCGCTTGGCTTGAACTGACTGGCGAAAATTTAAAAGTTGTTGGCGAATATGAGTATGTGATGGGTTTTGGTCATCATTATCGTGCGACACCGTCAGTGCAATTAAACTCAGACAGTGCATTATTTGATATTCATATGTCAGTCACCAATTTAGCATCGGTTCCTATGCCTCTCCAATATATGTGCCATATGAATTATGCTTACGTGGAGAATGCAACACTGACGCAAAATATCCCTGAAAATGCGATTAAATTGCGTGAATCAATACCGGGACATGTTCAGCCAACTGAAAAATGGCTCGAATTTAATGAAGCGCTGAAATCCGGTAAAGTCACATTAAATCAGCTTAATCAGCCACAAATGTGTGACCCTGAAATTGTATTTTTTATGGATGACCTTAGCCAATATACCGCAACGCCTGAGTTTAGGATGACTTCGTCTACAGGAGATACGTTTGTCACTCGTTTCAAATCTAATGAGCTAAATTATGCGACCCGTTGGATTTTGTATAATGGTGACCAAAAAGTTGGCGCATTTGTTCTCCCCGCAACGTGTCGTCCAGAAGGTTTCCTTGCGGCAAAAAATAGCCAAACACTGATTTGGTTGGAGGCGGGGCAAACCCGTGAATTTACTGTCACTACCGGTGTTGAAAAGTAGTTTTATCTCAAAAAGGCAGCGTTGCTGCCTTTTACTTATATTGCTGACATTCTTCTTCCAAATCAGCAAGAAGCGCCGCAGCATCATAAATCAGTGTTTTTTTCCCATCAGATTGCATCATCAAAGCAACCTTAATATTTGCTTCATGCATATCAGGCAAAATTTCTGTCATCAGGTGTTCAAGGGTAAATAGCATTGGCGTAAAATTTGCCCATTTATCCGTTAAACACAACTCAACATACGCTTTGGCAGGCCATAGGGGTAGAAAAAGACATTTTTCATCATTCCATGCGGTAACAATATTTTGCCCATCTCCAAGGCCCCATACCTGCTCCCAATCAGCGATTTTACCGACAAAATAGGTATACTGCTGGTATGGCCTAAGCGCATGGACATTTTTTATTTCTTTGTCATTTGGGGAAAACTGGTTGTTATTCATTATTGGATATTTTAAAAAGTAACTGATAATTATTAGGAAAATTATCTTTATAATTGTTATCTTAATGGCAAAGTAACGAAAAACAATACACAGTAAAACAAATAAAAATAAGATCTATCAGGTAAATTTTAGGGCGGTTAGAAATGATAGAAGCATTACTTGAGAAATATGCCATTGGCATGACCTTAATTGCGACTTTTCTCGCAATCTATTTAGTTTTTGAGATTGTACATAAACGGCGTAAGCATAAACATAAGCGCAAAAGTATTTTGATCCATGTGGTTCAAACCCTAGTGCTGTGTGGCGTAGTTATCGTTATTGCTCAGTATGTCGATATGGCTGCCTCTGATTTTGATTTAACTTTTATTTCAACCTCTTTAGTTAATTTTATCACTATTACATTGATTGCATTGATTTTAATGCGAAAACTGTTTCAATTAGCGAACCGACTAGAAAAAGCTCAGATTAAAAAAGGCAGTGACCCCACTTCGGCTCGTATTATCGCCCGTGTATTTAAAACCGCAATATTTGTCATTATGGTGCTGCTGTTTGGTGAGCATTTTGGGATGAGCCTGTCTGGTTTGATGGCGTTTGGTGGAATTGGCGGTATTGCTATCGGTATGGCAGGTAAAGACATCCTAAGTAACTTTTTCTCTGGGATAATGCTCTATTTTGACCGCCCCTTTAATATTGGCGATTGGGTCAGTTCACCGGATAGAAATATCGAAGGCACGGTGGTTGAAATTGGTTGGCGGATCACCAAAATTATTACGTTTGACCACCGCCCGCTATACATTCCTAACTCGGTTTTTTCTTCTATTAGTGTGGAAAACCCAGGGCGCATGACTAACCGACGCATCAAAACTGAAATTGGTTTACGTTACGAAGATTCAGATAAAATTGGAGCGATTGTCGACGATATCCGTACGATGTTACAGCAAGATGCCAATATCGATACCAGCCAAACTCTATTAGTGTATTTCGATGCTTTTGCTGACTCTTCGTTAAATATTATGGTGTATTGCTTTACCAAAACAACAGTTTGGGCTGAATGGTTAGCCGCGCAGCAAGCGGTGTATTTGAAGATCATTGAGATAGTTAAACGCCACGATGCGGACTTCGCATTCCCATCACAAACGTTGTATGTGGAAAAAAACAACTAACGTCCCATTACAGATAAATTGGCCGATTAATTGGTGGTGATCACCGGGTTAATTGGTTAATTTATCTTTTTATTATCTTTATGATGGCCTGAAGTGTGGGGAAGTAGGTTGTGATGAGATAGAATTTTTATGCTATTAACCAGTGGCTTATAAAATATATTCGACTTTCCAAATCTTGCCCTCTTTTCTTACCATGCTAATCATTTCAATTCCCTGATCTATCAAGTATATTGTCCGCCTCTTTTCCTCAGCTAACTAAGAGCCAGACTGCTATGAACAAAATCAATGTGGCATGTAGCCAGGGGGTCGCAATCTATTTCACTAATCAATTTCAGTGGGTAGATATTCGCGATGCACAGTTAAACAATATTGCCGCTGTCGTGCTATCTGAACAAGATGCCAACCAAGGGCTGTGGGAAAGAGTCGTTGAGAGCCAGCTGAGTATTCCGCTGTTTATCATCGGTGATAAACAGCTGCCAACCGATGGAAACTTACCACCTTATTTAACGGCGTTATTACCGCCAGCTCCAGCTGCCCGTGAAGAAAATAGCCGTCAATTGCTCGATGCGGCGGATCAGTACCTTGAGCAGTTATTACCGCCATTTTTTGCTCGAATGATGGATTATGCTGCGGGCCATAATGTGACTTTCGCCTGTCCGGGGCACCAGGGCGGCCAATTTTTCCGTCGCCACCCTACAGGGGAACAATTTTATCAGTTTTATGGTGAAAACCTGTTTCGTACCGATTTATGCAATGCCGATGTGGCAATGGGCGATTTATTGATCCACGAAGGTGCTGCGAAAGAGGCACAAAAATTCGCCGCGAAAGTGTTCAATGCGGACAAAACTTATTTTGTGTTAAATGGTACCTCATCATCCAATAAAGTGGTGCTAAATGCGCTATTAACACCGGGTGATTTAGTTTTATTCGATCGCAACAATCATAAATCAAACCACCATGGGGCGTTAATACAGGCGGGAGCAACACCAGTCTATCTAGAGACGGCACGTAATCCTTTTGGTTTTATTGGTGGTATTGATGCGCACTGCTTTGGCGAAAGTTATTTACGTGAACTTATTCAAGAAGTGATGCCTGAAAAAGCTCAAGCTAAACGACCATTTCGCTTAGCCGTGATCCAACTTGGAACTTATGACGGTACGGTGTATAACGCAAGGCAAGTCGTTGATAAAATAGGTCATTTATGTGACTACATTTTATTTGATTCTGCGTGGGTGGGGTATGAACAATTTATTCCAATGATGCGTCAGTGCTCGCCATTGCTACTTGAATTAAATGAAAACGACCCAGGTATTATGGTCACTCAGTCAGTTCATAAACAGCTGGCCGGGTTTTCTCAAGCGTCACAAATTCATAAAAAAGATAATCATATCAAGGGACAAGGGCGTTTTGTATCACACAAAAAACTCAACAATGCTTTTATGATGCACGCCTCTACTAGCCCATTTTATCCCTTGTTTGCCTCTTTGGATGTGAATGCACGTATTCACCAAGGTGATGCAGGTAAAATGATGTGGATGGACTGCGTGAAAGTGGGGATTGAGGTAAGAAAATCGATATTTCAGCACTGCCGTTATTTTAAACCCTTTGTTCCTGAAGTGGTAGATGGCAAGGCATGGCATGAATACCCAACGGAGCAAATCGCTGCGCAGCAGCGCTTCTTTAATTTCATACCACAAGAACGTTGGCATGCGTTTGATGGCTATGCACAGGACCAATACTTCGTTGACCCCTGCAAATTGATGCTAACGACCCCGGGTATTGATGTCGAAAGTGGCGAATATGAAACTTTTGGCGTTCCTGCGACGATTTTGGCGCATTTTTTACGTGAACACGGAGTGATCCCTGAAAAGTGTGACTTAAATTCAATTTTGTTTTTGTTAACTCCCGCAGAAACCCGTGAAAAACTGGAGCTGTTAGTCTCTCATTTAGTCCGTTTCGAACAGTTACTGGATGAAGACGCACTATTGGAAGAGGTTTTGCCATCGGTTTATCAGCGTTATCAAGCACATTACCAAGGCTACACATTGCGTCGCCTGTGCCAAGAAATGCATCAGCTCAGCGTTAATGACAACATTAAACAGCTGCAAAAAGAGATGTTCCGTAAAAATCACTTCCCTGAAGTAAAAATGGCGCCTCAGCAAGCACACTTAGAATTTATTCGTGGTAATTGTGAATTATTGCCGTTAGATGAATTAGAAGGGCGTATTGCGGTTGAAGGTGCGCTACCGTACCCACCGGGTGTGCTGTGTGTGGTGCCAGGGGAAGTGTGGTCTGGCCCAGTATTGCGCTATTTCAAAGCACTAGAAACAGGGATTAATGCATTACCGGGCTTTGCACCTGAGCTACAAGGTGTTTATATTTCGAAAAATGAAGGTGAGAAAAAACGTGTCTATGCGCATGTTTTGAAATAAATTTCCAAGTATTCAGATATTAAGCATAGATTTTGCCTTGCTAGCTCGTTAAATTGGGGTCAGTGCCATTTCTGACTCCAATTTTAAGAAGGTAAGGTATGAGCAAAAAAATAATCCTCGATTGTGATCCCGGCCATGACGATGCTATCGCGTTATTACTGGCCTATGGTAACCCTGACATTGAATTATTGGCGGTAACAACCGTTGCCGGCAATCAAACCCTTGAAAAAGTCACTCATAATGCATTGGCTATCGCTGAAATGGCGAAGATCACCGGTGTTCCATTTGCCGCGGGTTCGGTTCGCCCCTTAGTTCGGGAAATTGAAGTCGCACCTGATATTCATGGGGAATCAGGTCTCGATGGGCCTGTATTACCAACGCCCACATTGACGCTTGATGAACGGCATGCGGTTTCGCTGATTATCGAAACGATTATGTCTCATCCTCCTAAAACAGTGACTTTAGTTCCTACTGGTGCATTAACCAATATTGCGCTTGCGGCTCGTCTTGAACCGCGCATTGTCGAGCGAGTTAAAGAGGTGGTGCTGATGGGCGGGGGCTACCATGTTGGGAATTGGAGTGCGGTAGCTGAGTTTAATATTAAAATTGACCCAGAAGCGGCTCATATTGTTTTCAATGAAAAGTGGCCACTAACCATGGTGGGGTTAGATCTTACCCATCAAGCGCTAGCAACCCCTGATGTTGTGAAAGAAATTGCTGCGATTGGCAGTGATTGTTCGCAATTTGTCATCGAATTATTGGATTTCTTTGGGAAAATGTACAAGCAAGCTCAAGGCTTTGATGCTCCGCCAGTGCACGACCCTTGTGCGGTTGCCTATGTCATTGATCCGACAGTAATGACTACGCAAAAAGTGCCTGTGAATATTGAGCTGACAGGAACGCACACGCTAGGCATGACAGTGGCTGATTTCCGTCATCCAGCGCCTGAAAATTGCCATACTCAAGTCGCGGTTAAGTTAGACCATCATAAATTTTGGCAGTTGATTATCAATGCATTAAAAAATATTGGGTAATAAATGGATAATGAAATAGAACAGATGCCTTATGAGGCATTAATTGAACGCAGTATGAATGCGTTACAGGCCAAAAACCAATTTCATTGTGATACATGGAAATTAGATGAAGCCGATTGGTCCGTGAACCAAGACGAAGGAACCATTATTTTTCATGCGCCTGACAATATAATGGCAACAGCGCCAGTTCAAATTGTTGGTACTTATGACCAAAGCCAAGGCAGTTGGATGTGGAGCTGGGCAAACAGTTCTATCGACAGCGCTTTAACCCAAGATGCAATTGCGGTGAAAGCTTATGGCGAGCGGAAAGACAACGCATTATTAACCGCCCGAATTAGTCACATTGAAGAATATGACGCATGGCAATTAACGGCATTGGCTTGCGAACTCAATAGCCAGCAAGGGGTATATCGTGGGATTGCGGGGCATACTTTGATATTTATGACATTTGGTGAGGTGTCTCTCCAACAAATTTAGGTTGTATTGGTGCTTTATCTATGGTCGATAAGGCATTTTAGTGCCTTTATTCTATAACCTGCCCGTTATACTCAGTTTTTTCAATGAGGAGTTTGCTATCAGCCGCGACGCCAGAATTAGCTGAGCAAATTATTGAACTGATGAATAGTTGAAGATGAGAGCGTGAAGATAAGCCTCTTCACGCGATTTAGTTGGTATAAATTAGCTAAAATCAAAATGCAAACGTAGTTTTTTGCAATGTAAACAACGAAATAAATAACCTTGAGCAGCGCTATCTTGATGGAGAATATTCGCGAGCTCTGAAATTGAAAAACCATAATCAGCGATATCATTTTCAAGGGAAACAAATTCATCGAGTTTATCTTTGATGTCATCCCAGTAAACATAGCCTATGAATTCACAAGGCTCTTGGCAGTGTGCGAGCCAAATTTCTTGTTGCCACCCTTGATAGCCCGGTGTTCGTTTAATTAGTTCATCAAACATTTCAGTGGGATAGGGGGTTATGGTATGTGAAAACTCGCCGTCCTCGTCATATTCGCAATCAATACCTTCAACACTGGCAGGGTCTTGAAACTCACCATCAAATTTTGCACTGGCAGAACCATCGGCAATACACCAAGGACACAAAGCATCAATGTCCTCAATAGAATAAAACGGGCTTTCATAATAAATATCAGTAGGTTGCTTACAACAATCACAGGTTACTGTTTTATCCGTCAGAAAAGCTTCAGTTTCAATAGGATCCGGGTGGTACCTAAATGTAGGGAGTGTTCGGTTATTGAGTGGCATATACAGTTCCTATTAAAGGTTGCGCGAGAAGTAAACCAACTTTGGGAAAGCATACCACAAGGCTGCTTGATTATATCTTTCGGTTTTATTCCATGGTGAGTTTCAGATAAAGTAAGTTGTTCAGTTAATTTGAATGAATTGAGCGATATTATTAGCTTTAACATAAATAACATTGTCGATATGATACCTTCATCGCAGACAACAAGGGTTGTCTTATCGAATAAAAAGTGAAGGAATTGGATTATGAACATGTTAAAAACTTTGATGGCAGCTTCTGTATTATCTTTCGTCGCATTTGGTGCATCAGCAGCAACAATCACTGCAACAGGTGATACGCTGGCTTCAACAGAAGCAAAAATTGCAGCTAAAGCTAAAGCCGCCGGTGCGGATAGCTATACAATTACCAGTGCTCGTATGGGAAATTTTGTCACAATGAGCGCAGAAACTAAATAACGAATTGTGTGAATTCATCTTGTTGAAATATTTTTGATGAAAAGTGGTTTTTTAGGTGCGATAAGCAGACTAAATACCACTTTTGTTTTATCTGAACCCACATAGAGTACTTTTCTAACTATTGAGGAGTCGTTGATATGAGTTTCAAATATAACCGCCTAGATAAAGATAATGCCGCTGTATTACTTGTTGACCATCAAACGGGTTTATTATCACTGGTTCGCGACCAAGACCCCGATAAATTCAAGAATAGCGTGTTAGCGTTAGCGGATCTTGCCAAGTATTTTAACTTGCCGACTATTTTGACGACATCTTTTGAAGATGGTCCTAATGGCCCGTTAGTGCCTGAGTTAAAAGAAACTTTTCCTGATGCCCCTTTCATTGCCCGCCCAGGCCAAATCAATGCATGGGATAACGAAGAGTTCGTCAAAGCTGTCAAAGCGACAGGTAAAAAACAGTTGATTATTGCCGGTGTTGTGACAGAAGTGTGTGTGGCATTCCCTGCATTATCAGCCTTAGAAGAAGGCTATGAAGTTTTTGTTATTACTGATGCTTCAGGTACATTTAACCCAATCACACGTGATGCCGCGTGGGATAGAATGTCAAAAGCAGGGGCCCAATTGATGAGCTGGTTTGGTGCCGCTTGTGAATTACACCGTGATTGGCGCAATGATGTGGAAGGGTTAGGTACGTTGTTCTCAAACCATATCCCTGATTATCGTAACTTAATGACCAGCTATGCACTGCTTTCTGCGAAAAAATAGTGTGTGACTGAATATTAAAATGACATAATTGGTTTGGAAATCCTCGATATGACATTGCTCATATCGGGGGTTATTTCGTTAAATTAGCTGAGTTCAGCCGCTCGTTTTCGTCATCATCGCACTTAGTTCGCTCTATGCTATAATAGCCTGCTGTTTTTGCTTGGCTCCTTACTTTTTGGGGCTATCCATTTGATTTCAATACACAAGACCACCATGCATCAAAATACCTCAAAACAAGGCTACACCAACCTAAACCGATTTTCCGTTGCGCCGATGCTCGATTGGACAGATCGCCATTGCCGTTATTTTCATCGTTTATTAAGCAAAAACACCTTGCTGTATACTGAAATGGTCACAACAGGGGCGATTATTTTCGGAAAAGGGGACTATCTTGCCTTTAGTGAGGAAGAACATCCGGTAGCACTACAGCTCGGTGGTAGCGACCCAGCCGCATTGGCACAATGTGCCAAGCTGGCGCAAGAACGTGGTTATGATGAAATTAATTTAAATGTCGGATGCCCATCAGATCGCGTACAAAATGGGCGTTTTGGTGCCTGTTTAATGGGTGATGCCCAATTGGTTGCTGATTGCGTGAAAGCCATGCAAGACGTGGTTTCTATCCCGGTGACCGTAAAAACCCGTATTGGTATTGATGAGCAAGACAGCTACGCGTTTTTATGTGATTTTATTGAAACCGTTTCTGATAAAGGCGGTTGTGAGATGTTTATTATCCATGCGCGTAAAGCATGGCTATCCGGCCTTAGCCCAAAAGAAAATCGCGAAATCCCACCATTAGATTACCCGCGAGTTTATCAATTAAAACGTGATTTCCCACATCTGACGATGGCCATTAATGGCGGTATTAAAACATTAGAAGAAGCCAAACAGCATCTTCAACATTTAGATGGTGTGATGGTGGGGCGTGAAGCTTATCAAAACCCGTCTATTTTAACAGCGGTTGATAACCAATTGTTTGGTGAGCACTTTCCTATCACCAATGGTGTTGATGCAGTTAGGGCGATGTACCCTTATATAGAAAATGAATTAACAAAGGGCGCCTATTTAGGTCATATGACGCGGCATATGTTAGGGATTTTCCAAGGTATTCCTGGTGCGCGCCAATGGCGTCGGCATTTAAGTGAAAATGCGCATAAAAAAGGGGCGGATCTAGCCGTTGTTGAGCAAGCTCTGGAGTTTGTCACTCGCGGTGAATAGCTACATATGGGAAAAAAAGCGCCAATTGGCGCTTTTGGGCTGTCATATGGCTGATTATGGAATTAACAAACTCGAACCTTGGGTTTTTCTCGATTCGATAGTGACATGCGCTTTTTGTGCATCTTTTAAAGCAAAAATTTGTGATTGCGGTACATCCACATTCACTTTACCGCTTAAAATCATATCAAATAAGGCATTACTAGCTTGGTCTAGCTCAGCACGGTTAGTCACATAAACGCCTAACGATGGGCGAGTAACGTATAACCCGCCTTTTTGGTTTAAGATCCCCAAATTCACGCCAGTAACAGGGCCTGAGGCGTTACCAAAGCTAACCATCAAGCCACGGCGTTTGAGTGAGTCTAATGAGGCAAGCCATGTGGATTGACCAACAGAGTCATACGCTACATTCACTTTTTCGCCATTCGTGATTTCTTTCACGCGAGCTGCAATGTCTTCTGTTTGGTAATTGATGACTTCCCATGCTCCGGCATCTTTGGCTCTTAACGCTTTATCTGCAGAACCCACTGTGCCTATCATCTTAGCGCCTAGTGCATTTGCCCACTGGCAAGCTATCAGCCCAACACCGCCTGCAGCGGCATGGAACAGAAAGACTTCGTCACGTTTCAGTTGATATGTCTGATGGAATAAATAATAAACCGTCATACCTTTTAATGAGCTGGCTGCGGCTTGTTCAAACGTAATACCATCTGGGAGGTGAGCGACCGCATTTTCAGGAACATTGTGGACTTCGCTATAAGCACCTAGTGGGCCTTGCGCATAAACGACACGGTCACCGGGCTTGAAACCTGTGACATGAGCACCGGTTTTTACAACAACACCCGCTGCTTCTGTACCAAGACCACAAGGCAGATTAGCGACAGGGTATAAACCACTGCGGACATAGGTGTCAATAAAGTTAATCCCGATAGCACGGTTTTCAATTTGAATTTCGTTATCTGCTGGATTTGCTGGGGAGTAATCTACCAAGTTAAGGACGTCAGCGCCGCCATGTTGCGCGAACTCAATACGTTTTGCCATGACAATCTCCAATAAGAACCATTCATTTTAATTACAATAACAATCGTTTTATCATAACGCCATGTTTCAATCAGAAGAATTATAGGTTTGTGCTTTCAGTGATGTATTTTATCTTGTGATGACTTTGCGTAAAGATGCAAAGAAAACCACAAAAAAATAAGATTGGCGTATACTAAGCGCAGATCGTTAATTATAGACTTGGATATTAATGTATGGCTAAAAAACCCTCATCAAATTTCAAAGCGGATGCCCCACGAGACCACCAAATGGAAGGGTTAAAACTTCCACCTCATTCTCTCGAAGCGGAGCAGTCTGTTTTAGGGGGGTTAATGTTAGATAACGAGCGTTGGGATACCGTTTCTGAACGTGTGACTCATGCTGATTTCTTTAGCCGACCCCACCGCACTATTTTCTCGCAAATGCAATTTTTGCTTGAGCAAGGCAAACCTATTGACCTTATTACTCTATCGGAATCACTAGAACAACAGGGTGAATTAGATAGCGTCGGTGGTTTTGCTTATTTGGCTGAGCTATCTAAAAATACGCCAAGTGCGGCGAATATTAATGCTTATGCAGACATCGTCCGCGAACGTGCGATAGTTCGCGATATGATTTCTGTTGCTAATGAAATTGCGGATGCAGGTTATGACCCACAAGGGCGAAGCAGTGAAGACCTCCTCGATTTAGCCGAAACTAAAGTTTTCCAAATTGCCGAATCAAGAGCGAATAAAGATGAAGGGCCGAAAGGCATTGAAGCCATTTTGTCGGAAACTGTTGAAAAAATTGAGCAACTTTACCAGCAGCCTCACGACGGTGTTACTGGGGTTTCAACAGGTTACCAAGACCTCGATAAAAAAACTGCAGGTTTACAAGGTTCTGATTTAATTATTGTGGCCGCTCGTCCATCGATGGGGAAAACCACTTTTGCAATGAACTTGTGCGAAAACGCGGCGATGACGGAAGAAAAACCGGTTTTAATCTTCAGTTTAGAGATG
Source organism: Providencia huaxiensis (assembly GCF_002843235.3). Taxonomy (NCBI): domain Bacteria; kingdom Pseudomonadati; phylum Pseudomonadota; class Gammaproteobacteria; order Enterobacterales; family Morganellaceae; genus Providencia; species Providencia huaxiensis. Next base: position 4,443,791 of record NZ_CP031123.2, read on the forward strand.
CCAGGTAACCAAATCATGATGCGTATGTTGGCATCATTATCCCGTGTTGACCAAACCCGTATTCGTACTGGGCAACTTGATGATGAGGATTGGGCGCGAATTTCAAGCACGATGGGTATTTTGATGGAAAAGCGCAATATGTACATCGATGACTCTTCGGGCCTGACTCCCACAGAGGTTCGTTCACGTGCGAGGCGTATTTACCGTGAACATGGTGGTTTAAGTTTGATCATGATTGACTACCTACAATTGATGCGAGTTCCTGCGCTTTCTGACAACCGTACGTTAGAAATTGCCGAAATTTCACGTTCACTTAAGGCGTTAGCGAAAGAATTAAATGTACCGGTGGTGGCACTGTCTCAGTTGAACCGAAGCCTTGAGCAACGTGCTGATAAACGCCCAGTTAACTCGGATTTACGTGAATCAGGGTCTATCGAGCAAGATGCGGACTTGATTATGTTTATCTACCGCGATGAAGTTTATCACGATAATAGTGAGCTCAAAGGCGTTGCTGAGATTATATTAGGTAAACAGCGTAACGGGCCAATTGGTACAGTGCGGTTGACGTTTAATGGGCAGTGGTCGCGCTTCGATAATTATGCGGGGCCGGCTTATAACGACGAGGACTAAATACTCCTCATAAATACTCGTCATATTTCGCGCTGTCGCGGTGTTGGCTTCATTCCCTAATCCTAGTCACATACTTGTGTATGCTCCTAGGATTAGCTCAATCGCCGCCTAGCGACAACGCAAACTATTTAGAGTATTGGATTAGAGTATTGGAATCGTCATATTTCGCGCTGTCACGGTGTTGGCTTCATTCCCTAATCCTAGTCAGATACTTTTGTATGCTCCTAGGATTAGCTCAATCGCCGCCTAGCGACAACGCAAACTATTTAGAGTATTGGATTAGAGTATTGGAATCGTCATATTTCGCGCTGTCGCGGTGTTGGCTTCATTCCCTAATCCTAGTCACATACTTTTGTATGCTCCTAGGATTAGCTCAATCGCCGCCTAGCGACAACGCAAACTATTTAGAGTATTAGAACTAGCGTATTAAAATTAAATGATCCATAAAAATAATATCGAATGGAAATTGATATTTTTTAGCGTATAACAAATAGAGAACATATTGGGCTGCCAAAGGGCAGCTTAATTTTTAGCGGGTTTAGAGAAAAAGAACGAGGAAACAATGAAAGCGGCAACCGCATTGATAAACCGCCGCGCTCTGCGACACAACTTGCAACGGGTGAAAGAAATTGCACCAAATAGCCAAATGATTGCAGTTGTCAAAGCAAACGCTTATGGTCATGGGTTAGTAGGGGTTGGTCAGGCAGTAGAAGAGCTGGTGGATGGCTTTGGGGTGGCAAGGCTCAACGAGGCGCTATTGCTGCGGCAACATGGTGTGGTAAAACCGATTGTGTTACTGGAAGGTTTTTTTGAGCAGTCTGACTTGTTGTTGATGGCAGAAAACCAGATTGATACCGTGATCCACTGTATTGAACAACTTGAAATGCTAGAGGCCACCAAATTGCCTTATCCTCTTAAAGTTTGGATGAAATTAGATACAGGCATGCACCGCCTAGGTGTCCTCCCTAAAGATGCTGAAGGCTTTTATCAACGTTTACAACGCTGCCAACAAGTTCAGCTTCCTATCAACATTGTTAGTCATTTTTGCCAAGCGGATACCCCCCATTTACCGACAACTGAAAAACAAATTGCCTGCTTTAAACAGTTTATTGCTGATAAAGAGGGGGAAAAATCCATTGCGGCCTCCGCGGGGATTTTACTTTGGCCAGAAGCTCATTATGACTGGGTACGTCCAGGGATCATGATGTATGGCGCTTCGCCACAAGAGGGGAAAAGTGCACAAGACTTCGGTTTACTTCCCGCGATGACACTAAAATCAACATTAATTGCGGTTAGGAAACATGCGGCAGGGCAATGTGTAGGTTACGGTGAAACATGGTGCAGTGATAAAGAGACTCTGCTTGGTGTTGTTGCAATCGGCTATGGTGATGGTTATCCACGTAACGTACCTTCAGGTACACCCGTGTTAATTAATGGACGAAAAGTGCCTATTGTTGGGCGAATTTCCATGGATATGACCGTGGTGGATTTAGGGTTAAATGCCAATGATAAAGTGGGTGATGACGTTATTTTGTGGGGAAATCAACTACCGGTTGAAGAAATTGCCACACAAACGGGTATTATCAACTATGAGTTGCTGACAAAGTTAACCTCTAGAGTTGCAATGGAATATGTAGACGAATAGCCAGCAAAGGGTTATTTTCAGATAACAACGTAAAAATGGCGCTAAATAGGGCAAATCATCGCTTGGTTTATTTAGCGTAAAATAATGATTAGGAGATGTCCTGTGTTCGAACATGTTGATGCTTATCCGGGCGACCCAATTCTGTCGTTAATGGATGAATTTAATAAAGACACTCGTGAAAATAAAATTAATTTGAGTATCGGTCTTTACTATGATGGTGAAGGGAAAACCCCTGAACTGGCGACAGTCGGTACGGCAAAAGCAGCGTTAAATAAACTGCCAGCAAGCGCATCACTGTATTTGCCTATGGAAGGTTTGAAAGATTACCGTACTGAATTGCAAAAATTAGTATTTGGTGAGGATTGCCCACTAATTGCACAGGAGCGTATTGCTACTGTGCAAACCATTGGTGGTTCTGGTGCATTGAAAATTGGTGCAGATTTTTTACATCAATATTATCCAGATTCCGAAGTGTGGTGTAGTGACCCAACTTGGGAAAACCATGCCTCTATTTTTTCAGGTGCGGGTACAAAAGTGCATTATTACCCATACTTTGATGAAAAAACTAAAGGCGTTAAATTTGATGAAATGTTAGCAACATTCAAAAAATTACCTGCTAATAGCATCATCCTAATGCACCCGTGCTGCCATAACCCAACAGGCTCCGACTTGACTCCTGCACAATGGGATGAAGTCACAAAGGTGGCATTAGAGCGTAAACTGATCCCATTTTTAGATGTTGCTTATCAAGGTTTTGCAGAAGGCATTAATGAAGATGCTTACGCTATCCGAACGATGGTTAAAGCTGGCTTGCCTGTGTTCGTTAGCAATTCATTCTCTAAAATCTTTGGTATTTACGGTGAACGTGCCGGAGGGCTATCCGTTATTTGCGAAAACCCAGATGAGCGCGACCGTGTATTAGGTCAGTTAAAAGCGGGTGTTCGTCGCTTATACTCAAGCCCGCCATCGAATGGCGCAAAAATTGTTGCAGCGGTATTAACCAATAGCGCAGAAAAAGCCAAATGGTTAGCAGAAGTGGAAGAGATGCGTTTGCGTATTTTAGACATGCGTACGGTACTGGTTGATGAGCTGAAAAAAGCATTACCAAACCACAATTTCGACCACTTGTTAAAGCAACGCGGTATGTTCAGTTACACTGGTTTTTCTAAAGAGCAAGTTGCTCGCCTGAAAGACGAGTTCGCGGTTTACTTGGTTGGAACTGGCCGTGTTTGTATGGCAGGCGTCAATCGCCATAATGTTAAACGCATTGTGGAAGCATTTGCTGCGGTTAGCTAATAACTCTTAGCTATCGTAATAATTATCAGGGAGCAAAATACTCCCTGATAATCTTCTTACTTATTTATTTTTTTATAGCCTTTCTACTTAGTAGCCGCGTTCTAAAATCGTTTTTAAGAACCTTGCAGTGTGAGATTTTTTGCACTCAGCCACTTCTTCTGGTGTGCCGGCAATTAAAATTTCACCGCCACCGCTCCCTCCTTCAGGGCCTAAATCAACAATCCAGTCTGCCGTTTTAATCACATCAAGGTTGTGCTCAATCACTACAATGGTGTTTCCTTGGTCACGAAGTTGATGTAAAACGACCAAAAGTTGCTGGATATCAGCAAAGTGCAGGCCTGTTGTCGGTTCATCCAATATATAGATAGTTTGCCCTGTTCCGCGTTTGGATAGCTCTTTGGCTAATTTCACACGTTGTGCTTCACCACCGGATAGCGTCGTTGCTGATTGGCCGAGACGGATATAGGATAAACCAACGTCCATCAGAGTTTGTAGCTTGCGAGCAAGGGCAGGTACGGCATCAAAGAATTCACGAGACTCTTCGATGGTCATATCCAGCACTTCATGGATATTTTTACCTTTATATTTAATTTCTAGTGTTTCGCGGTTATAGCGTTTGCCTTTACATTGGTCACAAGGGACATACACATCAGGTAAGAAGTGCATTTCAACCTTAATGACGCCATCACCTTGGCAAGCTTCGCATCGGCCGCCTTTAACGTTAAAGCTAAAGCGCCCTGGGTTATAACCACGAGTTCGAGACTCAGGCACACCAGCAAATAATTCACGAACAGGTGTAAAAACACCGGTATAGGTAGCAGGGTTGGAACGTGGTGTACGGCCTATTGGGCTCTGGTCAATATCAATGACTTTGTCAAAGTGCTCTAAGCCTTCTACATCCAAATAAGGGGCAGGGGTGATGGTGGTCGCCCCATTTAATTGGCGTTGAGCAATAGGGAATAGCGTATCGTTTATTAGTGTTGATTTACCTGAGCCAGACACACCAGTGATGCAGGTAAATAACCCGACAGGGACTTTTAATGTCACATTCTTCAGGTTATTGCCCTTTGCCCCAAACACCGTCAGCATTTTATCTTTATTAATTGGAACGCGTTTTTGTGGAATGTCAATTCTGCGCTCACCGCTTAAAAATTTACCAGTGAGTGAATCTGGGTTTGCGACAATATCTTCCAGTGTTCCTTGGGCAACAATTTGCCCACCATGCACCCCTGCACCGGGTCCGATATCAATCACATGGTCTGCAGCGCGGATCGCGTCTTCGTCATGTTCAACGACGATCACGGTATTTCCTAGATCACGAAGATGGATCAATGTTTCAAGTAAGCGATCATTATCCCGTTGGTGTAAGCCAATTGAAGGTTCATCAAGAACATACATCACTCCCACTAAACCAGCACCAATTTGGCTTGCTAAACGAATGCGTTGTGCTTCACCACCAGACAAGGTGTCAGCAGAACGTGAAAGTGTCAGATAATTAAGCCCAACATTGACGAGAAATTTCAGGCGATCGCCAATTTCTTTTAAAACTTTTTCTGCGATTTGAGCGCGCTGACCTGTGAGTTTTAGGTTCTGGAAAAATTCCATTGCGTGGCCAATGCTGTAATCTGCGATTTCAGGCAATGTCGTATTTTCAACAAATACAAATCGTGCTTCTTTACGTAAGCGAGTCCCATGGCAAGAAACACATGGACGGTTACTGATATATTTCGCTAATTCTTCACGGACAGCCGTTGATTCTGTTTCTTTATAACGACGCTCCATATTATTGAGCACGCCTTCAAAAGGGTGTCGGCGCACGGTGATGTCACCACGATCATTACGGTATTTAAACTCAATCGTTTCTTTGCCTGAGCCGTATAAAATAATTTTTTGAATGGCAGGGCTCAGAGTGTCATAAGGGGCTTCCACATCAAATTTATAATGCTCAGCTAATGACATCAGCATTTGGAAATAGTAAAAATTACGGCGATCCCAACCCCGAATTGCACCACCCGCGAGTGAGATTTCAGTATTTTGAATGACTCTTTCGGGGTCAAAAAACTGCTGAACACCTAAGCCATCACAGCTCGGACAGGCGCCTGCAGGGTTGTTAAAAGAAAATAGGCGAGGTTCAAGTTCCACCATGCTGTAGCCGCAAACGGAACAGGCAAAATTGGCAGAAAAAACCAGTTCTTCTGCATTGGCGTCATCCATATCTGCAACAATTGCGGTACCGCCAGACAGATCTAATGCAGTTTCAAAGGATTCAGCTAAACGCTGAGCAATGTCATCACGAATTTTAAAACGATCGACAATCACTTCAATCGTATGTTTTTTCTGTAATTCGAGCTTTGGCGGGTCGGATAGATCGCAAACTTCTCCATCAATTCGGGCGCGGATATAACCTTGACTGGCTAAGTTATCGAGTAACTTAACGTGCTCCCCTTTACGTTCTTTAACGACAGGCGCAAGTAGCATCATTCGGCGATCGGTAGGCTGAGCCAGAACATTATCGACCATCTGGCTAACAGTTTGAGCAGCAAGTGGTATGTCGTGATCAGGGCAGCGAGGTTCACCAACACGTGCAAATAATAACCGCAGATAGTCATGAATTTCTGTGATGGTTCCGACCGTCGAACGTGGGTTATGTGAAGTGGATTTTTGTTCAATCGAAATCGCAGGGGATAACCCTTCAATATGATCGACATCCGGTTTTTCCATTAAAGAAAGAAACTGGCGAGCATAAGCAGATAAAGATTCAACATAACGGCGCTGACCCTCTGCATACAGGGTATCAAAAGCTAAAGATGATTTCCCTGAACCAGATAACCCAGTAATAACAATGAGTTTGTCGCGAGGGATGATGAGATTGATGTTTTTCAGATTATGCGTGCGTGCGCCGCGGACTTCGATATTATCCATTTACCACTTCCCGGATGATTTGATATTGAACAATCGCAAGAGACTATTATCACATATTTATGGCTGAATGGATATACAGTATTTCCTATTCGTCATATTTCAAACCGTGGCGGTGTTGGCTGCTCTCTGCGATATCTTCGCTTGCCGCCTAGCCACTGCTTGAACTATTTAGAGTAAGATTTTAATAGTGAAACAGAAAAACAGCGATCTGAATTTATCGAAAAGATAGATGCTGTGCGAATTATTTTATGTCTATACTGAAAATTGGCACGGTAGAATTTCACCAAAAGTTGGAAAGCGTTTCGCAATAACGCTCAGTAGTTTCAATTTCGTGGTGCAAAAAAGCGAGGTCGTGGTAAACTTCACGGCTAATCCAGAGATTAAAATTCAATGCATCAGGAGTAATAAATGGCCAGCAGAGGCGTAAATAAAGTAATTCTTATCGGTAACCTAGGACAAGATCCAGAAATCCGTTATATGCCTAACGGCGGAGCTGTGGCAAACCTGACTCTGGCAACTTCTGAAAGTTGGCGTGACAAGCAAACCGGTGAGATGCGTGAAAAAACCGAATGGCACCGCGTGGTTATCTTCGGCAAACTTGCTGAGGTAGCCGGTGAATACCTGAAAAAAGGTTCACAAGTCTATATCGAAGGTTCTCTGCAAACACGTAAATGGCAAGACCAAAGTGGTCAAGACCGTTATTCGACAGAAGTTGTTGTGAATATCGGTGGATCAATGCAAATGTTAGGCGGCCGTGGCGGTGATGCACCATCACAAGGTCAAGGCGGCCAAGGCGGTTGGGGCCAACCTCAGCAGCCACAAGCAGCACAGCAATTTAGTGGCGGCGGAGCCCCTGCAGCACGCTCATCAGCGCCTGCTCCACAAACCAATGAACCACCAATGGACTTCGATGACGATATTCCGTTCTAATTTATTTACTAATTAGAATACATAAATAAAATAAAGGCTTCTTTGTGGAGCCTTTATTGTTTAATAAATAATAAAATTAAAATCATATATCCAGAAAATTATTTTTTATTAATATGGTAAACTAAATATAAAACTAAAACCTTAAGGCTTTATTAATTTTAAATTAAAAGTTTCTTAAATGAATAGAAAATAAAAAAGCCCCAGTAATTAACTTACATAGGGCTTTGTATTGGTAGTGTTATTAAAAAAGGAAATATAAATTTTATTTTCATATTAGCGTATCAAGCTACTTTAGGTTCCAGTAGTAATGGGTCATTTTGACTTTCACCGGACAGTCGGTAGATTGACGGTGATGTACCTAAATAAGCTCTAAATCGCTTTGCAAAAGATTGCTGGGAGTCAAATTGGTATTTTAATGCAATATCAATAACCTGAAGTTCAGTGGAGCATAGGTCTTTAGCGGCTTCACAGATCCTCCTTCGGCGAATATATTCACCTAAAGGCATACCAACGACTTTTCTAAATACTCTTTGTAAATGCCATTTTGTATATCCTGATTTTAGTGCGATATCATCAAGTAATAGACGACTGGTTAAGTTCATTTCAATCCAAACTAATATTTCATTAACAACTGTAGATTGAAATTCTGTGTATTTCCCATTGCAGGGAACAGGGATTTCTTTATACATAATATCTTCCTATTAGTTACTTTTTAATCTTATCCCTCATTCAGTCAATAGCCAATAAATAAATAGTAAACAAAGTTGAATACAGTTTGTTAATTGGCAAAATAGACAAAATACCGATTTTTAATTAGTTTATAGCCAGTGGAGTTTATCTTAAGGAGATATATTCATCATGATATCGATTAATAATAGATAAAACTATTAGGCTCTCTGAATATAAAACCACCGTACAGTGATGTAACTTTTCATTGGCGTTTGGGGATATATTTTTTTAGCTTCCAAAAACTAATTAAAATGGTGGTGGAAATGACTACAGATAGGGCATTCATCGTCTGCCAACCGAATATAAAGAAAAGAACTCCTGCCCCTAAGCTACCTATTCCTCCGAAGAAATAGATAAGAAAGTCGGTCATTCCTTGCACTTTAGCGCGTTCATGAGCTTCATAGGTATGTGGTAATAAGTTAGTGGTGCTAATTAAAATTAAATTCCAGGCGACACCGACAAAAATACCAGCCAACAAATAATTGTAAAAATGGTTACCTAGCAGGTTCATAGTAGCTGATAAAATTAACAATATGATACCGCAGAAAATAATGCGTTTTGCCCCTAAATGATGGATTAATGTTCCAGTGAAAAATGATGGTGCAAACATACCTAATACATGGAATTGAAATACAATCGCAATAGAGGAAAAGGCGAAATCATGTTGTTTCATGGATAACGGTATTGAGGCAAAGGTGAAAACCACAATGGCATATCCAACCGCGCTAACAATGGCGATTAATTTTAAAATAGGTTGTGAATACAATGCACTGTAGTTGCGTTTGACTAACGCTTCATCCGATGGTGTTTTCTCTATTTTCTTTAATGGCACAACTAATAATAGAATAAATGCGATCACATAGATGGCGGCTAACGTGATGAATGGCCCTGCAAACGGGTGCTCTGCAAAAAATCTTTGGGTAGTAATGGCTAATGTTGGGCCGATTAAGGCGGCGGCGATACCTCCGCTCATGACAAGGCCAATAGCTTTTGCTCGCAAAGAAATTGGTGCTTCTTCGATAGCAGCAAAACGGAATTGTTGTGCAGTACCAATAGCAATACCAGTGAAAAATAACCCGATGGAAAAATAAACTAAATGGCTTTCTATCACGCCCAGAATAGAAAAGCCTGCGCCGATTAACCCACCGATATTACCAATAATAAAGCCTACTCTTCTCGAGTACTTTTGCATTAAAAACGCGATCGGAATAGTTGCTAAGATTAAGCCAACGTATTGGCTTACCAGTGGAATTGTCGCATACGTTGGGTTGATAGCCAGTTTTTCGCCAATAACCACTGCTATAGAAAGGACAATAGCATTTCCTGTGATAAATAATGCAAGTGTGATGGTTAACCACCAAACGGATTTTGGCATATATCCCTCTGTTTATTAATTAAAAATCAATTAGTTAATGTTTCCATCAAGGGCAAACCCCCTTGAGTTGGAGTAAAGGATACAACTTAAAGTTAACTTTAAGTCAAGGTTTTTGCTGGGATTTTGAATGGTGATTAATTCTATATTTTTTTATTTTTCTAGATAATATCTCTACTGGAATGGGGTGTGATGAATGTCGCAATTACCATTCCTTTGGAATAAAACAAGAAAAAATGATTGTCATGCTACGAAATTTATGTTTTCTTAAGAAAAGAAACTGAAAAATAATAATCAATAAATTAGACAGACTAAACAGGAAGAACCCGTGAACATGACTATTCATCATTCCAACCTACTACTAACCGCGCCACGTGCCGCGGTGGTCGTGCGTGTGGTGGTGGTCGTGGGCTTAGCGCCGTAACGGGTACAAATCAACGTAGATTTAGAAACCCCGCCGGCGCAAACCGAGCGGGGTTTTTTATCACTTCTCGCTCGAGTCCGCAGGCTAGCAAAGGATAATTATGATGAGCGAATCGGGCACCACAACACCACATAAAACCCGCTTTACGGGTGCAGAATTAATCGTACATTTACTGGAAAAACACGGTATTACCATCGTTTCTGGCATTCCTGGGGGAGCGGCTTTGCCTTTTTATGATGCATTAGGGCAAAGCCAGAAAATCCGTCATATACTGGCTCGCCATGAGCAAGGAGCAGGTTTTATTGCTCAGGGAATTGCGCGTACCACAGGAAAAGCCGCAGTTTGTATCTCTTCAAGTGGGCCTGGGGCAACAAACTTAGTGACTGCTATTGCCGATGCAAAACTGGATTCTATCCCGCTGGTTTGTATTACGGCTCAAGTTTCTTCGTCAATGATTGGCACAGATGCTTTCCAAGAGGTTGATACCTATGGCATTTCGATTCCAGTGACGAAACATAATTATTTGGTTCGTAATATCAATGAATTGCCACAAGTGATTTGTGATGCTTTTCGTATTGCAGAGTCAGGCCGCCCTGGACCTGTTTGGATTGATATTCCAAAAGATGTTCAAACTGCCACAATTGAACTAACTGAAATACCAGAAGTATTACCGAAAGATAAAGCTCCTGCTTTTGACATGGAAAAAGTTCTGCAAGCGGCTGAAATGATTAATAACGCGAAACGTCCAGTATTGTATTTTGGTGGTGGGGTGATTAGCTCCGATTCTACAGAAACGGCAATCGCATTTGCGGAAAAAGCCTCATTACCAACAACCATGACCTTAATGGCACTTGGTACTATCCCGATGAGGCATCCGTTATATTTAGGTATGTTAGGTATGCACGCTGCGGCAAGTACTAACATGATAATGGAAGAATCGGATCTATTGATTGTTATTGGTGCACGCTTTGATGATAGGGCGATAGGCAAGGCAGAGAAATTTTGTCCTAACGCGAAAATCATCCATGTGGATATCGATAAAGCAGAAATCAGCAAAATTAAGCGCCCAGATATCGCTATTCATGCAGATGCGGGGCAAATATTGGAGCTGTTATTGCCTTTGGTTGAACGTAATGAGCGTGCTGATTGGATGGCGCAAGTAAATCAATTAAAAGAGAAATATCCACTGAATTTCAGTGATGCGGATAACCCGCTGAATCACTATGGCTTAGTTCTGTCTACAGCACGTGCGGCAGGTGAAGATGCAATTGTGACAACGGATGTTGGTCAGCATCAAATGTGGGCAGCTCAAGCTTATCCTCTGTCTCGTCCACGTCAATGGCTGACATCAGGCGGGTTAGGTACCATGGGGTTTGGTCTGCCTGCTGCGATAGGCGCGGCGTTAGCAAAACCTGAAAAAACGATAGTGTGCTTTTCTGGTGATGGCAGTCTGATGATGAATATTCAAGAACTGGCAACCGCAGCGGAACATCAGTTAAATATCAAAATCATTTTAATGAATAACCAAGCATTAGGAATGGTTCATCAACAACAAGATTTATTTTTTGAAAACCGCATATTTGCTGCAGCTTATCCGTACCAAACTGACTTTATCAAAATTGCGGCAGGGTTTGGTTTGCAAACTTGCGATTTAAATAATGAAGCAGACCCTGAAATGGCGTTAGAAGCGATAATGAATACCAAAGGTCCATGTTTGATCCATGCCTTGATTGATGTTAATCAGAAGGTATATCCAATGGTTCCACCGGGTGCAGCTAACATTGATATGATTGGAGCGTAATTATGGTATTTGAACATCATCCGATTGCTTTAGAGCTAATTGTTCGTAACCACCCAGGTGTAATGTCACATATTTGTGGTTTATTTGCCCGTAGAGCATTTAACGTTGATGGCATTCTCTGTATGCCGATTAAAGATAAAGATGAAAGCCGTATATGGCTATTAGTACAAAAAGATGAGCGCTTGTCGCAAATGATTAACCAAGTTGAAAAACTAGAAGATGTTCGAGAAGTACGCTTTAGTGATGATTTGCGCCTCTTCGAAACAATGGAAAGTTATTTGCAGTAATTCTGAGATTAAGTTTATGACCGAATAGCCCATTCAACTGTGTGGGCTATTTTTGTTTGATATTTAATCATAGTGATAAATAGGGTTTCCTAAAGCGAACGAAGGTGGTATAAATTCAGTTGCTGAACAATAATTTTTCGAATGTATTGTGGGTTTCTATTTGGTGAATTGAATAACAAACAGGTATGAATCTATGCAAAATAACATCTATTTATCGAACACTTATCAGTATGAAATCGAAACTTCCTTACTGGCGCAAGGGGAAGATGATGAGGGGCATTGGGTTGCTTTAAAAGATAATATTTTCCACCCACAAGGTGGTGGGCAACCCATGGACACAGCTTGGGTGAATGACATTGCTGTTCGTATTAGGAAACAGTTGGGTGGCTTGATTGTGGCATACTTACCAGAACATGTCATTTTGAGCCAAGATAGCAATGTGGTTGCAAGGGTCGATAAGGAAAAACGTCAGCGTTATGCGGCGCTACATACTGCTGGTCACTTGTTGAATTGGGAATTACGTCGCTTTGGTTGGCTTGCACAAAAAGGCCATCACTTTCCTGATGAATCACGGGTGGAATTTAGCATGATGGAAGGGGATGTCACGCCTTTTGAAGAGCTAGATAGCCAATACATTGAAGATATTGTTAACCAAAGCCTTCATAGTGGGCGAGCCGTTGCAATAAAGCAAAAGGGAGATTTGCGGATCAGCTATATCGACCAAACTGAAGAAATGCCTTGTGGTGGAACACATGTTTCTTCGCTAGATAACATTCAGCATTTTTCAATTAAGTCGATGAAATTTAAAAAGGGGACGTTGCGCATTAGTTATGATGCACAACATGCCGCAATTTAAACGCTATCACTAAGGTGAGAGTAAGTCATGACGACGGTTGCTTGCAGCTCTCCCTCCATACAGAGATAACTATGTGGGAAATCACCACTGAAAGCATAAAAATCTCCCGCTTCTAAGACGATATTTTGGTCGTCATGTAGCCGTAACATGAGTGAGCCAGAATTCACCATAATGTGTTCGTGGGTTCCACTCATATGGGCGGGGCTATTAATGATAGCGCCTCTCTTCATGGTTAATTGCCAAATTTCAGAGATATTTCCCATGCTAATGCGAAACTTAAACTGTTGTGAATACTCTTTTTCATTGGGAGTGGCTTTGAGAAAATAGGGATAGGCCTCATGTTGCCGTGTAAACAGATCGCTTAGTGGAAAGCGCAGGGCAATGGCAATCGACTCTAATGTATCAATGCGTGGGTTTGAATCGCCAGATTCCAACTTGGATAAAGCCGCTTTCGAGATCCCCGATAGACGAGATAGCTCGTTTAGTGAAAGATCTCTTGCTTGCCTAAGTAAACGAATTTTCTGCCCGATTTTTAAATTAATTTTTTTATCCACAATGTGTCTTTACCTGAATTTTAATTTATTGTGCTAGTTCTGTATCACTCAGTGAAGCAAATTATACACTCTTAGTTGTATATTGTATTTAAAGTGGCTATTTTGTTTTTTGATATAGATTTGAAATTTAAAACCCTACAAAAATAAAACTATTTTCTGTATTTGAAAGAACCTATAGTGAGGACGTTAAAAAACGTCTGGAGTTAAGGTCATGCCGTTTGAATTATTATCATTAGAAATGGCGATTTGTTTCTCAACGCTACTTTTTGCTTATTTGGTTTTTGGTATGGCGGGGTTTGGTTCGGCCCTCATTGCAACCCCTGTGTTAGCCATGTATTTGCCATTAAATATGATTGTTCCAATTCTTGCGCTAATTGATCTAACCGCCGCAGTTTTGAACTTATTTAAAGATGGCAAAAATGCGGATTATCAGGAAATTAAATGGATAATTCCATTAATGATAGTAGGGAGTTTAGTTGGCGCTGCGATTTTATTAAAAACACGCCCCGATATACTCGTATTATTACTTGGGTTATTTGTTGTTGGTTATGTATTACATGCATTCTTTTCTAAAAAATCAAAATTACCCTTTTCAAAGGCATTGGTTGTCCCATTTAGTTTAGTGGGCGGTGTTTTTAGTGCTTTATTTGGTAGTGGTGGTTTTATCTATGCCATGTATTTATCGAGCCGAATTGAAGATAAACAACGTTTTCGACTCACTCAAATGACGTTAATTGGGTTTAGCACGCTAACTCGAGTGGTGATATTTTTGGTGATGGGAGTGTATCTCAATCTGGATATTTTATTGATTGCCTTAGCGTTTTCTCCTGCTATGTTAATCGGTACGTGGGTTGGGCGGCATATAACATTAAAAATTTCACGTGAAAGTTTTTTAAAATTTATTAATGTCATTATTTTATTATCAGGTATTGCTCTGCTTTATCGATATTTCTTCGTCCTTTAAGTATTTAGAATATTAAAAATAGTTTTATAAAGATAAATAGCAGAATATATAGGTCGTGTTACAATCATTGCGAACATTATTGGTTTTACTAATAATGATGTGGTTTTTTATTTCTCATAACAATCTATTTTATGGAGTTAAAGTCTGTTATTTTGTTAAAAAGAAACAGATTAATTTCAACATGAGCTCTGATAATCAGCGTTTACAACATTTTCGTCGTTCCCCATCCTTTGCTATTTTTACCATCACAATGAGTATTGCTGTCATTGGTATCGTTATTGGGCTAAGTATTCCAATGGTAGCGCTTAGGCTAAATAATTATGGTATCAATGAGTTGTATATTGGCATTATTTCAGCGGCACCTGCATTAGGCATGTTTTTAATTGCACCTGTCGTTCAACGTATTGTGCGTTGGTCAGGTAAGCGAAAAGCAATGCTATTGGCAACGATTGTTTCTGCCATTAGCTTATTACCATTATTGAGCACATTACCTCTTTGGTTATTATTTCCGTTACGGTTAGTAACAGGCTTGGCGAGCGGTGTGCTGATTTGCTTGGGTGAAACGTGGATTAACGAATTATCGCCTGAAAATAAACGGGGCCGTATTTTGGCAATTTACACCACTGTATTCACAGTAAGCCAGCTACTCGGGCCTTCCTTTATTGCTTATTATGGTGTGGAAGATAAATCCCCTTTATTGATTTGTACGTTGATCCATTTAATCTCTGTGGTGCTATTTATTTTAATGGACCAAAAAGTCGGTGACCGTTTAGCCGAAAATGCCGAAAAATCTAATTTTTCAATTGTTCAATTTGTGAAAATTGCACCGGGTATTTGTGGCGGAATTTTATTTTTTGCCTTTTTTGATGGAACCATTTTATCGATATTCCCAATCTATGGCATGGGAATGGGTCATACAGAAGCGGTTGCCGCATTAATGATCAGCGCTATTCTTGCTGGGGATGCCATTATGCAACTTCCTTTCGGCTGGCTAGCAGACCATATGAATAGAGAAAAATTGTACCGAATCTGTGGCATTATCACACTTGCAGCCAGTCTATTATTGCCTTTCCTTATAACTCAACCTTATCTGATTTGGGTATTACTGTTTGTCTTAGGGGCGACAGCAGGGGCAATTTATACTATTGCGTTGGTGCAAATCGGCCAATATTTCAAAGGGAACGAGTTGATCATTGCTAATGCTGCGGCTGCCATGCTGTGGGGAATTGGTAATTTATCAGGGCCACTACTTGCGGGAATTGCGACTTCAATCTCACCTGTAGGCTTACCGGTGTTATTGGTTCTGTCTGTGACTGTATTTTTATGGTTCACACGAGAAAAATACAGTGCCCAAAAAGTTGAGCAAGTTACCCAATAAGCTCATTTGCGGTGCTCTACTCAGCCAGCGAGCACCGCAAATAAATTACTCAATAACTTTATACACAACGAGGTTTTCTCTGAATTCATCCGGCCGATGATTGTGCCAGAATAATTCCATGCCTTGCGGTGCAGGTTTAATCGTTTTTGAGAGTACAATTAGCCAGCGGCATTGTTCCGGTTTTTCAAACCGATCTTGGCGTTGGTGTAATACCCCCGCGTAGTAGTAGAGCATCGGTGCTTCAGATTCACCAATATTATCAGATGCCATACAATCATTTTCTGTAAATTGGCCAGTTAAATGCTGGTCTAAATCGACAAAAACCCCTTCGAAACCTTTTGCATAGTCTATCCACCCCAAAAATAAGGTTAAAATTACCCCCCAAACAGCACATAAGCCTAATAACCAGTTTTTCATCATATGAAAAGCAGGTGGCATAAAGTTTGGAATAATTTTATTGCGTAAAAACCATACCAATGTAATCAACAGAGCACAGATGAATACAACGGGAGAAAATGCCATTTGGTAGCTCATAGGGAGCCAGCGGCCAAATGGAGCTAGCCATTCTTGTTGATAGCCAGCCAAAGAGATGAAGTAGCAGGCCCATAAAAAAAGAATAAGTACAGACCACAAAACAGCTGCAAAGCGGGCAATATTATTGAGGAGCTTTTCTGGGAAACAAAATAGTGTCTGGCTTCCTAATATGGCCATGGGGGCAATAAAAGGCAGTAAATATAACGCCCGACCAGAAGCTGAAATCTGTAAAAAAACGATACCTAGTAAAGGAAATAGCGCCAATAGAAACTCGTTAGAATTAAATAAACGCTTAACCGGATGCCTTAGAAAATAAGCAACAGCCAGTAAACCAGAAGGAAAGGCAAATAAGGAAACTGCCGCAGGGATCCGGGTTAAATTAGCTTTTGCCCCTAATTTTTCAACCGAAAAACCAAAGAAGCGGCCGATATTATTTTCCCAAAACCACACGATAAACAAATCAGGGTGTTGAAGGTACAGTTGGATAGGCCAAGGTAAAATCGCGATAAAGGCAATTAACCCTGCAGTTAAGCTGTATAACCAAAATTGCTTAGTTCGGCATTGAGCGAGAAAAATTGGCGATAAAAATAGGCAGATCCAGAGAACACCAGGGATAAAAACACCTTTTGACAACATGGTGACGATGGTTCCAAGGGATAACCAAAGTGCAGACATGTGCATTTTTTGTTGTTGTATCAGCCCTAATAACCCATACAAGCCAATAGTCGTCCCTGCCATCAGCGCAACATCGGTAAACATATCATGGCTATGCCTGATAACACCGGGGGCACAAGCATACAGTGCAAAAGCGACCCAAATACGGGTATCGGTGAAGTCTTTGGCATGGAAAAAACGGCGCGCCAAAAGAATAAAAAATGAAAAATTGATCACCGAAAAAAATAAGCTTGCACTACGGGCGGCATCATAAAGTGGGATAAAACTTGAAAACAAATGAGAGGTAATTGCTGCAACCCAATAATAAAGCGGAGGTTTTTCCATAAACGGCTCGCCCGCATTTGTGGGGACTAACCATTTACCTGTTTCATACATAGTTTGAATAATACCAAAACTATAATTTTCATCTTGCTTCCAAGGGCTATGACTATATATTCCTGGTAATAAATACATAGCAAGAAAACTAATGAAAAGTAATAAAATACTCCGCTGTAATATGATTAATGGTGCATTTTTATTTGGCATTTTAATGTGTTTTTACTGGATTAAATTGAAACTATAACTGCAGTTGATAATAATTGAGATTATATACTTAAATATATATTTACTCAGTGAGTGATGGTTATTTTTTTATAAAAAACAATAGGGAACGTATTTTTAGGTACGTTTTTAAATAACGCATATTACCACCAATAAATAAATTTTCAGCTATTCGTTTTGTAAGAAAATAATCTAGGATTGTATCAAAAAAATAACCGTACTTTTTAAACAGACACTATATGAAAGGTATTTAGCTATTTTTACGTAAGGTAAATGTAACTAAAAAGAATTGTTATTTGAAAATAATGTTCATTACATAAGAACCTGGGTATTTAGATGTTAAAAAACAGTTAGTGGGTAAGAAATGCTAAAAATACTTGATCATTCCCCCTGTTTAGAATGATAATTGCTCCCCTCACAATATGTTTTATTCTAGTTTTAAAGCCAAACGATTGCGCAGCTGTTTTTATTGGGTTTTTTTCCCAGTTAGTTTGTTTTTTCTGAAAAACGTAATCGTTTACGTCGATATATAGATTAGTTGTTAGCAGTACTTGAGTGCTTTCGTTTTCCATTAACAGCAGAGGTATACCATGTCAGGCCAACAGGCTTCATCCAGTTGCAAATTGGATTCATTTTTCAAGATAACAGCGCGCGGCTCTTCAGTTCGCCGTGAAATCATTGCAGGGTTAACCACATTCTTAGCGATGGTTTATTCTGTCATCGTTGTACCTGGCATGTTAGGGCAAGCAGGGTTCCCTCCAACTGCGGTATTTATTGCAACCTGCTTAGTGGCTGGCTTTGGCTCTTTATTAATGGGGTTATGGGCCAATTTACCGATGGCGATTGGTTGTGCGATTTCACTCACTGCATTTACTGCATTCAGTCTGGTGTTAGGGCAGCAAATTAGTATTCCTGTGGCACTAGGCGCTGTATTTTTAATGGGGTGTTTGTTCACCATCATTTCTGTTACAGGTATTCGTAGTTGGATTTTACGCAATATGCCAATGGGTATTGCACATGGTACAGGTATTGGTATCGGTTTATTTTTACTGTTAATCGCTGCTAATGGGGTGGGTTTAGTGATCAAAAACCCAAATGCAGGCCTGCCTGTTGCTCTGGGTGAATTTACGTCTTTCCCTGTCTTGATGTCACTCATTGGGTTAGCGGTCATTTTTGGTTTAGAAAAACGTCGCGTTCCGGGTGGTGTGCTCCTTGTTATTATTGCGATTTCAATTATTGGTTTAATTTTTGATCCTGCTGTGAAATATCAGGGCTTCTTCAAGTTGCCTTCATTGGGTGATGACGGGCTCTCATTGGTTTTTAATATGGATATCATGGGTGCATTACAGCCAATGGTATTGCCAAGCTTGCTTGCATTAGTGATGACGGCAGTTTTTGATGCGACAGGTACTATCCGCGCAGTGGCGGGACAAGCGAATTTATTGGATAAAGACGGCCAAATTATTGATGGTGGTAAAGCATTAACAGCAGACTCCGTGAGCAGTATTTTTGCGGGGGCGATTGGTGCATCACCTGCGGCGGTATATATTGAATCTGCGGCAGGTACCGCTGCGGGTGGCCGTACCGGTTTAACCGCAGTGGTGGTTGGCGTACTATTCTTATTGATTCTCTTTTTATCGCCACTCTCTTATTTGGTGCCTGCCTATGCAACGGCTCCTGCATTGATGTATGTTGGGCTTTTAATGCTCAGTAATGTTTCTAAGCTTGATTTTGATGATTTTGTGGATTCAATGTCTGGCTTATTATGTGCGGTGTTCATTGTTCTGACTTGTAATATTGTCACAGGTATCATGTTGGGCTTTGCCGCTTTGGTTATCGGCCGTATTTGTGCAGGTGAATGGCGCAAATTGAATATTGGTACTGTCATTATTGCGGTACTTTTAGTGGCATTTTACGCTTCAGGATTAGCAATCTAAAGTGAATTGCTTCAAGAAGGTGGCCAATGTTGCCACCTTTTTAACTTATTGTATTAATTAATCGTAAAGTCTTAATTTTTTCCCCGAAAATGGATGGCTAGGGATAAAATAGAGAGAAGGCAGTTAATCAAGTGGCTGTGTATGACTTCCACTGGTGGCTGGCTTGGTCTCAATTATCATGGTCTGGACGGTGCTATCTCTTACTATGCGGCGGCAGGCAATTCTTGGTTCTAGTCGCTAGGTTAATTCAGTAAGGGCAACATGGAAATTTTCTTTACTATTCTTATTTTGATTTTAGCTGTCTCTGTTTCAGGGGTGGCCGCTAAAATTCTTCCTATTCGTATTCCTCTTCCTCTCATTCAAATCGCTATTGGTGCGCTATTGGCTTGGCCACAATTTGGCCTACATGTCACCTTTGACCCAGAACTTTTTATGGTTCTGTTAATCCCACCTTTGCTGTTTGTTGATGGATGGAAAACGCCAACCCGTGAGTTCTTTCAAAACGGTCGAGAAATTTTTATTTTAGTGTTGGTTCTCGTATTGGTTACGGTTATTGGGATAGGTTATTTAATTTACTGGTTGATGCCCGGTATTCCATTGATTGCTGCGTTTGCTCTAGCGGCTGTATTATCGCCCACCGATGCCGTTGCATTATCTTCCATTGTTGGAAAAGGGCGTATTCCTAAACGGATGATGAGTGTGCTAGAAGGAGAGGCATTGATGAATGATGCCTCTGGTCTGGTTGCATTAAAATTTGCGGTAGCAATTGCCATGGGAACCATGGTGTTTAGCGCCTCTGGCGTTACCATTGAATTTTTCAAAGTTGCGGTTGGCGGGCTACTCGCAGGTATCATCGTGACTTGGCTATACAGTAAATCATTACGTCTAATGAGCCGCTGGAGCGGTGATGACCCTGCAACCCAAATAGTATTTATGCTATTGCTGCCATTTGCATCATACATGATTGCGGAACATATTGGTTTTTCAGGTATTTTAGCTGCCGTTGCGGCGGGTATGACCATTACAAAATCGGGGGTTATCCGTAACGCTCCATTAGCGATGAGGCTACGTGCTGATAGCGTTTGGTCGATGCTTGAATTTGTCTTTAACGGGTTGGTTTTCATCATGTTAGGGCTTCAATTGCCCGGTATTTGGGAAACGTCTGTTATCCAAGCGGATCTCGACCCAAGCGTAGAAACGTGGATGCTATTTGCCGCGGTGGCAATTATCTATTTTGCTTTACTGCTATTGCGTTTTTGTTGGCTATGGCTGATGAAAAGGTTTAGCCGTTTGTTCTTAAAGAAAAGGCCACTGCAGTTTGCGAACTATACCGTGCGTGAGCTTTGGCTTGCCTCTTTTGCAGGGGTACGCGGGGCGATCACCTTAGCGGGTGTGCTCTCTATCCCGTTATTTTTAACGGATGGCTCGCCATTCCCTGCACGTTACCAGTTAGTATTTATTGCCGCGGGGGTTATCTTATTTTCCATTTTTGCAGGTGTGGTCGCTTTACCGCTTCTGCTGCGTAATTTTAAAGTGGGCGACAAAGAAGCCGATGCCAATGAAATCCGCATGGCAAAAGCCGCAATGGCTGAAGTAGCGATTGTCAGCTTAAATAAGATGCAGGAACGTTTATCTGCTGACGTTGATGAAAAACTCGACTCAGAAGATATCAGTGAAGTTGCTTCCCGTGTGACGGGTTATTTAAGACGACGTACGGCAGGGCAAGATGAAATTGACCATAATTTGCTGATAGAAGACCTTGAACGACGTTTTCGTTTAACGGCTTTACGTGCAGAGCGTGGTGAGCTTTATCACTTGCGCGCCACCAAGAAAATCAGTAATGAGACGCTACAAACGCTGTTGGTCGATCTGGACTTATTAGAAGCCGTCTTGATCGAAAAAGAGCATTAAAACCAAAAAGCGAGTATTCTAGCCAACATTCTTAAGTTTGGGGCGAAATACAGCATTATGTGGTTACTTGTTATCACGACGCTGCTTTGGGCAGCGTCGTTTAGTCTTATCGGCGAATACCTTGCGGGCCAAGTAGATAGTTGGTTCTCAGTATTAGTGCGGGTTGCACTGGCTTCGCTGGTTTTTTTACCTTTCCTACGTTGGCGCCAGTTTAGCGCTAAAGTGATTTCGCTCTATATGCTAGTGGGCGCTTGCCAACTTGGCATCATGTACCTGTTTGTATTCCATGCTTATCAATACCTTACTGTTGCTGAATTTTTGCTTTTTACAGTGTTAACACCGCTATACGTCACGTTAATTTATGACTTATTAGAACGGCAGAAGCTGCGTAAAGGCTACCTGTTTAGCTCATTATTAGCGGTGATTGGTGCGGCAATTATTCGTTATGACCACTTGAGTGAATCTTTTTGGTTAGGTTTACTTTTTGTGCAATTAGCAAATATCTTTTTTGCGATTGGACAGGTGGGGTATAAACGTCTGATGGAGATACATCCGATCCCTCAACATCAGGCTTTCTCATGGTTTTACCTTGGTGCAACGCTAGTTGCATTGCTTGGATGGCTGCTATTTGGTAATAAATCGATGATGCCGACAACGACTCTCCAGTGGGGCGTCTTATTGTGGCTGGGTATTGCAGCTTCAGGCATTGGCTACTTTATGTGGAACTATGGCGCAACCAAAGTGGATGCCGGAACCCTTGCTATTATGAATAACATGATGGTCCCAGCGGGGTTATTAGTGAATTTTGCTATCTGGCAACAACACCCGGATTGGCTGAGTTTTACCATAGGATCGAGCTTAATAGTTGCTTCTCTTTGGGTGCATAAGCGTTGGATCCTTTCGCGGCCTTCACATAAGACAAGTACTCCACAGCGTGATCCGTCGTCGCCTCAGTAAATGCTTCAATAGCTGGCTGGCGCTGTTCTCCTTCACGGCAGGCCGCGTACAGCCGGCTCCACAAACCGCTACCCAAGGTTTTGGTTTTTATTAGCCCTTGTTTTTCAAATGAATCAACCGCCCAGTGAGGAAGTGCAGCGATACCCATTTTAGCAGCGACCATTTGGATTAAAATTAATGTGTTATCGACATTTTTTACGTTAGGTGACACACCCGCAGGTTGCAGAAAATGGCGCCACACATCGAAGCGATCCCGTTGTACTGGATAGATAAGCAACGTTTCATCTGCCAAATCATGGGGGTCAATATGTGGTTTCTTGGCTAGGGGGTGGTCGTTCGCCACAATCAACTTCACTTCATAATCAAACATTGGCGTATAGTGGATGCCTTGATCTGGCAAGATGTCAGAAGTCATCACAATATCCAATTCCCTTGAGAGCAATTCAGGTTGTGGGTCGAACGCCACCCCAGATTTAAAATCCACACTAACTTGTGGCCAAGTTTGTCTGAATTGCTGTAGTGCAGGGGTCAACCACTGAATGCAGCTATGGCATTCAATCGCGATGCGTAACGCACAAACCCCAGGCTCATTACATACTCGAATGGCATCTTTTACTAATGGCAGGACTTGTTGTGCCAACTGTAATAAGACTTCCCCTTGTGGCGTAAAGCGCAAAGGTTGGCTTTTACGAATAAATAACCGGAAACCTAGCCGATGCTCTAAATCACTAAATTGGTGTGATAAAGCAGACTGTGTCTGGTGCAAGTGTGTTGCTGTTGCCGCTAATGAACCGTATTGGCTGAGCGCTTGCAATGTTTTTAAATGTTTTAGTTCGATCATGAGAAACCTTCACGGTGACAATGAAAAATTTGCGCTTGTGCTTTATACAGTACCTGTTGATTATGGATGTGTAAACATCTAGACGGCTAAATATTTTAAGGGGTCAATATGTCTGTTATAAATCATACACTTGGTTTTCCACGTGTCGGTCTAAAAAGAGAGCTAAAACGTGCACAAGAAGATTATTGGGCAGGCAAGATTGACCAAGCCGCGCTATTAGAAACCGGTTATCAGTTACGTGCGCGCCATTGGCAACAACAAAAAAGTGCAGGTGTTGAGCTATTACCCGTTGGTGATTTCGCTTGGTATGACCAAGTGCTGGCAACCAGTTTGCTATTGGGCAATGTGCCGCCACGCCATCAAAATGAAGATGGTTCGATTGATTTAGATACCTTATTTCGTGTTGCTCGCGGTCGCGCACCAACGGGCAAACCCGCTCCCGCAGGTGAGATGACGAAGTGGTTTAATACGAACTACCACTACATCGTGCCTGAATTTCAAAAAGGGCAACAATTTTCCCTGTCTTGGACACAACTGTTTGATGAAGTCGATGAGGCATTAGCATTAGGCCACAAGGTAAAACCCGTTATCATTGGCCCTATAACCTACCTCTGGTTAGGTAAAGTGAAAGGTGAACCGTTCGACCGCTTATCATTATTGAATGAATTATTACCTGTATATCAGGAGATCTTGTCTCGCTTAGCAGAAAAAGGCCTTGAGTGGGTACAAATTGATGAGCCTGCATTAGTGTTAGATTTGCCAGAGCAATGGCAGCAAGCTTATCAGCACGCATATCAAGCGCTGTCAGGTCATATAAAGCTGTTGTTAACCACCTATTTTGATGGTGTGAGCCACCATTTAGACTTGATTAAGCAATTGCCAGTGCAAGGTTTACATGTTGATGTGGTCGCAGGCGCTGATGATATTGAAAAACTACATCAAGTGCTGCCCGCAGATTGGGTATTATCACTGGGAATTATTAATGGCCGTAATGTATGGAAGGCGGACTTAGGTGAAAAATTTTTACAGGTGAAACCGCTCTTAGGTCAGCGTGATATATGGGTAGGAACGTCATGTTCATTACTGCATAGCCCAATCGACTTAAATGATGAGACGCGTTTAGATACCGAAGTAAAAAGCTGGTTCGCTTTTGCTATCCAAAAATGCGAAGAACTTGCTCTGTTAACTAAAGCGTTAAATCAGCCAACAGACAGTCACATTGCTGAATTAGAGACATACAGTGCACCTATTCGAGCGCGTAAAACATCAACTCGAGTGAATAATGCATCAGTGGCTCAGCGTCTGGCTGCAATCAGTGAAGGGGATACTGAGCGTTATAGCCCATATCCACAGCGAGCAGCGCGCCAACGTCAACGCTTTAACTTACCATTATGGCCGACCACCACGATTGGTTCTTTCCCACAAACCAGTGAAATTAGAACGCTACGTTTAGATTTCAAAAAAGGAAATGTGGATAAAACCTACTATCGCACCAATATTAGTGAACATATTAAGCAAGCTATTAAAGAACAAGAAATTTTAGATATCGACGTTCTTGTGCATGGCGAAGCTGAACGTAATGACATGGTGGAATACTTTGGTGAGCACTTTGATGGTTATGTATTTACCCAAAATGGTTGGGTTCAAAGCTATGGCTCACGTTGCGTTAAGCCCCCAGTGATTATTGGTGATATTAGTCGCCCAGAAGCGATAACCGTGGAGTGGGCAAAATACGCTCAGTCCTTAACGGAGAAACCGGTCAAATGGATGTTAACTGGCCCTGTCACTATTCTGTGTTGGTCATTCCCACGTGAAGATGTTAGCCGTGAAACGATTGCTAAACAGATTGCGCTAGCGTTACGTGATGAAGTCGATGACTTACAAAAAGCGGGGATCGGTATTATTCAAATCGATGAGCCTGCACTGCGTGAAGGGTTACCACTGCGCAGAGATGAGTGGGCGGCTTACCTCAAATGGGCTGTTGACGCCTTCAAGCTTAGTGCTGCGATTGCTGATGATGACACGCAAATTCACACTCATATGTGCTATTGCGAGTTTAATGACATCATGGATTCTATTGCGGCTCTGGATGCCGACGTGATCACGATTGAAACATCACGTTCAGATATGGATCTGTTAGACGCATTCGAAGATTTTGATTATCCAAATGAAATTGGTCCCGGTGTCTATGATATTCACTCACCAAATGTACCTAATGTGGAATGGATTGTTGCATTATTAAGAAAGGCGGCGAAGCGTGTCCCGGTGGAACGTTTATGGGTTAACCCAGATTGTGGCTTAAAAACTCGCGGCTGGCCAGAAACTCGCCAAGCATTAGCTAACATGGTTGAGGCAGCGAAACAGCTTAGAAATGAGCAGTAAAATGGTGATCAGCTAGTGTGTCTAAAAGGCAGGGGAAACCTGCCTTTTAGAAAATATTAACCAAATAATTTAGATTTCAGTAAGTTCATACCGATAGAAGCAAGATCGAGGCTTTCAGGAACTTCGCCATTTGGTGTGGCACTATCAACTAATTGAGGAAGATATTTAGCAATCATTTCTGAGGTTGCTTGAGGCTCTAAGCCAACCTGTTGAGCTAACTCTTGGATATTGGCATTTCCAAAAACTTGCATTAATTGGCTAGCATCGATAGGTAAATTATTACCTTCACTGATCCACGATGCAATAACACCACCTAAGCCTTGTTCGTTAAATTTTTCGATAACACCTTGAAGGCCACCTTGCTCCTCAACCCAGTTTATTACTGATTGAAATTGTTGCATTTTGTCGCCTGCAACCATACCCATCATTTGCTCAAATAACCCCATGTTATCTCCTAGGCAATCAGCCAATTTATGCTCTCATCCATAGTATGGAGCATTATTCAAAAAATTGTAGTCGGCTATTTTCAGCAATTTGAGTTTTAGGTCAATAGAAATGATGCATTGAATATAGTGCAGTAGAAAAATAACGGTTTTTCATTTGTGAATTAAATGTGAGTAAACGCAATGAGCATCACATTTTTTATCACATTATCTTGTGAAGGGGGTGCTGAGGGTTTTGTTCATTTAATTTGTTTTGATTCAATTGGTTACGTTTTATTTGTTGGTTTTTTATATTATCTTAAATGTGATGTTAGTCATGTGTTTGTGAATTTTATTGTGTGAAAATTCACAACAGTCACGAAGATTAACAACATCAGGGGTCATTATGGGAAATTTCGTTAATAAAGTTGGCGTGATTGGCCTAGGTTCTATGGGGATGGGGATCGCACAATCTCTTATAAAAAATAACATTCCTACCTATGGATTTGATTTAAACCAAGGTGCTTGCGAAAGCCTACTTCGTGGTGGAGCTGTTGCAGTGGGGCAAAATGCAGCGGAATTCGCCCATGAGATTGACGCTTTATTGTTAGTGGTCGTCAATGGTCGTCAAGTTGAAGCGATTTTATTTTCGGGTGAACAGCCTCTTGTTGAGCAATTACGCCCCGGTACAGTTATTGTACTGCATAGCACACTCTCCGCTGAGCAAACAAAAAATATCGCTCAGCGCCTTGCCTCATATCAATTACCGCTTGTAGATGCGCCTATTTCAGGCGGTTCAATTAAAGCCGCTGAAGGGAAGTTGACCATAATGGCTTCAGGTGAGCCTGCTTTATTTGAGCGGCTTTCACCCGTATTTGACGCTATTTCTGAGCGCTTATATCGTGTAGGGGATGACGTTGGCTTAGGCTCAACCGTCAAAACGATTCACCAGTTATTAGCTGGGGTGCATATTGCTGTTGCTGCAGAAAGTATGGCTTTAGCCGCCAAAGCGGGTATTAACCTTGATGTGATGTATGACATTGTTACCCATGCAGCTGGAAATTCATGGATGTTTGAAAACCGCATGCAACATGTTCTAGATGGTGATTACACCCCAAAATCGTCAGTCGATATTTTTGTCAAAGATTTAGGGCTAGTGATGGAAACAGGGAAAGCATTAAATTTCCCGCTCCCACTAGCTTCAACCGCCCATCAAATGTTTATTTCAGCGAGCAATGAAGGTTTTGGTTTGCAGGATGACAGCGCGGTGATCAAAACATTTAAAGGTATTACTTTACCGGAGAAAAAAGCATGACAGTGAAGTTAGGCGTAATAGCGGATGATTTTACCGGTGCGACTGATATCGCAGGCTTTATGGTGCAAAACGGTTGGAAGGTCGTCCAATTATTGAATGAACCCGATGAAAACACACCGGTACCACAAGATGTTGATGCCATAGTCATTAGTTTAAAAAGCCGCTCTTGTCCTGTCGATGAAGCTGTCAGTGCATCGACCAATGCGTGCAATTGGCTGAAACAAAAAGCGAATTGTCAGCAAATTTTCTTTAAATATTGCTCGACGTTTGACTCAACTGAAAAAGGCAATATTGGTCCCGTTACAGATGCATTGATGGCGCAACTGGGAACAGGCTTAGCATTAGTTTGCCCTGCGTTACCGATTAACGGCAGAACAGTTATTCATGGTCATTTGTTTGTGAATGGCCAGCTACTTAATGAAAGTGGCATGCAGCATCACCCTGTAACCCCAATGACCGACGCAAATTTATTGCGTGTGATGGAAAAGCAATCAAAAGGCAAAGCAGGTTTAGTCAGACTTGATGATATTCAAAAAGGCAGTGACGTTGTTAGCCAAAAACTTGCCGAATTAGCTCAACAAGGTGTGAGTTACGCGGTCGTTGATGGCTTGACGATGGATGATTTGCTTCCTATCGCACAAGCGGTTAAAGCGATGCCATTGTTAACTGGGGGTTCCGGCCTCGGTGCTGCACTGGCCAATGTGGATAGCCAATGTTCATGGGGCGGCACAACGCAACGAGGTGAAAAACCAACAGGTAAAAACAGGAAAACAGTTGTTTTATCAGGCAGTTGCTCGGTAATGACTAACAAACAAGTGCTGGCTTATCAGCAAGTTGCCCCTGCAAAAATGTTGGATGTGGGGGAGTGTTTAAATAACCCTGAGTATGCCAAAACATTGGCAGATTGGGTGCAAGCACAGCAACTAACTGGTTTAGCACCAATGCTTTATGCCACTCAATCACCTGAATTATTGAAACAGACACAAGAAAAATATGGCGCAGCGGAATCAAGTTTCGCGGTCGAGAAGGTATTTGGTGAAGTAGTCGCGCTGTTGCAAGCGAAAGGGTATGACACCTTTATTATTGCTGGCGGCGAAACCTCTGGAAAAGTGGTTCAAAGCCTTGGAACAGAACAATTAAGTATTGGTTCACCAATTGCCCCTGGTGTGCCATGGGTACAGGATTTAGCAAGCGGTAACTGGTTGGCGCTGAAATCAGGTAATTTCGGCCAAGAAAATTTCTTCCAGTTTGCACAGGAGATGTTTAATGAGTGATGAAAAGGCGCTGCGCCAAGAGTTAGTCGATTGGGCTAAATCAATGTTTAACCGCGGCTACAGTAGCGGTGGCGCAGGAAATATTAGTGCTCGGTTACCTGATGGTTCGATTATCGTGACACCGACAAACTCCAGTTTTGGTGATTTAGACCCTAACAAACTGAGTAAGCTCGATGCACAAGGCAATTGGATTGGGGGAGATAAACCGACAAAAGAAGTTTCTATGCATATGGCGATGTATCTGCAACGCCCTGATTGCCAAGCGGTTGTTCATCTTCACTCACCTTGGTTAACGGCGTTGTCTTGCTTGCCGGGGTTAGATACAAAAAATTGTTTGCCTCCAATCACACCATATTATGTGATGCGAGTGGGGAAACTGCCATTGATTGAATACTTGCCACCGGGGGATGACCGAATTGGTGAGGAAATTGCAAAATTAGCACCGACACATAATGCGGTATTGCTATCGAATCATGGCCCGGTCGTGGGTGGTAAAACATTAAGACAAGCTTTCTTTAATGCAGAAGAGTTAGAAGATACCGCTCGCTTATATATCACATTACGCCCACATGGCTTTACAACATTAACGCAAGAGCAAGTTGAACAGCTCGAAAGTCGTTATCCACAAAAGTAGCGAGGCGAAAATGGCTAAATTTGCTGCAAATCTAAGTATGATGTTTACCGAAGTGCCTTTTATACAGCGCTTTGAGCGAGCTGCAAATGCAGGGTTCAAAGGTGTTGAATATCTTTTTCCTTATGAAGAAGATGCCGATGTCATTGCTGGTGAGCTGAGTAAACACCATTTAACTCAGGCTCTGTTTAATATGCCAGCAGGAAATTGGGCACAAGGTGAGCGCGGAATGGCGTCGATCCCCGGTCGTGAGAACGAATTTGCCGAAGGCGTACAGACCGCATTGAAATATGCGAAAGCGTTAGGTTGTAAACAAGTTCATGCGATGGCAGGAAAAGTGAATGATAACTATACACTTGAACAGCAAACTGCGTGTTATATCAAAAACATTCAATATGCGGCCGATGTGATGGCTGAGCACGGTATTCGTGTGCTTATCGAACCCATCAATACCCGTGATATGCCCGGATACTTTTTGACCACGCAAAAACAAGCTGAAGCATTACTGCCTGAAATTAATCGTGAAAATGTCTTTATTCAGTTGGATTTATATCACTGCCAAATTATGGAAGGTGATTTATTGAAAACAATTGAGCGTTTATGGGGTAAATTTAGTCACATTCAGATAGCGTCAGTCCCTTATCGTCATGAACCGGATAGCGGTGAAGTCAATTACCCATGGATTTTTAAGCAATTAGATGAAATGGGTTATGAAGGCTGGTTAGGATGTGAATATCATCCAGCAGGCCGTACCGAAGATGGATTAGGCTGGCTTAAACAAGCAAATTCATAATTAGGAGAACCTATGCTCCCTTCTGAGCGTCGTGATTTTATTTACCGTTACGTGCATGAACATCAAACCGTATCGATCAGTGACTTGGTTGAGCTAATGAATGTCTCTCATATGACAGTGCGACGTGATATTCGGATGTTAGAAGAAGAAGGGAAGGTGCTCAGTATCAGTGGTGGCGTTAAGTTAAATGATGTATTGCGCCAAGAGCTACCTTGGAGTGAAAAGGCACGGTTGCATCATCGCCATAAGCGTGAAATTGGCCAGTTTGCCAGCTCATTAGTTGAAGATGGGCAAGTGGTCTATCTCGATGCGGGAACAACCACCTTTGAGATAGCACGCGTACTTGGCGAGCGTTTTAATTTAACGATTGTCACCAATGATTTTTCCATTATGCAGTACTTAATGAATAAATCGCAGCTAAACCTATACCACACCGGGGGATTAGTGGATAAACGTAACCATTCTAGTGTCGGAAATACGGCTGCGATGATGCTGAAAACGCTCAATGTTGATATTGCTTTTATCAGCACCAGTTCATGGGATTTGCAGCATGGGGTTTCTACTCCACATGAGGAAAAAGTTCAGATAAAACAAACGCTATTGGATGTTGCTCGCCGTTGTGTGCTGGTTTCAGACAGTAGTAAGTTCGGCAAATATGGCATGTTTCGTGTTTGCCCATTGAATCAATTGCACGACATCATTTGTGATGACCAATTGCCAACTGATGTGGTGCAGCGGATAACAGAACAAAACATAAAACTTCATTTAATCAAGACATAAAACATAAATAAT
Source organism: Providencia huaxiensis (assembly GCF_002843235.3). Lineage (NCBI taxonomy): Bacteria > Pseudomonadati > Pseudomonadota > Gammaproteobacteria > Enterobacterales > Morganellaceae > Providencia > Providencia huaxiensis. Next base: position 4,474,583 of record NZ_CP031123.2, read on the forward strand.
CTTACCTAAAACTGCATAGCCAGTTAAAAGGCTATAGCAAGGAGAATTACAATGAAAGTTATTATTACTGGTGGCGCAGGCTTTCTGGGCCAGCAGCTAGCCGCTGCTTTGCTTAAAAATCGCCAGGGTTTAAAATTTGACCACCTTGTTTTAGCCGATATTCAATGCCCTACATCACCGGTTGAAGATGCCAGAGTCAGTTGTGTTGCGTTAGATTTAACGCAAGCAGGGGCAGCTGATAAACTGATTGATGCACAAACCGATGTGGTTTTCCACCTTGCAGCTATCGTAAGTAGCCACGCTGAAAGTGATTTTGACTTGGGAATGAAGGTTAACTTTGAAGCCACTCGCCAATTATTGGAAGTCGCTCGTGCCAAGAACCCTGCAATCAAATTTATGTTCACCAGCTCTCTCGCTGTGTTTGGTGGTGAGCTACCTGATGTCATCACAGACTTGTGTGTCGTTAACCCACAGTCGTCCTATGGCGCTCAAAAAGCCATGTGTGAATTGATGGTCAATGACTATTCACGTAAAGGCTTTGTTGATGGCCGTGTGATGCGTTTGCCAACCATTAGTATTCGTCCGGGTGTGCCAAATAAAGCGGCCTCTTCATTCGCAAGTGGCATTATTCGTGAGCCATTAAATGGGATTGAAAGTGTTTGTCCTGTCTCCCCTGACCTCGCGCTATGGTTATCTAGCCCTGAAACTGTGATTAACAACTTTATTCATGCAGTGAGTATCCCTGCTGAGAAATTCGGTAAATCACGCACTGTGAACCTGCCAGGTATCACCGTTACCGTCCAAGGCATGATTGATGCGTTACGTGATGTTGCAGGCCAAGAAGCGGTAGATCTGATTCGCTTTGAACCTGACGAAGCCATTAACCGTATTGTGGCGAGCTGGCCGGGCAAATTTGATATCAGCCGTGCATTGGATCTCGGTTTCCGTGCCGATGGCTCGTTTGGTGATGCGATCCGTTCGTTTATCACCAACCACGGTTCGTCTAAGTAGGAGATAGCCTATGTCCTATATTCCTATTATTGGCCTCGCAGTGGCCATATTTGTCCTGATCTTTTTAGTATTACGAACGCGTGTTCATGCGTTATTAGCAATGCTAATTGCTGCGGCAATCGCGGGTATATCCGGTGGTTTGACCGCGGCAGAGACGGTGACAGTCATCACAAAAGGCTTTGGGTCAACACTCGGTAGCATCGGTATTGTTATTGGACTCGGGGTAATGATGGGAAGGGTGCTGGAAGTTTCAGGTGCTGCTGAACAGATAGCTTATAGCTTTATCAAATGGCTAGGTAAAAAACGCGAAGAATGGGCGTTAGCAATTACCGGTTATATTGTCAGTATTCCTATCTTCGTTGACTCTGCTTTTGTGATTTTATATCCATTGGCAAAAGCATTAGCCAAAAATGGTAAACGTAGCATACTGACTCTAGGCGTTGCACTCGCTGGTGGGTTGGTGGTGACACACCATACTGTTCCACCGACTCCGGGGCCTTTAGGCGTTGCAGGGATTTTTGGTGTCGATGTTGGCGCGATGATCCTCGCGGGTATGAGCCTCGCTATTCCTTGTGTTATCGGTATTGTTTTGTATGCAAAATGGTTAGGGACTAAGTACCCTGAATTTATGCCAGATGAAACGGGCAGCGAAGACCTGAAAGAAGTTCACGCTCGTTATATGGAAGAAAAAGCGAATAAACCATTACCCAGCCTGTTCTTATCGCTTTTACCAATTATCACACCTATTTTGTTGATTTTCATAAATGCAATCAATGGGTTAATTCTAAAAACAGAATCTTTCCAAGGCATGGAAAGCAATTGGTACTTCCAAACGTTTGAATTTTTAGGCGCACCAATTATCGCATTATCAATTAGTGTGTTGATCTCTGTTTACACATTAATGCCAAAAGCAACAAAAGAAGAAGTCATCGACCGTATGGAAGAAGGCTTACAAGCAGCCGGTATTATTCTGCTTGTTACGGGGGCTGGTGGTGCATTAGGTGCGGTACTGCGCGATAGTGGCACAGGAAATATTCTTGCTGAACATGTAGCAAATCTGCCAATTACACCTGTATTGATTCCATTTATTATTGCAACCTTGGTTCGTTTGATTCAAGGCTCGGGTACAGTAGCAATGATTACCGCAGCATCTATTTCTGCTCCAATCATTAGCCAAATACCTGATATTAACTTATTGGTCGCGGCGCAAGCGGCAACCATGGGGTCTCTGTTCTTCGGTTACTTCAACGATAGCCTGTATTGGGTAGTGAACAGAATGATGGGAATTAAGGACGTTAAACAACAAATCATTGTTTGGTCTATTCCGACCACCATTGCGTGGGCGATAGGTCTAGTTGGAGTCCTCGTTCTTGATGTAATTCTCTAGTATAGCGTTACTATTTTTAGTTCTGCCAAATAATCAAAGCGCCCAGTAATCAGGGGCGCTTTTGTCGTTATGTCAAACTTTCATCTATACTGATGGCAATGGGTGTTAAAGAGAAATAAAATCAATGAACATATGTGATGTAAATCACTAAATAATGAAATCAAACTTTTATTGTTTTCATTAAAGGTGATGTTCATCACTAAAAATTTATCGTTTTCTCGTTATATTACAAATAACGATTAATCAGTATCGACTGATTTAATGATGCCATTGTGTAAAGGAGTTTGAAATGTCCGACGTTTTCCACTTAGGTTTAAAGAAAAGTGACTTACAGGGTGCGACCGTAGCGATTGTTCCTGGGGATCCTAACCGTGTTGAAAAAATTGCACGTCTGATGGATAACCCTGTACACCTTGCGTCATTACGTGAATATACCTCTTGGCGTGGTGAACTTGACGGAAAAGCCGTCATTGTTTGCTCAACGGGTATTGGTGGTCCATCAACATCGATTGCCGTAGAAGAACTGGCACAACTTGGTATCCGTACTTTCTTACGTATTGGTACAACAGGTGCAATTCAAGAAGATATTAATGTCGGTGATGTGTTAGTCACAACGGGGGCTGTACGTTTAGATGGCGCTAGCCAACACTTTGCACCATTAGAATACCCTGCTGTTGCTGATTTTAACTGTACCAATGCGCTTTATGCCGCAGCGAAAGATGCGGGCGCAACCGTTCATGTCGGTGTCACCGCGTCATCAGATACCTTCTACCCCGGTCAAGAGCGTTATGATACCTATACCGGCCGTGTAATGCGTCATTTCAGAGGTTCGATGAAAGAGTGGCAAGACATGGGCGTAATGAACTACGAAATGGAATCAGCCACATTGCTGACTATGTGTTCTAGCAGTAAAGGGTTACGTGCTGGTATGGTTGCGGGGGTTATCGTAAATCGTACCCAACAAGAAATTCCAAATGAAGCGTTACTGAAGAAAACGGAAGGTAACGTATTAAGTATTGTGGTTGAAGCTGCACGCCGCTTACTGTAGTCCGTGATTTACTGGCTCGCTTACTTGGCTTTCACTCGGTTGTGGACAAAAAGTAAGCGGGCTTAGTCCTCTTATATATCCCTTATTTCTCTTTATTTCCTTTATAAATATTACAATTGTTAATTAATTTACAGGAAATATTCTGATCCTCTTATTCGCTAGATCTGTTATTGTCATAAAAACAATTATCAATATTATGTGCCCTTAAATTATTCAGGTTACATTTGTTTTGTTGTTAACTGGAATAAAAGCTGTAGGGCGAAAGGAATTATTATGTCAACAACACCTTATCTTCATCCTTCTGTTTTGCCTTTAAAAGGCGGTATTAACTTCCGCGATCTCGGTGGTAAAAAACTCGCTAATGGTGGAAAAATCAAGCCTGGAGTCCTGTTCCGTTCCGGTGCGTTAGACCGATTAACACAGGAAGACGAAGCGGTTTTACGTTCACAAAATCTTTTCCAAATCATTGATTATCGTGATGAAGCTGAAATCTTAGATAAGCCTGATGTTATTTGGCAAGGAGCGCATTATGTTCATGCTCCAGCAAATCCATTAGCTAAAGAAGTCACCGCGAATTTAGATAAACTCACACCAGAAATATTGGAACAGTTTGATCCACAAGCCTTCATGTTTCGTTTATATGAATTATTACCGCTGAACAACCCTGCTTATCACCAATTGGTCAATTTACTCAAGCAGCCAGAAAAAGGCGGGATCGTGCAACACTGTGCGGTAGGAAAAGACCGTACTGGGGTCGGGTCTGCACTCGTATTATTTGCGTTAGGGGCAGATTTAGACACAGTAATGGAAGATTACTTACTGACTAATGAAACACTTGCGCCATACCGCAAGCATTTACTCGAAGAGCATGCAAAAACGATGGACGAAAGCATTGTGAAAAAATTTGAGTATGTCTATTCAGTACGTGAAGACTTCTTGAGAACGGCCCTAAACAGCATTGAAAGCCATTATGGCAATGTTGACCAATGGCTAGAAAAAGATTTTGGCTTAGGAAGGCAACAACGAGAAGCACTGCAAAGTCAGTTTTTGGACTAAGTTTCACTAACTGTAAGATGAGTTGTGGATGATCCATTTTTCTGTATCCACAACTCGGTTTTTCCAAAGGTGTTTTTGCTTTGTTTAACTTTGATTTACCACTTTTTCGCTACAGTATTCTGATTATCCCCTTATGAAAGGAACTGACCGTGACACTCCATGAAATTGTCACCATTGTGACGGACTTTACACGCGAACATGAAGTATGGGCGCTTCCTATTATTTTCTTTTTGGCGTTTGGGGAATCTCTGGCATTTTTATCACTTTTGTTACCCGCCACGGTGATTTTACTCGCACTTGGTGCTTTGATTGGCGAAAGTAATATTGCTTTCTGGCCAATATGGTTAGCGGCCGCACTCGGTGCTTTCTTTGGGGACTGGCTCTCTTATTGGATTGGTTATCATTACAAAGAAAATGTACGTCATATGTGGCCGATTTCTCGTAACCCACAAATGATTGATAAAGGGCAGCGTTTCTTTGACCGCTGGGGTATCTGGGGCATTTTCTTTGGGCGCTTCTTTGGGCCTTTACGAGCCATTGTTCCCTTGGTTGCTGGGATTTGCGCAATGCCACAACGGCATTTCCAACTCGCCAATATCGCTTCTGCGATGATTTGGGCATTTGGTATTTTAGCGCCAGGGGCACTGGGCCTAAAGTGGTTCGCAAGTTGGATAGGCTAAGCTTGCGAAGCGCTTCGCAAAATTTTCTTTGATAGCTAAATTACCTCTGGACACTTATACAGTATCCCATTACCTTACACTAGACTTTGTAAAGTAAGGATTTAACCGTGGATACCTCTCTTTTATATGCTGTTATTGGGGCGTTGAGTGGCGTTTTAGTTGGTGGTTTAGCCACTTGGTTCTCTATTGCCCAAAAAATTGCGCAAAAAGATCAGGAACTGCAGCAACTCAACCGTCAACTTGCAGCAAGTGACGAAAAAAATATTCACCTTGCGCAATGGAAAGAAGAATATGACAGGCTAGATCAAGAACTGCGTACTCAAAGGGACATCAACCGAGAACAAGAAGCAGAACTTCGCGAGGTCATCACCCGTTTTGAGCAAAACCAGCTAGCAAACGAAGAAAAACAGCGAATTTTACAAAATAGTGAACAACGGCTGACAGCACAATTCGAAAACTTAGCAAATCGTATTTTTGAACAAAATGAGCGCCGTGCATCAGAGCAACAACAGAAAAGCCTATTGGCGATGTTGTCACCTTTTCGTGAGCAATTAGAGGGGTTTCGTCAGCAAGTTCAGCAAAGTTTTGGTGAAGAAGCCAAAGAGCGCCACACTTTAGCCTATGAAATTCGGCAATTACAGCAGCTCAATAATCAAATGACCAAAGAAGCGGTTAACCTGACACGAGCTCTGAAAGGGGATAACAAAATTCAAGGGAACTGGGGCGAAACCATTCTTACCAGAATTCTCGAAGTCTCAGGTTTACGTGAAGGAAGTGAATTTGAAACTCAAGTTAGCATCAATACAAGTTATAATAGCCGTTATCAACCGGATGTGATTATCCATCTTCCTGAAGGTAAAGATGTGGTCGTTGATGCCAAAATGTCGCTAGTTTCTTATGAACATTACTTCAATAGCGAAGACCCACATGAACAGCAACAAGCATTGAAAAACCATGTGGCTTCTATCCGCAATCATATGCGTATGTTGAGTCGTAAAGATTACCACCAGTTACCGGGAATTCGCTCATTGGATTACGTTTTAATGTTTATCCCTATTGAGCCTGCTTATTTACTTGCTTTGAAAGAGGCTCCCGAGTTACTTGATGAAGGAATTAAACAGAATATTATGTTAGTTTGTCCTTCAACATTGTTAGTCGCAGTAAGAACGATTAATAATATATGGCGGTATGAACGCCAAGGGCAAAATGCTCAAGAGATAGCAAACAGAGCAGCGAAAATGTATGACAAGCTGCGTTTGTTTGTTGATGATATGCAAGTTTTAGGCGCCAGTCTTGATAAAGCGAATAATACTTACCTATCGGCAATGAAGCGCCTTGCTCAAGGACGTGGAAATTTAATTAGCCAAGCGGAAAGTTTTAAAGAGCTCGGAGTCGAAATTAAGCAACCTATAGCGCCTCAATTAGTTGAGCGGTCTGATACGCCTAATTGTGCGGAATCTTAGACTTCTGATAGGGTTTTGGCTCAAAGACTGTTACACTTCCTACAAAAGTTTGAATGATAAGCAGGCATAAGAGAAATGACTGAACCAACTAAAGAAACCATTGATTTCGGTTTCCGTACTGTCGGCAAAGAAGATAAAGCTGGCCTAGTAGCGAATGTTTTTCACTCAGTAGCATCAAAATATGACTTAATGAATGATTTAATGTCATTTGGTATCCATCGTATTTGGAAGCGTTTTACCATTGAAGCGAGCGGAGTACGTCGTAATCAGCGAGTACTTGACCTTGCAGGTGGAACCGGTGACTTAACTGCTAAATTTTCACGTTTAGTAGGTGAAAAAGGCGAAGTCATACTCGCAGACATTAATGACTCAATGCTAAAAATGGGGCGTGAGAAATTACGTGACCTTGGTATTGTCGGTAATGTTAATTATGTGCAAGCCAATGCGGAAGAGCTGCCATTCCCTGATAACTATTTTGACTGCATTACTATCTCTTTTGGTCTGCGTAATGTCACCGACAAAGACAAAGCGCTACGCTCTATGTTCCGAGTGCTAAAACCAGGTGGGCGTTTATTGGTATTAGAGTTCTCAAAACCAATTATTGAACCTTTGAATAAAGCTTATGACGCCTATTCATTCCATATACTCCCTCGTATTGGTCAGGCGATCGTTAATGATCCCGATAGCTATCGTTATTTAGCTGAGTCAATCCGCATGCATCCAAACCAAGAAACACTAAAAGGTATGATGGAAAATGCAGGTTTTGAACAAGTGTCGTACACCAATATGACAGGTGGAATTGTCGCATTGCACAAAGGGTTTAAATTCTAAGATGGAAGCACCATCAACACATACCGAAAATCAAAATACAGTTTTGTATTCTTTGATAACAGCATTGATGGAAACCTCTCTTAACCACATGTTGTTTAAAGAAAAAGTTCTACAGCCTGCTAGAATGCGTTTGGCTGGTAAAGTTATGGCGATTGAACTTAAAGAACTGAATAAAACGTTAACACTTGTTTTTGCTGAAAACCATGTTGATGTGTTAAGCCAGTGGGTTGAGCCTGCGGACTGTACCATTAAAACATCCATCTTTACGCTTGTTAAATTGAAAGACAAACAGCAATTAGCTCAACTTATCAATCGCGGTGATATCGTGATTGAAGGGGATATGCAAATTGTGCAGCACTGGTCTTCTTTGCTTGATTTAGCAATTTGGAATCCTGCTCACTATTTATCACCTTATATTGGTGATGTTGCAGCCGAGGGTCTTAGTAAGCTACTGAATAAAGGCGCGTGCCTTGCATCTCATTTAGTAAAACGGCAAAAAACGTATATCAAAGACGCAATAGTTGAAGAATGGAAAATGGCTCCTAGCCAACTTGAGCTAGCTCATTTTAGTGATGGAGTTGAGCAAATAGAAAATTCATTGAGTGCGCTTGAACAACGGTTAAGCCAGTTGGAGGAGAAGAATGACACCCGGTGAAATAAAACGACTTTACTTCATTATTCGGGTTTTTCTCTCTTACGGATTAGATGAGTTAATCCCCAAAATTAAACTAACGTTACCATTAAGAATTGGTCGCTTAGGTTTCTTTTGGATCAGAAATAAGCATAAAGACAAAGCATTGGGTGAAAGGCTTCGTCTCGCCCTACAAGAACTTGGGCCCGTTTGGATCAAATTTGGCCAAATGCTATCGACTCGTCGAGATCTTTTCCCTCCAGCAATCGCAGATCAACTTTCGTTATTGCAAGACAAAGTCGCGAGTTTTGATGGCAAACTGGCACGAAGCTATATTGAAGAGTCTCTCGAAGGGCCACTAGAACAGTGGTTTGATGATTTTGATGAGCAAGCTTTAGCGTCTGCGTCCATCGCTCAGGTTCATACCGCAACATTAAAAGAAAATGGCAAAGATGTTGTCATCAAGGTGATCCGCCCTGATATTTTGCCAATTATTAAAGCTGACATTAAATTAATGTACCGCATTGCAAATTGGGTTCCTTTGTTGCCAGATGGGCGGCGATTAAGGCCAAAAGAAGTCGTGCGTGAATACGAAAAAACATTGATTGATGAGCTGAATTTACTCCGTGAATCAGCAAATGCCATTCAGCTTCGTCGTAATTTTGAAAACAGCGCCATGCTGTATGTGCCAGAGGTCTATCCAGATTATTGTCGTGAAAACGTGATGGTCATGGAACGTATCTACGGGATCCCAGTTTCTGATATTGCTGCGCTTAAAGCGCAGGGAACCAATATGAAACTGCTGGCAGAACGTGGTGTTAAAGTTTTCTTCACACAGGTTTTCCGTGACAGTTTTTTCCATGCAGATATGCATCCAGGCAATATCTTTGTTAGTTACGATCATCCAGAAGATCCTCAATACATAGGGATAGACTGTGGAATAGTCGGTTCATTAAACAAAGAAGATAAACGCTATTTGGCAGAAAACTTCATTGCTTTTTTTAATCGTGATTACCGCAAAGTTGCAGAATTGCACGTTGACTCGGGCTGGGTTCCTTCAGACACAAATGTGGAAGACTTTGAGTTTGCTATTCGTACTGTATGTGAACCTATTTTTGAAAAACCATTGGCTGAAATTTCATTTGGGCAAGTATTATTAAATTTATTTAATACAGCACGCCGTTTCAACATGGAAGTTCAGCCACAGTTAGTCTTATTACAAAAAACACTGCTGTATGTAGAAGGGCTAGGACGGCAGCTTTACCCTCAGCTTGACCTATGGAAAACAGCAAAACCATTCCTTGAGGATTGGGTTCATAGCCAAGTAGGGATACCTGCAATCACTCAAGCATTAAAAGAAAAGGCGCCTTATTGGGCAGAAAAAATGCCTGAAATTCCTGATTTGATATATGGTGCTTTGAGGCAGCATAAATACTTACAGTCGAATATTGACCAATTAACACAGCAATTGAAAAATCAGCGTAATAAACAGCGTAAGTCGCAATTCCTCCTAGGGATCGGGGCGACATTTGTCTTATGCGGTAGCTTATTTTTTATTTCTGACTTAAAGCAGCTAGCCGTGGTATTTATGGCCGCAGGCGCCTTGTCTTGGCTGTTTGGTTGGTGTAAAACAGACGAAAATTAAGTAAACTTTGTTTTGCGACAAGTTTATAAGGCTGTGAACATTTCCGTATTTTGTGTTGGTTGTATATAATAGATCTCATAACATTGATCCCAAAACTATATAGAGGTATTAACAATGGAATCAACTTTTGCAATGGCTGCTTTCGGTAGTCCTTGGCAACTCATTATCATTGCTTTACTTATTATTTTGATTTTCGGCACCAAGAAATTACGTTCTTTAGGTTCTGATTTAGGTGAATCACTCAAAGGCTTTAAAAAAGCGATGAGCGATGATGAAAAAGCAAAAGCAGAACAAGAAAAGCAAGATGCTGACTTCGCACCTAAAAATATTACGGAACAACAGGCTGCTGAGAAGAAAGAAAGCCCAGTTGAGAGCAAAAATAAAGAGCAGGGTTAAACCGTGTTTGACATAGGTTTTAGTGAACTGTTGCTTATTGCAGTTATTGGTCTCGTTGTATTAGGCCCTGAGCGATTACCAGTGGCAGTGAGAACTGTCGCTGGGTGGATCCGTGCGATGCGTTCTATGGCTGCAAATGTACAAAATGAGTTAACGCAAGAGTTAAAATTGCAGGAACTACAGGACACGCTGAAAAAGGTTGAAGAAAAGGCTAATTTAGAAGCACTTTCTCCTGAACTTAAGCAGTCCATGGAAGAATTGCGTACAGCTGCACAATCGCTTAAAAGCGGCTACCAAGAGACAACCAATGATATTGAAACAGAGTTAAACAAAGCAAAAGAGATCACTGACAGTTACGATAGTGCTGTAAAGGAAGCGAAAGATAATACTCAGCAACCTGAGGAGTCTGATCCAAACCCTGAACATGCAGCGAAAATGGCTGCCGTTGTTGAGGATGAAAAACCGGAAGATTCAACAGCTGTAAAAACAGTAGGATCACTCGAAGCTAACGTAAAAAACTCTAATCAAACTGAAAGTGAAAAATAACACATGGCTGTAAATGATACACAACCACTTATTAGCCACCTCATTGAACTTCGCAAACGGCTGCTAAACTGTTTAATTACAGTTTTAATTGTTTTTGCTGCCCTTGCTTATTTTTCAAATGATATCTATCGGCTGGTAGCAGCCCCTTTGATTGATAAGCTGCCAGTAGGTTCGCAAATGAGTGCGACGGATGTGGCGTCAACATTCTTTACCCCAATTAAATTGACAATGATGGTATCGGTTTTTGTATCGATCCCAGTTATTCTCTATCAAATTTGGGCTTTTATTGCGCCCGCCTTATACAAGCATGAACGCAAACTCATGTTGCCTTTGCTTGTTTCAAGTAGCTTCTTGTTTTATTTGGGAATGGCATTTGCCTACTTCGTTGTTTTTCCGCTCGCATTTGGTTTCTTTGTTAAAACGACCCCGGATAGCGTCAACTTTATTCCTGATATCAGTAAATACCTTAGCTTTGTCATGACATTATTCATGGCTTTCGGTGCAGCATTTGAAGTACCTATTGCAATTATTTTACTGTGTTGGACTGGTGTGACTACACCGGAATCACTGAAACGTAAACGTCCTTATATTTTAGTCGGGGCATTTATTGTTGGGATGTTTTTAACACCGCCAGATGTACTCTCTCAAACTTTACTTGCTGTTCCAATGTATTTGCTTTTTGAACTCGGTGTCTTGCTATCCAATTTCTATGTTGGCAAAGGCAGAAATCGACAAGAAGGGGCAGAGGAAGAAGAAAAAGAAGAGTCCTGATTTGCACCAAATAGCTGTTATTTGTAATGTACAATGACAAAAAAGCCCTCTAAAGAGGGCTTTTTATTGCTTGAAACATTATTGCTTGAAACATTCAATCTGTATTTTTTTTAAACTGTGTGTTATCAACTACTTTTGGTACGCTTTTATTTAAAATATTCAGTAAAAGAATAGAACGATATTCACCATTAGGCTCATCAAAAATAGCTTGTACACCCGCAAAAATACCTTCCGTAATTGTAACCTGATCACCATGCTTTGGCATATCTGGTGCAACGGTATAACTAATGGGAGTTTGTTGTAGAAGCTCAATAATTTTTTCGGGGACTTCCACTGGCAATTGGCCAAAACGAATAAAATGGCTGACCCCTCTTGTTGATTGGACTGTTGTTGTATGAATTTCGTTGTGATCAAATTTCACAAATAAGTAATTTGGGAACAGCGCTTCTTGCACAGTCGTTCTTTTCCCTCTAACCACTTTTTCCATTTCAGTCATGGGCGTCATACAAATAACATTCTGTCGGTTTAAATGCTCCATAGCACGCTCAATTTGCCCTCGTTTGCAGTAAAGCAAATACCATTTTTCCATTTTTTTGAATTCCATCTGACAAAACTATGTTTATGATAACAAATTACGACATAACAATGTGACTAATGAATAATGGCACCATATTATTGATACTCTTAGGTCTATATTAATCCAATATATTCTTATGATAACTGTAGTGCAAAAACTAAATCAGTAGGAGACATAATGGATATCTTTTTGTTGAGTAACGGTAAGCTACCAGGCAACCCTGTATGGCTTAGCTACGCCTTACCTCGAATCAAAGAAATGATTGCTCGTAAGAACATAAAGTCAGCAGTTTTGGTTCCTTATGCGGTTCTTCGAGGTTCACATGATGAGAGAGCTGAACAACTTTCGGAAGCGTTGGGAATAAAAGTTACGACAATTGAGCACTTTTCTAGCCCTGTAGAAGCGATTGAGCAGGCTGAATGTATTCTTGTCAGTGGTGGTAATACTTGGTGGCTGAATAAATGCCTACATGAGAATGGGTTGATCGTTGCTATTCAACGTGCGGTTCGTGAGCGTGGTGTGCCATATATCGGCTGGAGTGCAGGATGCAATGTAGCAACTCCAAGTATCCGTACTACGAATGATATGCCTGTTAGTAATGCTGCAATTATGCCATCTCTGGGGCTATTTCCATTACAAATTAACCCTCATTATATTGATGCTCATATTTCTGGTCATATGGGCGAAACTCGTGATGAACGATTACAAGAATTTTGTGTGATTAATCCTCATGAAGTTGTTGTTGCGCTAAGGGAGGGAAGTGGGTTACAAATTAAAGGTAATGAACTTCATTATTTCAGCGGAAAAGATGAAGGTTTTAAACTATTTCAGCATAATAAAACATTCTCAGAACAATTTGATACTTTACTATTAGAAAAATTAGTCCCTTTTGATTGCCAGTAAAATGGTATACTAAGCCAGAAAAAGATTGATTTTAAAGTGTTTTATACTCCAAATAATTCGAGTTACAGGTAGGTGACAAAGGAAGATTGGCGGGGCGCATAGATAAACTATGTGACTCGGCTAGCTGAGAGTAGTCACTTATACTTCAACGAAAAGCGCTGTAACTTGAAGGATTAAGGGGATAGGCTGTAACTTGTAACCTTGGCCGGACGTCTTATAATGAGACTCCCTCTGTAACAGTAAAAGAAGATAATGAAATACCGTGACCTTAGAGATTTCATCTCGCAACTTGAAAAACAAGGCGAGTTAAAACGTATTACAATGGAAGTCGATCCCTATTTGGAAATGACCGAAATTGCAGATCGCACACTAAGAGCAGGGGGACCGGCCCTATTATTTGAAAATCCCAAAGGCTATAACATGCCTGTCTTGTGTAACCTGTTTGGCACAACTAAACGTGTTGCGATGGGAATGGGGCAAGAGGACATAAAAGCTTTACATGATGTAGGCAAATTACTCGCTTTTCTGAAAGAGCCCGATCCTCCGAAAGGCTTTCGTGACCTTTTCGATAAACTACCAAAATTCAAGCAAGTGCTGAACATGCCTGCAAAACGGCTAAGTTCTGCTCCTTGTCAGGAACAAATTTGGGCTGGTGAAGACGTTGATCTGACAAAAATTCCAGTTATGCATTGTTGGCCAGAAGATGCCGCACCTTTAATCACATGGGGGTTGACAGTCACTAAGGGCCCACATAAAGAAAGGCAAAATTTAGGTATTTATCGCCAGCAAGTTCTTGGAAAAAATAAAGTCATTATGCGTTGGCTATCTCATCGCGGTGGCGCTTTGGATTTTCAAGAGTGGTGCCAAGCTCATCCAGGCGAAAAATTTCCTGTTGCAGTCGCTCTTGGCGCAGATCCGGCAACTATTTTAGGTGCGGTAACACCAGTCCCTGACACATTATCTGAATATGCTTTTGCGGGGTTATTGCGTGGCAATAAAACCGAGGTTGTTAAATGCATATCGAATGACCTTGAAGTTCCCGCTGGCGCTGAAATTATTTTAGAAGGGTATATTGAGCCGGGCGAAATGGCCCCTGAAGGCCCTTATGGTGATCATACAGGTTATTATAATGAAATCGATAATTTCCCTGTATTTACCGTGACTCATGTGACTCAGCGTCGTGATGCAATTTATCACTCAACCTATACAGGAAGACCACCCGATGAGCCTGCAGTATTAGGGGAGGCGTTAAACGAGGTCCTTGTCCCTATTCTTCAAAAGCAATTCCCTGAAATTGTTGATTTTTATCTTCCTCCAGAAGGGTGCTCGTATCGTCTTGCCGTTGTGACAATGAAAAAACAATATGCAGGACATGCCAAAAGGGTCATGATGGGGGTCTGGTCATACCTGCGCCAATTCATGTACACTAAATTTGTTATTGTTTGTGATGATGATATTAATGCACGGGACTGGAAAGATGTTATCTGGGCAATTACAACTCGGATGGACCCTGCCCGTGACACAGTGATGATGGAAAACACACCAATAGATTATCTCGACTTCGCTTCTCCTGTCTCAGGGTTAGGTTCAAAAATGGGACTTGATGCTACCAATAAATGGCCTGGTGAGACAGATCGTGAGTGGGGGCGTCCTATCGTAATGACAGAGAGCGTTAAATCTCGCATTGATGATATTTGGGAACAATTAAATATTTTTGATAAAAAATAAGAGGGAAACCATGGCAACTTTAAGCTGTAAAGTAACATCTGTTGAATCTATCACGGATACGGTTTATCGGGTGATTTTGTTGCCAGATGGTCCTTTTCATTTTAAAGCAGGCCAATATTTAATGGTCGTGATGGATGAGCGTGACAAACGACCATTTTCAATGGCTTCTACTCCAAATAATAAAGAAACTATCGAATTACATATTGGTGCTTCTGAGATTAATTTATACGCAATGGCTGTAATGGATCGAATTCTGGATCAGAAACGTATAAATATTGACATTCCTCACGGTAAAGCTTGGTTTCGGGAAAATAGCAGTAACGCAATGATTTTAATTGCAGGTGGAACAGGTTTTTCCTATACCCACTCAGTATTGCTTGCGGCGTTAGCTGAAAACCCAAATCGTGACATAACTTTCTATTGGGGCGGTCGTCAATTGGAGCACTTATACGATCTTGGTGAATTGCAGGCCCTCAGTGAAAACTATCCTAATTTAAAGATCACCCCTGTTGTTGAGCAACCAGACGAACTATGGCGTGGTAGAACAGGAACAGTCCTGAGCGCAGTATTAGAAGATTTTGGCGATTTGTCCAGTCATGATATCTATATTGCAGGTCGTTTTGAAATGGCGAAAATAGCGAGAGAACGGTTTTGTAATGAGCGCGGAGCTAAATTGGAGCAGTTATTCGGTGATGCTTACGAATTCATTTAACCCGTCATATTTCAAATTGTAGGGGGGGGGCTTCACTCATTCGCTCTAGTCACATACTTTTGTATGCTCCTAGGGGCTCATTTGCTTGCCGCCTACCGATAACCCGAACTATGAGGGTTAAGTTTGTTGTGGTTATTTGGGCAAAAAAAGGCAAAAAAAACCCGCCCCTGACTAGGCGGGAACATCGACAAAATACAATGTTTGCGAAAACTAAAACTAAAACTAAAACTAAAACTAAAACTAAAACTAAATTGTTAAACTCGTTCAATAATTGTGGCTATACCTTGGCCGAACCCGATGCACATGGTGGCTAAACCAAATTGTTTATCGTTTTGTTCTAAATGATTAAGCAAAGCTGTTGAAATTCTTGCTCCTGAACACCCCAACGGATGGCCAAGTGCAATAGCCCCTCCGCTGAGATTTACTTTATCATCTAATTGGTTTTCTGATAGCTTCAAGCCTTTTAGACAGGCAATAGATTGCGCCGCAAAAGCTTCGTTTAATTCAATAATATCAATATCATTTAAAGTTAGTCCTGCGCGTTTCAAAGCGAGTTCACTTGCTGGCACAGGCCCAAATCCCATGATTGATGGGTCACAGCCAACAACGGCCATTGCGCGTATTTTGGCTCGTGGCTTAATTCCTTGCTGCGTGGCATAACTTTCGCTAGTCAGTAACATCGCAGAAGCACCATCAGACAGAGCAGATGAATTACCTGCGGTTACCGTTCCACTAACAGGGTCAAAAGCGGGGCGAAGAGCGGCTAAACCTTGGAGATTTGCGTCAAAACGAATCACTTCATCATAATTGACTGAAATGAGGTTACCTGTGGCATCATGGCCACTAATTGGGACGATTTCGTTATTGAACTTCCCTTTTTCCGTCGCTAAGGCAGCAAGTTGGTGAGACCGTAACGCAAACGCATCTTGCTCTTCTCGGCTAATCTTATACATTTTGGCAAGCATTTCAGCGGTTAGACCCATAGCGCCTGCGGCTTTAGCAACGTGTAAAGTCAGCTTAGGGTTGAAATCTATACCATGAGTCATTGGTACGTGGCCCATATGCTCCACCCCACCAATGAGTACAGATTTTGCATCACCCGTCATAATTAACCGACTCGCATCATGTATTGCTTGCATTGATGAACCACAAAGGCGATTTACTGTAACTGCTGGAACTGTATGAGGAATATCCGTGAGCAATGCTGCATTTTTAGCAACATTAAACCCTTGTTCCAGTGTTTGCTGAACACAACCCCAGATAATGTCATCCAATTCTTTTTTACTTGCGTTTGGATTACGTTCAAAAATTGCATTCATGAGGTGTGCAGAAAGGTCTTCAGCTCTAACATGGCGAAATACCCCACCTTTTGAACGGCCCATTGGTGTACGTATTCCATCAATAATGACGACATTTTCCATAAAATTAACCTCTCGCAACTTTTTTGACATCAATCGCCACGACAGGTGGCTGTGGGTAATATCTTGCATTGGTAGCCGCTTTTTCTTTTAAGCCACTAGGCGCGTGATATAGCGGGCTTAAGTGCTGCAAAGATTCCGTCGTTTTCAAGTAAGACTGGCTACCTAAGGTATCTAAATAGCAGAATACTCCCCCTCTAAATGGTGGAAAACCTAAACCATAAACTAAAGCAATATCTGCATCTGAAGGGCTTTGAATGATACCTTCCTCTAAGCAACGAACAACTTCGTTAATCATGGGAGCCATCATTCGAGCAATAATTTCTTCTTTGGTGAAAGTGCGCTTTGTTGGGCAAATAGTAGCAAGTAATTCATCAGTCCGAGGGTCATCAATTTTTTTCGGTTTCCCTTTTTTATCTTTTTCATATTGATAAAACCCTTGGCCATTCTTTTGGCCAAATCGTTGTTGTTCATACATTACATCGATGGCATTTTTTCCGTTTTTCCCCATCCTTTCAGGAAAACCTTGGGCCATAACTTGTTCCGCATGAAAAGCGGTATCAATACCAACGACATCAAGGAGATAAGCAGGCCCCATTGGCCAGCCAAACTCTTTTTCCATGACTTTATCTATTTCTCTAAAGTCAGCTCCATCTTGTAGCAGCAAATTAAAGCCTGCAAAATAAGGAAAAAGTACTCGGTTAACAAAGAAGCCAGGGCAATCATTGACAACAATAGGGGTTTTACCCATTTTATTGGCGTAGGCAACAACCTTAGCAACCGTGTTATCAGAAGTTTGTTCTCCTCGGATAATTTCGACTAATGGCATCCGATGCACTGGGTTAAAAAAGTGCATGCCGCAGAAATTTTCTGGGCGTTTTAGTGATTTTGCGAGGGTTGAAATTGGAATCGTTGAAGTATTTGAAGCCAGTATGGTTTCTGTTGTTACTAAGGATTCAACTTCAGATAATACAGCAGCTTTGACTTTCGGGTTCTCAACAACGGCTTCTACGACGATTTGGCTATTTTCCACCCCGTTGTAAGATAATGAGGGATGAATTGATGATAAGGTTGCTGCCATTTTCGCAGCTGTAATTTTTCCACGCTCAAACTGATTATTTAATAGCTTTTGCGCTTCTTCAATCCCTAAGTCTAATGACTTAACATTAATATCCTTCATTAAGACTGGCACGCCTTTACTGGCTGATTGATAAGCAATGCCACCGCCCATAATCCCTGCACCTAATACTGTAGCATGTGTTGGAATATCAACATGTTGTGCGACTTTTTTACTGTTTGATTTAACTTGTTGGTCATTTAGAAAAATATTCACTAAAGCACGTGCAACATCACTATGCGCTAGAGGAACAAATGCAGCTGTTTCATGCTTCAATGCCTTATCACGAGTGCAGTTTGCTGCTTTTTCTATCGTATTCACAGCAGCCATAGGGGCTGGATAGTGTTTGCCAGCAACCTTGTACACCATCCCCTTAGCGACATTGAAACTCATCGTTTGCTCAATAGGTTTCAATTGTAGAGGATTAAGTTTAGGTTGGCGTTTCTTCTGCCAATTGAAGGCCCCGGTGATTGCAGATTCAATAACTTGCAGTGCTGAGTGTGCGAGAGCTTCTGTACTAACAATCGCGTCAATAAGGCCAAGTTTTAAAGCTTGAGAGGCATCGACATCTTTACCTGCAGTAATAATTTCTAATGCGCTATCTAAACCAATTAATCGAGGTAGACGAACAGACCCACCAAATCCAG
Source organism: Providencia huaxiensis (assembly GCF_002843235.3). Classification (NCBI taxonomy): domain Bacteria; kingdom Pseudomonadati; phylum Pseudomonadota; class Gammaproteobacteria; order Enterobacterales; family Morganellaceae; genus Providencia; species Providencia huaxiensis. Next base: position 4,493,150 of record NZ_CP031123.2, read on the forward strand.
GCATGATCCCAAGTTTTGTTTCAGGAAGCCCAATTCGAGCATCAGGTGAAGCGATGCGAAAATCAGTGGATAAAACACATTCACAGCCACCACCTAATGCATAGCCATTAATGGCACAAATCGTTGGAACAGGCAGGTCTTCAATGCGATTAAAAATACTGTTAGCGTAGTGCAACCAATCACTTAGCGTTTCTTTTGATGCTTCAAAGAGTGAAAGAAACTCTTTGATATCAGCACCAACAATAAAAGCGGATTTATCAGAGCGGAAAATTACACCTTGCAGCTCGGTTTGTTGCTCAAGAACAGACACGGCTTCATCAAGTGAAGCAACGGTGTGGGTATCCAATTTGTTAATTGGCCCTGGTGAGTTAAAAACCAGTTCTGCAATCCCTTGTTTCAACCATTGAATATAGATAGTGTCACTTTGATAAAGCATTCTGCTCTCCTCTACGTGGTAGTGTTATCTGGTACGACCAGATGAGTTGAGTGTGACTAGAATGTTAATTAATTGCAAACTTTTAATAACAAAAATGGAAGGTTGGTCACAGCAATTAAGTGAAATAATTAATGTTTTAAATGATAAATTAATTATATATCAATTAATTAGTGCGGGTTTGCAACAGAGCGCATATCCGTTAATAACAGAACGTGGTAAGCTTAATTTTTCTAATTAATGCTGAAAGGTTGAAGGAAATGGAAAAACTGACTGCACTCTACGCTGAACATATTAAAACGTTACAAAACAGAACTCAGCAAGTTTTACAGCGCAGCAAATTAGATGCCATATTGATTCATTCAGGTGAACCCCTACGCATCTTTCTTGATGATAGCGACTATCCGTTTAAAGTTAACCCTCATTTTAAAGCGTGGGTACCTGTCACCGATGTTCCACATTCATGGCTATTAGTTGATGGCGTAAATAAACCTAAACTATGGTTTTATTCCCCTGTTGACTATTGGCATAGTGTTGAGCCACTTCCGAACAGTTTTTGGACTAAAGATATTGAATTAATCCATTTAAAAAATGCGGATGACATTAAAACCTTCCTAACAAGTCTACCGAAAGAAAATGTGGCTTATATTGGTTCGGCAACTGCAAAAGCTGAGTCGTTAGGGATTTCGCTACATAATATCAATCCCAAACCTGTTTTAGATTACTATCATTATCATCGTTCTTATAAAACCGATTATGAACTTTACTGCATGCGTGAAGCGCAAAAAATGGCAGTAAATGGGCACCTTGCCGCTCTCGAAGCATTCCGTGCAGGTATGAGTGAGTTTGATATTAATATTAGTTATTTACAATCAACTGGGCATCGAGATACCAATGTCCCTTATGGTAACATTGTTGCGCTGAACGAAAACGCAGCGGTATTGCATTACACTAAGCTACAGCAAACTGTGCCGAATGAATTGCGTAGCTTCCTTATTGATGCAGGAGCTGAATATAACGGTTATGCTGCTGATATTACGAGAACTTATGCGGCAAAAGGGAAGGATGAATTTGCTGAATTAGTTGCGGATGTCAATACAGAACAGCTCGCTTTAATTGATACAATCAAGGCGGGTGTACGCTATACAGACTATCATGTAGATATGCATCATAGGATTGCTAAAATACTGATTAAACATGATATTATTAAAGGTATTAGCGAAGAGTCAATGGTGGAAAGTGGCTTAACAACGCCATTTTTGCCTCATGGTTTAGGGCACCCGCTTGGGTTACAAGTTCATGATGCTGCTGGCTTTATGCAAGATGACAGCGGTACACATCTTGCGGCTCCTAAAATGTATCCATTCTTACGATGTACTCGTGTTTTAGAACCTAAAATGGTGTTAACTATTGAACCTGGGCTCTACTTCATTGAATCTCTATTATCTGAGTGGCGAAATGGGGAGTTTAGCCAGTATTTTAATTGGGATAAAATTGAGTTTTTCAAACCTTACGGTGGGATCCGTATTGAAGACAATATCGTGATCCACGCAAATCGTATTGAAAATATGACTCGAGACTTACATTTACGTTAATGAAACCTTATTTAATACCGGCTGAAACTATTTCTTTTACAGAAGAGATCAAAAAAAGCCAATTTATTACGTATTTAGCTCATACAGATGGTATTGACGCGGCAAAAGATTATATTCAATCAATTAAAGCTCAATACCCAGATGCCCGGCACCATTGCTGGGCATTTGTCGCTGGTCGGCCTGATGATTCACAAAAGTTGGGGTTCTCTGATGACGGAGAACCAACTGGAACAGCAGGAAAACCCATTATGGCGCAACTATTAGGTAGCAACCTAGGGGAGGTTACCTGTGTTGTTGTGCGTTATTTTGGTGGGATAAAACTGGGAACGGGTGGGCTCGTTAAAGCCTATGGAAATGGTGTCCAGCAAGCATTAAGAATATTACCGACAAAGACAAAAGTACCACAAAAAATCTTTAATTTAGTGTGTGACTATTCGTTGATTAATGCGATTGAACAACTCCTTGCTCAGGTGAATGGCACGGTTTTGCACAGTGATTATAATGAAACTGTCTCTTTACAAATTGCAATTCCTGCTACTCTTGAGCAGGAGGTCAATGATAAATTACGCGATATAAGTCGTGGGGCCTTAGCGCTCACGCCAGAATCGGAATAGTAAACAGTTTTATCAAGGAACCTGCCGAATGCATTTTCGTGCAATAACCCGCATAGTCGGGCTGCTTGTCATTATCTTTTCTTTTACCATGGTTATTCCTGGTATTGTTGCGCTAATTTATCGTGATGGTGCAGGTCGAGCTTTTAGCCAGACTTTTGTTACTGCTTTGCTAATTGGCCTTTTTCTGTGGCTACCAACCCGCAATAGCCGGCACGAACTTAAAGCAAAAGAAGGTTTCCTTATTGTTGTTTTATTTTGGACAGTGCTGGGAAGCGTTGGGGCATTACCTTTTATTTTTTCTGAAAGGCCTAACCTTTCGGTTACAGATGCTTTTTTTGAATCGTTTTCAGGCTTGACTACCACTGGTGCGACAACGCTGACAGGGCTTGATTCCTTGCCCAAAGCTATTTTGTTTTATCGGCAGATGCTTCAATGGCTTGGGGGGATGGGGATAATTGTGCTCGCTGTTGCAATCTTACCGCTTTTGGGCGTTGGGGGAATGCAGTTATACCGTGCAGAAATGCCGGGTCCTTTGAAAGACAATAAAATGCGGCCTCGCATTGCAGAAACGGCAAAAACATTATGGCTAATCTATGTACTGCTCACAATTGCTTGTGCAGTTGCTTTATGGATAGCAGGAATGGATGTTTTTGATGCTATTTCCCACAGCTTTTCGACTATCGCTATTGGCGGGTTTTCAACTCATGATGCCAGTATTGGTTATTTCAATAGTCCTGCGATTAACACTATCATAGGTATTTTCCTGATTATCTCTGGTTGTAATTTCGGTTTACACTTTGCAGTACTAACTGGACGTAGTTTAGGGATTTATTGGCGCGATCCCGAATTTAGAATGTTCATAAGTTTCCAATTTGTCTTAGTGGTCATTTGTACTTTAGTGCTTATGTTTCATTCTGTTTATAGTAGTTTTGGTCAAACGCTTGACCAAGCCTTCTTCCAAGTTGTTTCAATGGCAACGACGGCTGGTTTTACAACGGATAGCTTTTCGGGATGGCCTCTTTTCTTACCAATGCTTCTATTATGTGCTGCATTTGTTGGGGGGTGTGCAGGCTCGACAGGTGGTGGGTTAAAAGTTATTCGTATCTTGTTACTTTTCTTACAAGGTTCGCGTGAGTTAAAACGCTTAGTTCATCCTAATGCAGTCTACACAATCAAACTGGGGCAGCGTGCATTGCCTGAAAGGATCATCGAAGCGGTCTGGGGGTTCTTCTCTGCCTATGCACTTGTTTTTGTCGTCAGCTTATTATTGCTGATCGCAACAGGTGTTGATGAGTTTTCCGCATTCTCAGCAATAGCGACCACACTCAATAACTTGGGGCCAGGCCTTGGGACTGTTGCAGATAACTTTACGTCAATGAATCCAGCCGGTAAATGGATTCTAGTGGTGACTATGTTATTTGGGCGTTTGGAAGTGTTTACTTTATTAGTGCTACTGACTCCAACTTTCTGGCGTGAATAATTGAGTGCAATCTATATATAAGACTATCTATATAGAAATGATAATAATCTAGGAACAATAATGAGCTATTTACTTTTACACTCCAGTACGGATGGGCAAACAAAAAAAATTATTTTAAAAATGGCGGAACAGCTGAGAGGCTTAGGTCGTGAATGTGATATTCGTGATTTAAATACTGACCAACAGCTTAATTTATCAGGCTACGATAAAGTATTAGTAGGGGCATCTATTCGTTACGGGCATTTCAATAAAAAACTACAACGCTTTGTGATCTCCCATCAAAATCAATTGAATTCAATGAAGACCGGTTTTTTTGCTGTAAATTTAACGGCAAGGAAAGAAGGTAAGAATACGGTTGAAACTAACGCATATACGCGAAAGTTTTTAGAAGCGTGTCCTTGGAAGCCAACATTGAAGTCTGTTTTTGCCGGAGCGCTGTTTTATCCGCGTTATAAATGGTTTGATAGAATGATGATCCGCCTAATCATGAAAATGACAGATGGCCCAACCGACCCAAAAACAGAGATTGAGTATACTAACTGGGAAAAGGTTGCCGAATTCGCAACTGAATTTGATGGTTTATAGGTCTTAATTTCAACAAAATGTAGTTATTTTGTGTTTTTTGTTTAATAAATCATCGCTTGGTGAAATAAATCAAAAAAACACTTGCGAGAATTTTTCGACTCCCTATAATGCGCATCCGTTGTCACGACAAACCGGTTAGAAGAAAACTTCATAACCCAGTGATAACAGAGGTGAGAAAGAAAAAAAGTTGAAAATAAACGCTTGACTTTCTAAATAAAAAACGTAATATACGACACCTCGCGACAACGACCTTGAAGTCGAAAATCAAAAGATTTAGTCGCAACGCTCTTTAACAATTTATCAGACAATCTGTGTGGGCACTCACAGGACACTATCAAAAAAATATTTGATTTTAAGTCTTGAAGAGTGACTAACACGTTAATTCATATATATGAACTAATAGGTAATTTGGTTTCTTCGGAAATCAAACGACAGTAACATTCTTTGAGCATCAAGCTTTTTAATTGAAGAGTTTGATCATGGCTCAGATTGAACGCTGGCGGCAGGCCTAACACATGCAAGTCGAGCGGTAACAGGGGAAGCTTGCTTCTCGCTGACGAGCGGCGGACGGGTGAGTAATGTATGGGGATCTGCCCGATAGAGGGGGATAACTACTGGAAACGGTAGCTAATACCGCATAATCTCTTAGGAGCAAAGCAGGGGAACTTCGGTCCTTGCGCTATCGGATGAACCCATATGGGATTAGCTAGTTGGTGAGGTAATGGCTCACCAAGGCGACGATCTCTAGCTGGTCTGAGAGGATGATCAGCCACACTGGGACTGAGACACGGCCCAGACTCCTACGGGAGGCAGCAGTGGGGAATATTGCACAATGGGCGCAAGCCTGATGCAGCCATGCCGCGTGTATGAAGAAGGCCCTAGGGTTGTAAAGTACTTTCAGTCGGGAGGAAGGCGTTGATGCTAATATCATCAACGATTGACGTTACCGACAGAAGAAGCACCGGCTAACTCCGTGCCAGCAGCCGCGGTAATACGGAGGGTGCAAGCGTTAATCGGAATTACTGGGCGTAAAGCGCACGCAGGCGGTTGATTAAGTTAGATGTGAAATCCCCGGGCTTAACCTGGGAATGGCATCTAAGACTGGTCAGCTAGAGTCTTGTAGAGGGGGGTAGAATTCCATGTGTAGCGGTGAAATGCGTAGAGATGTGGAGGAATACCGGTGGCGAAGGCGGCCCCCTGGACAAAGACTGACGCTCAGGTGCGAAAGCGTGGGGAGCAAACAGGATTAGATACCCTGGTAGTCCACGCTGTAAACGATGTCGATTTGAAGGTTGTTCCCTAGAGGAGTGGCTTTCGGAGCTAACGCGTTAAATCGACCGCCTGGGGAGTACGGCCGCAAGGTTAAAACTCAAATGAATTGACGGGGGCCCGCACAAGCGGTGGAGCATGTGGTTTAATTCGATGCAACGCGAAGAACCTTACCTACTCTTGACATCCAGAGAACTTAGCAGAGATGCTTTGGTGCCTTCGGGAACTCTGAGACAGGTGCTGCATGGCTGTCGTCAGCTCGTGTTGTGAAATGTTGGGTTAAGTCCCGCAACGAGCGCAACCCTTATCCTTTGTTGCCAGCGATTCGGTCGGGAACTCAAAGGAGACTGCCGGTGATAAACCGGAGGAAGGTGGGGATGACGTCAAGTCATCATGGCCCTTACGAGTAGGGCTACACACGTGCTACAATGGCGTATACAAAGAGAAGCGACCTCGCGAGAGCAAGCGGAACTCATAAAGTACGTCGTAGTCCGGATTGGAGTCTGCAACTCGACTCCATGAAGTCGGAATCGCTAGTAATCGTAGATCAGAATGCTACGGTGAATACGTTCCCGGGCCTTGTACACACCGCCCGTCACACCATGGGAGTGGGTTGCAAAAGAAGTAGGTAGCTTAACCTTCGGGAGGGCGCTTACCACTTTGTGATTCATGACTGGGGTGAAGTCGTAACAAGGTAACCGTAGGGGAACCTGCGGTTGGATCACCTCCTTACCATTGAAGTGTTTTTGTGAAGTGCTCACACAGATTGTCTGATAGAAAGTAGAGCAATAGGTTCACGTGGGAGGCTTTTTGCGCTGATGTAGAATTTTAACACAGCCGCTCCATTCCAATGAGGAATGTCGCCTTACACGAAACGAGCAAATCAGTGATTTGCTAAACAAGTTTCGTGTCCCCTTCGTCTAGAGGCCTAGGACACCGCCCTTTCACGGCGGTAACAGGGGTTCGAATCCCCTAGGGGACGCCAATTGCGCCGATATCGAGTGAAAGACGATGTCCCCAATAATGATTAAGCCAATTATTTCGATAGTTGGTTTAACAATTATGCTCTTTAACAATCTGGAACAAGCTGAAAATTGAAAACAACGCACATTGTTTATCGCTTAAACAATGTGAGAGTCTCTCAAAAATCTCAACTTGAAGATGTCGTCAACAGACAGAAGCCGTCGGGTTTTGTGTCGAGTGACAAAAAAGACACCTTCGGGTTGTGAGGTTAAGCGACTAAGCGTACACGGTGGATGCCTAGGCAATCAGAGGCGATGAAGGACGTGCTAATCTGCGATAAGCGTCGGTAAGGTGATATGAACCGTTACAACCGACGATTTCCGAATGGGGAAACCCAGTGCAATTCGTTGCACTATCGTTTGATGAATACATAGTCAAACGAAGCGAACCGGGGGAACTGAAACATCTCAGTACCCCGAGGAAAAGAAATCAACCGAGATTCCCCTAGTAGCGGCGAGCGAACGGGGAGCAGCCCAGAGTCTTAATCAGCATTAGCATCAGGAGAACGGTCTGGAAAGTCCGGCAGTAAAGGGTGATAGCCCCGTATCCGAAGGTGTTAGTGTTGTGAACTCGACGAGTAGGGCGGGACACGTGTTATCCTGTCTGAATATGGGGGGACCATCCTCCAAGGCTAAATACTCCTGATTGACCGATAGTGAACCAGTACCGTGAGGGAAAGGCGAAAAGAACCCCGGCGAGGGGAGTGAAATAGAACCTGAAACCGTGTACGTACAAGCAGTGGGAGCCTTGATTTATCAGGGTGACTGCGTACCTTTTGTATAATGGGTCAGCGACTTATATTCTGTAGCAAGGTTAACCGTATAGGGGAGCCGTAGGGAAACCGAGTCTTAACTGGGCGAATAAGTTGCAGGGTATAGACCCGAAACCCGGTGATCTAGCCATGGGCAGGTTGAAGGTTGGGTAACACTAACTGGAGGACCGAACCGACTAATGTTGAAAAATTAGCGGATGACTTGTGGCTGGGGGTGAAAGGCCAATCAAACCGGGAGATAGCTGGTTCTCCCCGAAAGCTATTTAGGTAGCGCCTCGTGAACTCATCTTCGGGGGTAGAGCACTGTTTCGACTAGGGGGTCATCCCGACTTACCAACTCGATGCAAACTACGAATACCGAAGAATGTTATCACGGGAGACACACGGCGGGTGCTAACGTTCGTCGTGAAGAGGGAAACAACCCAGACCGCCAGCTAAGGTCCCAAAGTCATAGTTAAGTGGGAAACGAAGTGGGAAGGCTCAGACAGCCAGGATGTTGGCTTAGAAGCAGCCATCATTTAAAGAAAGCGTAATAGCTCACTGGTCGAGTCGGCCTGCGCGGAAGATGTAACGGGGCTAAACTATGCACCGAAGCTGCGGCAGCGAACGTATCACTTAAACTGATTAAGTGATACTCAGATGTATCAAAACGATTGACGGAGCGAAGCGACGTCAATGCGTCCAACAAAGTCGAGGCGGAAACGTCAGGCAGTCAGTTTAAGGATACGTTCGTTGGGTAGGGGAGCGTTCTGTAAGCCTGTGAAGGTGTACTGTGAGGTATGCTGGAGGTATCAGAAGTGCGAATGCTGACATAAGTAACGATAATGCGGGTGAAAAACCCGCACGCCGGAAGACCAAGGGTTCCTGTCCAACGTTAATCGGGGCAGGGTGAGTCGACCCCTAAGGCGAGGCAGAAATGCGTAGTCGATGGGAAACGGGTTAATATTCCCGTACTGGTGATAATTGCGATGGGGGGACGGAGAAGGCTAGGCTATCCGGGCGACGGTTGTCCCGGTTTAAGAATGTAGGCAGGTGAATTAGGCAAATCCGGTTCACTACATGCTGAGGTTCGATGACGAGTCACTACGGTGATGAAGTAGCTCATGCCCCGCTTCCAGGAAAAGCCTCTAAGCTCTAGATTATCATTAATCGTACCCCAAACCGACACAGGTGGTCAGGTAGAGAATACTCAGGCGCTTGAGAGAACTCGGGTGAAGGAACTAGGCAAAATGGTGCCGTAACTTCGGGAGAAGGCACGCTGGCGCTAGGTGAAGTCCCTCGCGGATGGAGCTGAAGCCAGTCGCAGATACCAGCTGGCTGCAACTGTTTATTAAAAACACAGCACTGTGCAAACACGAAAGTGGACGTATACGGTGTGACGCCTGCCCGGTGCTGGAAGGTTAATTGATGGGGTTATCCGTAAGGAGAAGCTCTTGATCGAAGCCCCAGTAAACGGCGGCCGTAACTATAACGGTCCTAAGGTAGCGAAATTCCTTGTCGGGTAAGTTCCGACCTGCACGAATGGCGTAATGATGGCCAGGCTGTCTCCACCCGAGACTCAGTGAAATTGAACTCGCTGTGAAGATGCAGTGTACCCGCGGCAAGACGGAAAGACCCCGTGAACCTTTACTATAGCTTGACACTGAACATTGAGCCTTGATGTGTAGGATAGGTGGGAGGCTTCGAAGCGTGGACGCCAGTCTGCGTGGAGCCAACCTTGAAATACCACCCTTTAATGTTTGATGTTCTAACGTTGCCCCATTATCTGGGGTGCGGACAGTGTCTGGTGGGTAGTTTGACTGGGGCGGTCTCCTCCCAAAGAGTAACGGAGGAGCACGAAGGTTGGCTAAGCATGGTCGGACATCATGCGGTTAGTGCAAAGGCATAAGCCAGCTTGACTGCGAGAGTGACGGCTCGAGCAGGTACGAAAGTAGGTCTTAGTGATCCGGTGGTTCTGAATGGAAGGGCCATCGCTCAACGGATAAAAGGTACTCCGGGGATAACAGGCTGATACCGCCCAAGAGTTCATATCGACGGCGGTGTTTGGCACCTCGATGTCGGCTCATCACATCCTGGGGCTGAAGTAGGTCCCAAGGGTACGGCTGTTCGCCGTTTAAAGTGGTACGCGAGCTGGGTTTAGAACGTCGTGAGACAGTTCGGTCCCTATCTGCCGTGGGCGTTGGAAGATTGAAAGGGGCTGCTCCTAGTACGAGAGGACCGGAGTGGACGCACCACTGGTGTTCGGGTTGTCATGCCAATGGCATTGCCCGGTAGCTAAGTGCGGAAGAGATAACCGCTGAAAGCATCTAAGCGGGAAACTTGCCTTGAGATGAGTCTTCCCTGACCCTTTAAGGGTCCTAAAGGAACGTTTAAGACTAAGACGTTGATAGGTTGGGTGTGTAAGCATAGCGATATGTTGAGCTAACCAATACTAATGAACCGTGAGGCTTAACCTGACAACACCGAAGGTGTTTTAGGGATTGAGAGATAGAGTTGTTTTTCAAGAAAGAGTGAGAAGCCGAGAGGCGAAGGACACGCAGCTTGTTTGAGATTGACGTTCTGGTTTAGTGGAGAAAACTAAACGGGAACAAACAGAATTTGTCTGGCGGCAATAGCGCGGTGGTCCCACCTGACCCCATGCCGAACTCAGCAGTGAAACGCCGTAGCGCCGATGGTAGTGTGGGGTCTCCCCATGTGAGAGTAGGGAACTGCCAGACATTAAATTAGTGAAGAAGCCACCCATTGGGTGGCTTTTTTGCGTTTAGGGATATCCTCGGTATTGTGCTAACATGCTAACTATCTTATGTTTTTTCTCTTTTCTCTTTTCTCTTTTCTCTTTTCTCTTTTCTCTTTTCTCTTTTTTATTTCTTTATTCCTGTATTTCTTACGCTATTTCCCCTTCCCCTTTTCATCTCTTTGGCTTATGGAAAGCCATTAATATATCTTTACCGCTGATCGTGGTGAATAGAATTGTTGGAACTAAAGTAGTGAGTAACAGCTCACAGATTATTTTGTGGAAAAGAGAATTTTAAGAATGTCACGTGAGTATTATGGATTGGGTGCTTGTTCATCATGGTGATGAATGACATCACTTGAGTCAAAGTAGTAAGTAACAGCTCACGTATTTTTTAATTAAGTGCAGGTAAGTCAATAAAATCAAATGGGTATAGTGATTTGATAATTATTTATTACCCCAGAGAATGTAATCACTTGAGCCAAAGTAGTAAGTAACAACTCACGTGTTGAAGAGCGCGCGGAGATATAAGTGATGGCTGTGGGGTAAAAAGAGTTAAGAGAGTTAGGTTAGGCAATCGGTAGGTGACTCTTAGTGGCATTGGCTCTGTGAATGAAAATTCTGGATATAAAGTAGTAAGTAACAGCTCACATGTTGAGGTGGGGCGGTGACTGCCGGTGATGGTAGTGGGGTGAGGGGAGCTAGGAGGAGCAATGGAGTGTATCAGTGTGACGAATGGACATTCTAGACGTAAAGTAGTGAGTAACAACTCACAGGTTATTTTGTGGAAAAAAATTTAAGAATATCACGTGAGTACTGTGGACTGGGTGTTTCTCCATCACGGTGATGAATGACATCACTTGAGCCAAAGTAGTAAGTAACAACTCACTTGTTGAGGTGGGACGATGGCTGCTGGTGATGGTAGTGGGGTGGGGAGCTAGGAGGAGCAATGGAAGAAAAGCGGTTGTATTGGCGTCATGAATGGATGTTTTAGATACAAAGTAGTAAGTAACAGCTCACTTGTTTCTTAATTAAATGTAGGTAAGTCAATAAAATCAAACGGATATAGTGTATTGATGATTATCTATTACTCCAGAGAATGTAATCACTCGAGCCAAAGTAGTAAGTAACAACTCACAGGTTATTTTGTGGAAAAGAGAATTTTAATAATATCACGTGAGTACTGTGGACTGGGTGTTTTTCCATCACAGTGATGAATGACATCGCTTGAGCCAAAGTAGTAAGTAACAACTCACTTGTTTCTTAACTAAGTATAGTTAATTTCAATAAAATCAAATAAGTATATTGAGTCGACAATTATCCATTGCTGGGGTGAATGTAATTGCTTGTGGTAAAGCAGTAAGTAACAGCTCACTTGTTATGGAAATATAAAAATATAGCTGGAAGGAAAGTAATAGAATGTAGAAAATAAGGTGGTAGTAATTTTCTAGCTGATTAATTTTTATATAAAATATGAGTTAGATTTATTGATGAAGAGAGTAGGTTAAATAAAAATTATCAATAATATTTATTGTTGAAGATAGGCCGGGAGAAAATATTAATCTAACTTAAACTTAAACTTAAACTTAAACTTAAACTTAAACTTAAACTTAAACTTAAACTTAAACTTAAACTTAAACTTAAACTTAAACTTAAACTTAAATCAATACTATTACTAAGTGGAGTTTAATAATATTACGTTTATTACTTGAATATTTATAATGCTACAAATAGATATAAATATTCTTCATAATTAAAAATGAAGATTAGAAAGTTAAATTATTCATAAAAATGTTATAAAACATATTTATTTAAAATCTAATAAAGGAAATTCTTCTAGTATCTTTTTGAACCACGGTGTGAAAATTTCAGGAGTAAGAACGATCTCTTGTTTTAATTGAGGAAGGCTTACCCACCTTGTAGATGAGACTTCTTCTCTATTTGGTTGAATATATTGGTTATAATAACCAATAAAAATATGGTCATACTCATGTTCAATTAAGCCTCCCTGAACATCTGCTTTATAAATTAAGGAACCTATGTGCGTCAATGGAGTGACAAAACCTAATTCCTCTTGAAGCCTACGTTCAGCAGCTTTCTGAGTATCTTCATTTGGTCTAGGATGACTGCAGCAAGAATTTGCCCATTGTCCCGCTGAATGATACTTATGAAAAGCGCGTTGTTGAATTAGTAGCTCATTTTTCTCATTAAAGATAAATACTGAGAATGCTCGATGTAAGTGACCGAGCTGATGTGCCAATAGCTTTGGCATAACCCCAATAGGTTGGTCATGCTCATCGACTAAAATTAATTCATCTTTCATTTATATTATTTTCCGTTATTAAATGATTGCTCTAGTTTAGTATAATTAAAAATATAAGTTTGCATATTAGAGCTGTTTAATTATAAATATAATTATTTTTAACTCACAGCTATCATAAGGTGATATAGCTGTGAGAGTAAAAATTATTTTTGTTGTAAAACCCAAACTGCAGCTTCAACTCTTGATTTTAAATTGAGTTTTTTTAGTAAATGTTTAACATGTACTTTTACTGTGCTTTCTGCAATATCGAGTTTACGAGCTATCATTTTATTTGATAAACCCTGAGAGATCAGTTCTAAAATATCGGCTTCTCTTGGTGTCAATGAAGCAATATTATTATCATCCTGTGTGGTGTTATCTCTTAGTGATTCAGCAAGCACAGATGCTAATGTTGGGCTGACAACTAACTTACCGCTTGCAGCTTCTTTAAGGGCTACGATAAGCTCTTCAGGCTCCATATCTTTTAGTAAATAACCATCGGCACCTCTTTTTAGTGCATTGACTAAATCATCACTATAATTAGAAACGGTAAAAAGAATAATTCTACCTGATAGCTCTCGCTTCCTAAGTTCATCGAGAGTTTCAAAACCATTCATGCCTGGCATGTTGAGGTCAAGTAAGATAAGGTCAGGATCTTGCTCTTCAGCGATCTGTATGCCAGTTTTACCATCTCCAGCTTCACCGATAACTTGCAATGAAGACTCCAAACTAATCAATTGCTTGACTCCATTTCTTAGCATCGGATGATCATCAATAAGTAGAATGGTTGATTTTTCGTTCACTATATTTGTATTTTCCATAGATGATTTTCCGGTATGTTAAGCGTCAGATAAAGGGAAGGTAACTTTTACCTCTGTTCCACCTTGAGGCCTAGGTGTAATACAACAATTTCCATTAAGGCTTAATGCTCTTTCTCTCATAATAATAAGCCCATAATGGTTAAGTTTATCAGTATTTGACGTGATCCCTGTACCATCGTCAGTAACTGTAATGGTAACAATACCATCATACTGGTTTAATGAAACCTCAGCCCACTTTGCATTAGCGTGTTTTAAAATATTAGTTAATGCTTCTCGGACTATTTGTATTATATGAATAGATTGATGCGGTGAAATACTTTTCGCGGGTAGGTCGTAATTTAAGCCTATTGTATACCCTGTGCGTTCACTAAATTCACTAATAGTACTTTCTAATGAGGGAAGTAAACCCGGTTCCATTAATTTAAGCCTAAATGTAGTTAATAATTCTCTTAACTGGCTATATGCGGTATTAATCTCGCTACGCATTTCTGTTAACAGTTGTTGAGGTTTTTCTGGTAATGGCTCTGGCTGTAATTGCAGATAGCTAATTTGCATTTTTAAACAAGATAAAGATTGAGCAATCGAGTCATGAAGTTCACGCGCAATTGCAGAGCGCTCATCCATGATAAGTAACTGTTGCTGTTGTTCTATCTGGTGCTCCATGGCTAACATACCAGAGATTTGTTTAGCTAAAACAGAAACGAGGCTATTTTGTTCATCTGAAAGTATTTGGTTATCTTCAATCTCCCCAATAATAATGCCATAACGATGCATATTGTCTGATAAATCCCACTGTAAGCTGAGCGGTTTTTCGATTGAAGCTTGTTGTTCTAGCTGCGTTGTATTCACTTCTGATAACCCGGTTGAATGGCAGCATATTTCGTGAAAATATGTTTCGTTGCTTTCTTCATACAACCGTAAACTGAGATTTTTGAGTATGGTAATATTTTCTAGTTCAATAAGGACTTTTTGTAATCGCAAGTAGAGAGGATCTGATGAATGAAGGATTTGGCTTGATTGATATAAGTATGATAACACTTTATTTTTTGTGATTAAGTCTGCAGTTTTCTCTGCAACCCTTTCTTCAAGCTGATGATAACTTAGCGCTAATTCATCCGACATTTGGTTCAGAGTTTCTCCTAACGCATTTAGCTCATCTTGCCTATTATTTTTAGGGTAGCGTTGGCTAAAATCTTTTCGTCCAATCGCATTGACCATTGATAATAATTTAACCCATGGGTAATAAATTTTTTTTCTCAGGTGCCAGATAGTTCCCATCAGTAATAAGAATACTAAACTGATAAAAATCAGTTGTGTCATGGCAACATAAGCAATCTTTCTTTCCGTTTTCTCATCAATGTTATGAACTAATTCATCTAGTTTACTTACAAATGATATAACTTCGTATCTTGCATCATTAGGGGCATTTGCTTCCATTAATGAGGGTTTCAAGATATGTAGCCAGTAATTGTAGAGTTCATCAAATTGAGGCGTTAAATTTTCGATCTTTACAACTTGAGTCAGTTCTGGACTGATGAGGTCAGATTCTAATGCATCGAGATAACGCTGATTCTGGGTATTTAAAGGGACTAGAGAAAGTAATCTGTAGCTCTGCATTCGTAGTGAACCTGATTTATTTATTGCATGAGCATTACCTTGCACACTTATAATCATTCGATTGGAAATCGTCATCCCAATAATTCCTAAGATCGCAATAAGTAGCATTAGGCCGATCACTTGGTTAATGATTGAAAATCGACGATACAGCGTGGGCATGTGTCACTTCCTTAAAAAGTCGTGCTAGTGAACTTAAAATGCATACTTCTAGTATTGTTCATAAAGGTTTGAATATTAAATATACTACTTTGGTAGTAATTTTTGGGATTTATAACAGAATAGTAAATAGAAAATAAAATTCTCCGTTGAGTTTTATCGTGTTATTTATTGATATATAAGATTAAATTTTATTTTGCTGTGAGTGAATTTACGTATTATAGCGTAAATTAAAGATGAGTTTCTTTTGATTTAGATCAGTTTAAATATCGAAGTAAATCAATATGTAAACTAATATACATCGAAAGTATTTTTGATAATCATATCAATGATAGAAAGAAGGGCAGCCCTAATGGATAGAGCTACCTTTTTGTTTTAAGCTTTTTTTAATTTTTTGAATAGTGAGATTATCGCAACAAGGATTAGACCTGTTACTAGCCCAAAAAATAAATTAATTATAGTTGGTAGGATAAAATGCATAGTACTACCAATGATCGGTGTTAAGGTTGCAGTAAACGATATTTCGGTAATCCATTCTGAAATATAGCTGATACCGTGGGTTAGAATACCACCACCGACCATAAACATCGCGGCAGTCCCTACAACAGATAATGTTTTCATCAGATAAGGGGTTGCATAAATCAATGAATTACCAAATTTTTTTAATAAAGATGAAGTTTTCTTCTGTAAATAAAAGCCTAAGTCATCTAATTTGACAATCCCTGCAACTAAGCCATATACACCGATAGTCATTACGATAGCAATGATAGAGAGTACGGCCACTTGGTTGATAAAAGTGGTAGTGGAAACAATGCCTAGTGTGATAGCAATGATTTCGGCTGATAAAACAAAATCAGTACGAATAGCCCCTTTGATTTTTTTACTTTCAAATTCCTTAAGTTGTTCTTCTGATAACTGTAACTGGTTTTGGGAAACAGTATTTTTTACGTTAGAATGCAAGAGCTTATGAGTTATTTTTTCTGCGCCTTCAAAACAAAGGTAGGCCCCACCAATCATAAGTAGTGGTGTGATGGCCCAAGGAATAAAGGCACTGATTAATAACGCTAAAGGAACAAGTATTAATTTATTAATAAATGACCCTTTAGCGACGGACCAAACAACAGGGATCTCCCTATCTGCACGAACACCTGTGACTTGCTGGGCATTTAGCGCGAGGTCATCACCTAAAACTCCAGAGGTTTTTTTGGCTGCCATTTTAGTCATGACGGAAACATCGTCTAGTACAGCGGCAATATCATCAAGTAAGGTGAGTAAGCTACTTCCAGCCACAAGGGTATCCTCAATATTTTTTTAAGGTGTCATTAATGTTTATTAGGTCAGTTAATGGATAATTAGTTCACTACAACATAAGCCATATTTACAAATAAGATAATCCCACTGCAGTTGAAAAGTCTGAATTTTGAATTATTAAATTTTTATGACAATGGAACCAATATGATTTTTTCGTTTCTAAACTATTAATTTTAGTAAAATAACATACAGTTATCTACTATCTTACTTTATGTTTGGTTTAATTATTTAGTTTATAAATAATTTTTAATAGATTGGTATAGGGTTATAATACATGTCTTCTCAGCCAGTTTTGAGTATTGTCGTTGCTGTATATAACGGTGAAAAATTTTTACCTCAGTTCTTTGATAGCTTAATCGCACAAAAATTAGAAAATTGGGAACTGATTGTTGTAAATGATGGCTCTAAAGATAAAAGTGAAGACATCATTAAGTCTTATGCAGATAAATTTGTACATTTGAAAGTGCTTTATCAAGAAAACCAAGGTGTCTCAGTTGCTCGCAATACAGGGATGGTTGAGGCCACCGGGAAATACATTACATTCCCTGATATTGATGATGAAATTAGCTCACAAATGTATGGGCGCTTATTAGAAATCGCATTATCAAATAATCTCGATGTTGCAACCTGTAATGGGACTTATGTTTACACTAATGGTGATGCCCCAAAGGCAATTTTTCCACCGAATAAAGTCCCGTCAACTGGTGTCATTTCAGGCCCTGAATGGCTTGAAATTGGCTTAAGCTCTCGCAAGTTTTTGCATGTAACTTGGCTGAATTTATATCGTTTAGACATGTTGCGCGAACACAAGTTTTTCTTTGAACCCAAATTACATCACCAAGACATTCCTTGGACAACAGAAGTGTTGCTCGTGGCAAAGCGCGTGCAATTCATCAATGAACAATACTATCGATATTTAATCCATAACCAATCTGTTTCTCACTCATTGAGTGGTGATGAACGTTCAGTCCGTAAGATAAAAACCTATTTGAAAATTATTGATATGCTGTTAAATATTTACCAGCGTTATCCTGAACAAGTTAAACAAGCACCGGCTTGTCTATGGCAGGTAGGAAAAGAAGGCTTAGGGGTGATTCAAGCGCTATTAGCTATCAAATCACCAGATGTACAGAAAGAAATGGTACAACTATTTTTTGATAAGGGTTATTGGCAAATTGTGTGGGCACATGCAACTACAGTAAAATTAAAATGGCGATTAATTAGGCGCTACACAAAGCTAAAAGAAATTATCAAATCATAATTTACGGAAAAGGTAGCTATTTTAATAGGCTACCTTTTTTGTTTTCTATTTTTCTAATTGCTTTAGAGAAGCAATAAACATATCCCATAACTGTGGGTTATCTAACTTTGTTGCAACTTGTGTGTGGCAATCTGCTTTAGCGGGGTGGCGAAAGTCAGTCACGGTCATACCTGTTGTTAAAGCGCCCTGTAGTTCGATATCAATCGGGGCTTTAATCGTTTCCATTATGGATGGGTCGATAACATAAGCAACAGCACATAGGTCATGAACTGGAGCATGGTCAGTATAGCCATTACGTCTGCGGTAACCAGCAGTGTAGTAATTTAGGGACTCAACAACAAAATCACTTACAGGTGTGTTTAACGCAGCAATTGTTTCCATTATTTGGTCGTCTGGCCTTGCTTGGTGTGTAAGGTCTAGCCCAATCATAGTGATAGGCCAAGTTTCATTAAATACGATATGAGCCGCTTCAGGGTCTATAAGGATATTGAACTCAGCGACTGCAGTACGGTTACCTGTATGGTAGCCTCCTCCCATTAATACCACTTCTTTGACTAACTCTACAATTTCAGGTGCTTTTCTTACTGCCAAAGCAATATTTGTGAGTCCTCCAATCGGGACGAGAGTCACCGTTTTAGGGGGATGTGACTTTAGCGTATCAATAATCAAGTCAACAGCATGGCGCGGATCAATAGGTAATTTAGGTTCGGGGAGGTGAGTGCCGTCAAGGCCTGTTGTACCGTGAACTTCTGGGGCTGTCTGAATGGTTCTCACGAGTGGTCGAGAGCAACCCGCAGCGATAGGGATATTATTTGCACTAACGAATTCCATAATTGCGCGTGCATTATGAGTGACTTTATCTAAAGTTTGGTTTCCAACGACAGTCGTTACCGCAAGTAACTCTATATTTGAATTGCCTAATGCTAAGAAAATTGCCATTGCATCATCATGGCCAGGGTCACAATCGATAATAATTTTATTTTTAGACATTATTTCTCCTTTTCTTAGGTTATTTACTTTTGATTAACATAATATAGGGATGAATTTATTTTTATGTGACGTAAGTTCTATTTTCATGAATGCTAATGTAATGAAACTATTCATTAGGGTAACTAATGAGGAGTGATGTGATTAACATATTAATAACAATCGTGTTGAGTTTATAAAGATAATGTGTTCTTTATGTAGTTTTAAGCAATATAAATGAAACCGCCTAGAGGGTTTTTATTAACGAGTTAATGATTGAGGAGGCAGAGTGGAGAACTATCTAGAAAGATTACCTGATGTTATTGATTCTGTTGCAACTAATCAGTTTTACCCTAATTTATTATCATGGTTGTCTTCACTTATTGCATTCGATAATGCGATTGTTTACTCCTTTGAAAAAGGAGCGCCACCCCGATTTCTTTCCAAAGTAGAGCGCCGTAATAGCGATAGTATTAACAGAATCTATCAACGAGGTGCTTATTTAATGGACCCATTCTACCAAGAAATCCAAAGAGGAGGCGCTTCCAAAGTGTTAACACTAAAAGAACTCGCACCTAAAGGATTTTATCATACGGACTATTATCTCAATTTTTATCGCAAAACAGGGTGGTGTGATGAGGCTGGGCTGTTATTAGATATTTCAGATGATAGGCAATTAGGTATTTTTTTTGGTAATGAAGATAGGCCTTTTTTCTCGGAAAAATATACGCAAGCGCCACTTAAAGATGCCTTCGATATCATTCGTAGTATGGTCAAACTTCATAAAGATATTTCTCCTTCTTCGGTGTCGAATCACTACCAAAATACAGATATGCAAACACGATTTGGGCTGACCCCCAGAGAGTGTGAAGTTGTCGAGTTAATTTTAGCGGGTAAAGGCTCACCACAAATTGCACAGGCGCTTTTCATTAGTTTAGGGACAGTGAAAAATCACCGTAAGAATATCTATCAAAAGTTAAGTATTAACTCACAAGTCGAATTATTTAACTTATTAATGAATAGGCTGAGTTAAGTACAAATTATCGTAATATATTGATTTGATATGGTTTTATGGGATGCTGTCTTTTTTGTTATTACGTTATTTTTTTTGATTTTGTCTAGATGGTCTTAATGAACTAAAATTAATAAACAATATTGTTAATATGAGAATGGTTTGTTAATTGGTTGATTTTTTTGGTTGTTTAATATTTTTTGTGAATTTCGTTACTATTTAAATATTCTACTTGGCTCACATTTGTTAACTTTATGTTTCGAATGTCCCTAAAGGGCTATGTAATTGTTAATGTAAGGTTAAGATAATCGGGTTATCGAAAGATACTAAATAGGGTATCCATAATGAATAACCAAGTAGAATCATTGACTTACTATGCTGCAACTAAGAAGTATGACTTACGTTTTCCGACATTAAAGGAAGATCTTGATGTTGATGTCGTGATCATCGGTGGCGGCTTCTCCGGGATCCATACCGCACTAGAGCTATGTGAGAAAGGGATCACCAATATTGCTATTTTGGAAGGGCGTCATCTTGGCTATGGTGGTTCAGGGCGAAATGGCGGCCAAGTGATGGCAGGCATTGGTCATGATATCGATGCAATTAAAAAATATGTTGGGCCAGAGGGTTTAGAAACGATTTTTAAACTCAGTAATATGGGCGCGGGGATCATGCGTGATCGCATCGCTAAATATGATATTGATGCAGACTTTTGCCGTGGTTACGCATACTTAGGAAGCAACAAGCGCCAAGAAAAGACCTTACGTAACTGGTTAAAAGACGTCAAGTCAGTTGATCCTGATGAAGAAATTGAATTTTACAGTGGTTCAGAACTAAAACAGATTATTGGTTCCGATGCTTATACCTGTGGTATCAAGCACATGGGTGGTGGCCATGTCCACTCATTGAATTTATTATTGGGTGAAGCGAAAGCGATTAGTGAAATATATGGCGCTAAAATATTTGAAAATAGCCAAGTATTAAATGTGGAGTATGGTAATACCATCAAAGTTAGAACTGCGATGGGAACAGTTAAAGCACAGAAAATGCTATGGGCTTGTGACTCATTTCTAAATGGTCTTGAGCCGACGCTTTATCCTAAAACCATTAATACTTACGCATATCAATTAATGACTGAAGAATTGCCTGATGAATTAATTGAGCAAATTAGCCCAATCCGTGGTGCTTATAGTGATATTCGCCCCGTTATAGATTACTACCGAGTAACGAATGAAAATCGCTTATTATTCGGTAGTTCAACGCATTTTCTTGAATACATTCCATCTGATCTTAAAGCATGGAATCGTAATTTAATGCTAAAAGTCTTTCCTTACCTCAAAGATGTCAAAATTGAACTAGCTTGGGGTGGACCGATGGCATGTAGTGCAAATTTATTTCCACAAATTGGCTCATTACCACAACATAAAAATGTGTTTTATGCACAGGGCTATTCAGGTTTTGGTGTTACGCCTAGCCAGATTGTGTGCAAAGTCTTGGCTGAAGGGATGGTAGAAGGTTCTCATCGTTATGACTTAATGAGTTCTATCCCGCACGCTAATATTATTGGTAAAGATAGCATGCGTAATGTGATTGTTTCACTGGCAAAAATAATGCATCAGACATCCGGTTATTGGCAAGGTCGCCGCTAATTCGTTATCCACTTAACTAGTTTATTTAAATCGATTAAAGGTAAAAATTATGATCAGTCCATTACTGTTAAACAAACCACTGCCAGAACTATTAAATATTGGTAGTGTGACAAACTTAGGTTCTGTGGTTGTTGAAGGCGACCCTCAAGCGAGTGTTGCGATGATCCACGGTGAACCAACGGATAACCTGACCTGCGGTATTTTTGCTTGTACTAAAGGTAAGTTTAAAATGGTATATCCATTTGATGAAATGGCGACAGTTCACGAAGGTTCGGTGAAGTTAACGGATGTGAAAACCGGTGTGACGGTTGAATACCATAAAGGCGATACATGGTTTGCTGCGAAAGGTACTGAAGTTTTATGGGAAATTGAAACACCACGCTTCGTAAAACACTACTTAGCTTGTGTAAATGCCTAATTAATTTCTATTTAGTGGAGTGATAACAATGAGCGAGTTAAGCCTATTACCAGAAGTCAGTGAGTTTTTGAAGCGCCAGCACGGTCATTTTATCAACGGGTTACCGGTTTCTGGCAAGGGCGATACTTTTTTTGATGTTGTTAACCCAGCCACAGAACAGGTTATCGCGAAAGTAAAAGAAGGGACCTTAGCAGAAGTGGATGCCGCAATGAATGCAGCTCATACTGCGTTTAAAGGGGTTTGGGCAAATACCACACCAATGGAAAGAGGGAATTGCTTAAACCGCCTTGCTGACTTGCTTGAAAAGCACCTTGAAGAGTTAGCCCAGTTAGAGACGTTATGTTCAGGCAAAACCATTCAATTATCTCGTTTTCTTGAAGTGGGGTCATCTGCGCAGTTCTTGCGTTATTTTGCTGGTTGGGCGACAAAAATCAGCGGGGAAACGTTGAATGTTTCATTGCCTTCTTTTAATGGTGAGAAATATTCTGCATTTACTCAGCGTGAACCCGTTGGTGTTGTAGCCGGTATCATTCCTTGGAACTTTTCTATTATGATTTCCATTTGGAAATTAGCCGCGGCTTTAACATGCGGTTGTACGATTGTGTTGAAACCAAGTGAATTTACGCCACTAACTATGCTCAGAGTGGTGGAATTAGCAAAAGAGGCAGGGATCCCTGACGGTGTCATTAATATCGTGAATGGCGGTGGTCGTGAGGTTGGGCCCGCACTGATCCATCATCCGCTTTGTTCTAAAGTGACATTTACGGGGTCTGTACCGACTGGGCTGGCGGTAGGGCGTTCAGCGATGGAAGGTAAATTAACCCGAGTCACACTTGAACTTGGTGGGAAAAACGGCGCTGCATTCTTAGCTGACCTCTCGGTTGAAAAAATTGTTAATGGGATTATTGAAGCGGGATATCTAAATCAAGGACAAATTTGCGCAGCTGCTGAGCGGTTCTATATTCCCTCTAAATTGATGGATGAAGTATTAGCGGAACTAAAAACACGTTTGTCTGCGATGAAAGTGGGTTCTCCATTAGATGAAACAACCGAGATGGGGCCGCTGGCAAATAAAGCGCATTATGAAAAAATCTTAGCTTTGTTTGAAAAGGCTCGCGAAGAGGGTAGTGAAATTATTTATGGTGGCCAGCCAGTTGCAGGTGCTGGGTATTTTGTGCCTCCAACCATTATTCGTGCTAATAGCCCGGATGATGTATTGATGAAAGAGGAAACATTTGGGCCAATAGGGACTTTCTTGAGTTACGATGATGAAGAAGAACTTATTGAGATGATGAATAGCACTCCGTTTGGTTTAGCTGCGAGTTTATGGACAAATGATCTCAGTAAAGCAATGCGCATGATTTCACGCATTGAAGCGGGAACCGTATGGGTGAATATGCATACTTTCCTTGACCCCGCAGTGCCATTTGGTGGCATTAAGTCATCAGGTATTGGTCGTGAATTTGGTAGTGCCTTTATTGAGTATTACACAGAGTTAAAATCTGTCATGGTGCGTTATTAGTGTTCGATTTATATTTAATTAATCAACATTTCCCGGCCACCGTGCCGGGTTTTTTGTATTTTATAGCTATCGTTGCTTATTCGTGGTTATGATGAAAGCTCGTTATTATTCATTATGGGTAACAGTATGAAGAAAGTGTTGATTACAGGTGCTAGCCGAGGGATTGGTCGAGCTACAGCGATTAAATTGGGCAGCCTTGGTATGCATGTACTGATTAACTATAAAAATCACCAGCAAGCGGCTGATGAAGTTGTGCAAGAGATTCAATCTGCGGGGGGGATTGCAAATGCACTGCAATGTGATATCAGTGATGAAAATGATGTTGTTAAATTATTTGCAACCATCAAAGAACAATATGGTGACTTAGATTACTTAGTGAATAATGCCGGAATTTTATTTCAGCAGTGTCGTACAGAGATGCTGACTGCAGAGCGCATTAATCAGGTATTAGCCACGAATGTCACCGGATTACTGATTTGTTGTCGGGAGTTTATTAAACACGCCTACCATTTTAATCAATTCAAAGATAAAGCCATTGTGAATGTTTCATCTGCAGCTGCGCGTTTAGGTGCTGCAGGGGAATATATTGATTATGCCGCTTCTAAAGGCGCTGTAGATTCAATTACAAAAGGGTTATCACTTGAGCTTGCAGAAGTAGGAATACGTGTTAATGGCGTTCGACCCGGCTATATTTATACTCAAATGCACAAAGATGGCGGTGAGGAAGGTCGAGTTGACCGTGTTGCTTCGCAATTACCGATGAAAAGAGGGGGAGAACCACATGAGATTGCTGAAATCATCGTATGGCTGTTAAGTGGTGCATCTTCTTATGTTACAGGTTCAATTATTGATGCGGCGGGTGGCCGTTAGATTCATTATCATTTTTCTTGGCGAATGATAAACCCTGATGATACAAGCTCGGTGCGGTTTGTCACATTCGCTTTAGTGAAGATATTGCGTAAGTGAGTCTTCACTGTTGATAGTGAAACTCCCAATAATAAGGCAATTCGCTTATTACTTGCGCCTTCCCGTATTAAATGGATGATTTCTTGTTCTTTAGGGGTATAAGAGACTAGCGAGTCGGGTAACACATCGAATGTCATTAGTTCAGCGACAGGCAAGATAGCATTTAATCGCATGATTTCTTGCTGGCTAAATGGACTGTCTCGCAGCACCGAAATCCCCGCAATAATTTTATTTTTACGGCGAATAAATATTTCTGCCATATCAGTCATGTTATTCGGTTGCATAAAATCATGGAAAAAAGCCTGATTTTGCTGACGTATTTCAGAATCCATTCTCACTAAGCGTAAGTCATCACTGCGAAAATGGTCGGGGTGCAAAGGGTCTAATTGGTGAAAATAAGTGAGATATTCTTCGTGCATTTTTGCTGGGATCCCATGAAGAACGTAGTTATCTGGCTGGCAATGATCATTCACGAGGTAATACACCAAAGCAGAAACTGGAATAATATGTGCAATGGTATTTAGGCAGCAATCAATTAATGTTTGTTGATGAGGCTCGAATAATGGTGAATTCATCATATTCCCTTGTGTATTAATCGAATTATTATCATGCTCCTTAATGCCATTAACATAAAGTAAACGTATTAATAACGTGAGGTTGATAGCAGTATTTAAAACGCATAAAAACTCCACAAATATTGATTGGTAGCTTTTTGGTATCTTTAGAGGATTATTTATTAATATATTAATGAGTTAATTGCTTGCTACATATTGATATTACTTTAATTATTTTTATTTCCTCTCAAAGTGTGGGTACTTTTCGTGAGTTAAATTTTATTTCCCCTCTCTCTAGGTATCGTTCTTTAGAACGATAGCAGCCTGTTTAGGCTTATTTCTATAGTGGATGTGTAGTTACTTTGTTTTTACAAAAAATTCACATTCATGGCTGGGTAGAGAGTGAGAGGGATGTAAAATGAATTTATCCTCAAAATTGTCGACACATTTAGAAAAAGGGAAAGTTGGCTTTCCGACCACATTGGCGAGTTCTGCCGGCTTGATTATGGCTAGCCCCGTTATTTTAACCGTTACGAGTGGATTCGGTATAGGTGGTGATACGTTTGCCCTAGCCGTGCTACTTAGCTTCATTATGATGCAAGCTCAGCTAACCACATTTTCGGAGGCTGCAGCCATTCTACCAACGTCAGGCTCAGTATATGACTATATCTCTTGTGGGATGGGGCGGTTTTGGGCGATAACTGGCGCGCTTTCGGCTTATTTGATTGTGCATGTGTTTGCAGGAACTGCCGAAACGATCCTTTCTGGAATTATGGCGCTTGTTAATTTTGAGCATCTCAATACTGTCTTAGAAACCAGTAATTCGTCTTGGATGGTCGGCGTGGGATTAGTTGTCGCGTTTGGGATTTTAAATGCATTCGGCATTGAAGCCTTTGGTAAGGTTGAAGTTGTACTGACATTCGCCATGTGGTCTACGTTAGTGATTTTTAGTGTGAGTGGTTTGATATTGCCCTTTCATGTCGATATGGACGGCTGGTTTGGTCAGCCACTCAATACTGACCCAACATTGATTCTCAGCTTTGTTGGTATGGCGATGTTCATGTTTGTTGGGTGTGAGTTAGTGACACCAATGGCGCCTGAAATTAAAAATTCCGCTAAGGTGATCCCTCGCGCGATGACAACGGGCCTATTTTGTGTCGCGCTCTGTATGGTGTTATTCGGTGCAGCTTTAGCGAACCAAGTGGAAAATGTGGTCGTTGACCCGCAAACAGGCACACGTTTACTGGAAACACCAATGGCAATCCCTGCATTTGCTGAAATTGTGATGGGTGAGTTTGGGAAGTATTGGATAGGTGTCGCATTATTATTGGCTGGTGGAGCAACCATTAATACGTTAATGGCAGCGGTTCCTCGTATTCTTTATGGAATGGCGCTTGATGGGGCATTACCACGCATCTTTGCTTATTTACATCCACGTTTCAAAACCCCAGTATTCGGCATTTTAGTGGCCGTGATGATCCCGTGTTTGCATGCTTTTGCTATTCAAGGCGACCTTGACCGTATCATTCCATTGGTACTGGCGGCGGTGTGTTCTTGGGGAACGGCTTACTTGCTGGTAACGATTTCAGTGGTGTTATTGCGTATTCGTCGTCCTGACTTACATCGTGCTTATCGTTCTCCTTTTTTCCCTATACCGCAAATTATTTCGAGTGTCGGAATTATTTTAGCTATTGTGTACATTACCCCACCGGGTATGAATAAATCGGATATCTATATTCCTTTTGCCATTATGTTAGGTTTAACCGCAGGGTATGCATTAATTTGGACCGTTTTCGTGCAGAAAGTTAACCCATTTAAACCCGTAGATGTTGAATCCGTTTTATCAAATTCCTTTGCCGATGAAGAAATGGAAGGAGGCCAACTTGAGCCATTACGTCACCTCGCCTAAACCGTCTTTGTGGGAAAAAATCGGTAAGCTCACTCAGCAACGTTTGCCTGCCGGATATCAAATAGGATTGACACTTAACCGTGTTGAAAAGGACATGGCGCCTTATCCATGTGAGTGGGGAGCACCCGGAGAGCTCCTTGTACAGCCTCAACCGGAGTTAACCATTGAGGTGACAGAGCGACCAAAAAAGTTGTTTCTCGCTTTCATTGTGTATAGCCGTTTTGCGGTGTCAGGCCAATGCACAGATAATATCAATGCAAAAATTGAAGTAAAAACCCGAGGGAGTATAAAGAAAAAACATATCCATTTCGTCTCAAAACAAATGGATGGACAGAGAGTTATTGAATGGCTGAATGAATACCCCATTATTAGGCAAACATTAGAAGAGCTGGAATTTAATCATTGCGAAATAGAGTTTAGCCATGGTCGTTGGCGTTGTGAAATCGAGCCTTACACCGCATCAGAAATGGTGAGCCGTATTCCTGCGACTCGCCGTTATTTGAGATTAGTACAAAAACAACGCTATTATTTATTGAGTGCGCTGCAGTTAATTAACCAATTGGTGGAAAAACGTGCTGTGAGCCATTGAGTTTAAAAGAGTTTTTTGATAGTAATAATTATTATCAATTGACTCGCTGGAATTTGATGTGAAATCTTTGCCTCTTTTAGGTTGTATGTTGCTGTCATCTACTGCAATGGCAACGCATTCTGACTGCATGCGTTTATCTGAGCTTTCCTTTGTTGAAGGGCTGCATGATAGCGAGGGCCATAGTTGCTTATCTTTTGAAGTATCACAGCAAGATTTTATAAAACAACGTGGTGAAGGCCTTTCCAAGGTCCTGTTATTGGACTCCAATAAACAGCCTGTGCGTGCATTGCAAGAGTATGGCTCGGTGCGAGAACCCCATAGCGCAGACTATGTCGTATCAGAAAATGGGGTTTATTATTTAGCATTGAATGGTGAGCCGGGTAAACCTTGGCAGTTAAAGTTTGATATCAGCGAGTACCAACCTTTAGCCATTAAGAAAGATAATGAACCTATTAGCCCAATGCTACAAAGTTTACTTGATGAACATTATCAAAATGGCGATACAAGCGCATTTTGGCAAGCTGTCGCCGCGCAAGGAACACCACTGGTTGAGGTGTTTTCAAATCGACAAAAACGCGTGACATTTCTTTGGCGAGGCGCGAAAGCAAATGCTTATATTCTAGGGGCACCGTCGGGTAATCACGAAAGAATGGCCCACTTGGCGGGAACGGATATTTGGTATCGTTCTTTTATCATTCCTAATGATACGTTATCGCAATATAAAATTGCACCGGATATCCCTTCTGTGCCAGAGGGCGGCTTTGCTCAACGTAAGGCGATTTTAGTCACTGCGCAGTCAGATCCTTATAATTCTCACGTTATTCCTTCGCAAAGTGTAGATAAATATAACCGTTTTTCGTTGTTATCATTAGTACCGAATATACGCCAATGTCATTTCTCTGATGTAGAAAACAGGCAGATGAAAGGCCATTTAGAGACATTTACGTTGGCGAGTCAGGTATTAAAAAATAAAAGAAAAATAACGGTTTACCAGCCTAATATCCCAATGGAAACCCCTGCACTATTGGTGCTATTGGATGGCCAAATTTACCTGCAAAACTATCAAATGGATAAATTCTTTGATAAGTGGATGGATCAAGGGAGTTTCCCAGCGATGAATATTGTGTTTGTGGACAGCATCAATTCAGCGCGTCGTGGTGATGAGCTTCCTCCTAATGATGCGTTTCCTAAGTTGCTGGCGGATGAACTTATGCCTCAGCTCGCGGAAATGGGAGTTCAAGCACCTGCAAGCCATACGATTATTGCAGGTTCCAGCTATGGAGGGCTTGGGGCGACATGGAATGCGTTACAGTACCCGGAAATTTTCGGTAATGTCATTAGCATGTCAGGATCTTACTGGTGGGCTCCGAAGGATAAAGACCCTGAATGGTTAATTCGTGAAATTGAAATGATGCCAACACAACCGATCCGTTTTTTCCTTGAGGCTGGCCTATTTGAACAACGTGGTAGTTGGGGGGGAATTATTCAAAACCACTACCGGTTATTCGATGTTCTAAAACATAAAGGTTATCAAGTTGATGCCATTGAACTCCCTAGTGGGCACGACTACGTTTCTTGGTGTGAAACGCTTTATGAGGGAACAAACCAACTTGCGTCACAATGGTAAATAGCCCTAACGCTCATTCATAAAAAGCAGCTTATATTTAGCTGCTTTTTCACATTTATGACAAACGTCTTCATTTCGCCATAAAAGCGTCATTCAACTGTCATCTGGCTCCTTTAGCATGCCTTTCATTATTTGAAATATACATCTTCTATTTTCATTATTGATTGGCAAGGAAACAGTTATGACTGGTAATTTTATGAAATCCCTTTTAGCTGTCACGGTAAGTACTTTAATTTTAGGGAGTACAGTCCCTGCCTACGCGGCTGATAAAAATGATGCGGTGTCAGAAAACCGTGCGGCGCAAGGTGATATCACCAAATTTGGTGGCGCGCGTCGTTTAGCGACAGAGCAAACTGATATCATGAAAGCGGCACTTCACAATGGCCAAGCCAAAAATGTGATTTTATTTATTGGTGATGGTATGGGGGACTCAGAGATAACTGTTGCTCGTAACTATGCAGAAGGCGCTTCAGGGTTCTTTAAAGGTATCGATGCGCTGCCAATTACGGGTCAGTACACCCATTATGCATTAGATAAAAAAACACAAAAACCCGACTATGTGACTGATTCTGCCGCGTCTGCCACTTCGTGGTCTTCCGGTGTGAAAACCTACAATGGCGCATTGGGAATTGATGTATTTGGTAACGACCATGAGACATTAATTGAGATAGCTAAACGTAATGGTAAAGCTACAGGTAACGTCACAACTTCCGAGATTCAAGATGCAACGCCTGCTGCGCAATTTTCGCATGTGAGTGCGCGTAAATGTTATGGCCCTGAGGAAACAACAGAAAAATGTGCGACTAACGCGCTAGAAAATGGCGGTCGTGGTTCAATTTCAGAGCAACTGTTGGTAACTCGCCCAGATGTCACACTTGGTGGTGGCGCTAAGAGCTTCAAGCAAGAAGCAAAGGCGGGTGACTACAAAGGTAAAACGTTGGAGCAACAGGCGATTGAACGTGGGTACAATATTGTGCGAGAT
Source organism: Providencia huaxiensis (assembly GCF_002843235.3). NCBI lineage: Bacteria > Pseudomonadati > Pseudomonadota > Gammaproteobacteria > Enterobacterales > Morganellaceae > Providencia > Providencia huaxiensis. Next base: position 4,523,317 of record NZ_CP031123.2, read on the forward strand.
GCTAAATCATTAGACAGCATTAAAGTCGCAAATCAAGACAAACCTGTTCTTGGCTTATTCCACGATGGCAACATGACGGTTGCATGGGAAGGCCCGAAAGCGGTTCATTATGGTAATATCAACAATGCGCCGTTAGAGTGTAAACCGAACGCTAAGTTAGACCCTAATGCGCCAACATTAGCTCAAATGACGAAAAAAGCGATTGAACTGTTAGAAGTTAACCCGAATGGTTTCTTCTTACAGGTTGAAAGCGCTTCTATCGATAAGCAAGATCATAAAGCAAACCCATGTGGCCAAATTGGTGAAACAGTTGCTCTCGACCAAGCTGTACAAGTTGGCTTAGATTTCGCTAAAAAACATGGTGATACATTAGTTATTGTGACAGCTGACCATTCACATTCAAGCCAAATTATTCCAGAAGGCACAAAATCAACGGGCTTAACGCAAGCGTTGATTACTAAAGACGGTTCTGTGATGGTAGTGAATTACGGTAACTCTGAAGAAGATGATTCTCAAGAGCACACCGGTGCTCAGTTACGTGTGGCGGCTTATGGCCCACATGCGGCAAACGTAATGGGTCTAACTGACCAAACTGATTTGTTCTTTACCATGCGCGATGCAATGGGATTGAAGCAATAAACCAACCCTGTAGTGAAAATTCTCCGCAATAGGATGTTGCGGGGGATTTTTTTATTTTTTAGTCTATTTTCTCCTTATTTTTCAACCGTTCCTCAATAAACTTACTAAATATTTGCACTTCTTTTTTATCCGTTATCTTGAAAAATTGATTTATCTGATAACAATAAATGTGCTTATTCATGGGCACGAATAATGAGAATGGCATAATGAGAGAAGTTCGCGAACTACAACGAGATGAAATCCCATCTGTTTGGTCTATCGACCGCACTGAATTAATTGAAAACCTTTATCTGTATCAAAATGGCGAGTTGGTGCTATCCAAACAGCGGTTTGATATGAAAGGTTGGCCAGAAGGTGAACCTGAAGCCTATACCCCCCATTTGTTGGAAAGTTATGACCAAGGCGCGGTATTTCTTGGGGTTTTTGAACAGGGCAAGTTAATTGCTGCTGCAAGTTTAGATAATGTGTGGCGCGGTGAGCAAAAAAATTTACTGCAATTATCTTTCCTGCATGTGAGCCACTCGTACCGTGGCGAAGGTTTAGCAGGGATGTTATTCCAGCAATGTGTTGAAATTGCGATGCAAAAAGGGGCAAAAGGCTTATATATTTCTGCGACGCCTTCAGAAAATACAGTGCACTTTTATCAATACCTAGGCTGTACCTTAATTGCACAACCTGATCCTGAATTATTTGCATTGGAACCTGAAGATATTCACTTTATTTATCTATTTTAGTAAGTTTTTATTTTGTAAAATAAGTGTTAATTTATAGGGCGATGAAATAAAAAAGCATTGAAATTTACTAAAAACTAGATATTATTGATAATCATTATCATTTAAGGTGTTGAGGTCACTATGCCAACTAGCATATCAAAAACCACAGGTTTAAAGCGTATAGGCGCTGGCCTTTGGGGTGTCTTTGCTGTGATATTGTTGAGCATTGCTTATGTACTCAATAATATGGGCTTAGATAATTTAAAAATCATTATGATTATCATGATGGTAGCAACTGCGGGGATGTTATTTAATCGTGGTTCTCGTCGTTTATTGATTATCCCAGCTGTGATCTCACTTGCATGTTTTATGATGGCCTTTGTACTACAAAGGTAGCTCTATAATCTAATTGATAATTAAATAGAACAGAAAAAAGTGGTATCGAAAGATATTGATAATTGAATGGTATTCAAAATAACGGTTTATTTAAATGATTTATTATTGTCTTATAGTAAATAAGGCAAATAAGACAGCGTTAGCATTACAGAGAAGGTCAAAAGGGCAGGATGTTATAAAAAAATGACTGACCAGTGGTGCGAAAGGGGGGACTTGAACCCCCACGTCCGAAGGACACTAACACCTGAAGCTAGCGCGTCTACCAATTCCGCCACCCTCGCAATACTGTCACATCAATACTACTGTCACATCAATACTATATTATTGTGATTTACCCAAAGCTAGTGGTGCGAAAGGGGGGACTTGAACCCCCACGTCCATAGGACACTAACACCTGAAGCTAGCGCGTCTACCAATTCCGCCACCCTCGCAGTACCTAACTAAACTTTGGTCCATCAATGCTTTTAACCAGCAATAATGTGGTGCGGATTTTAGGCTAATTTCGACGAACGTCAATAATTTTTTTATGAAGTATTTTTTGATTGATGAAAAAATGGCCGGTGAAGGATCACCAGCCAATGAGAAGCATGATAAATTGTGCTTTAGCCTAAATTACTCGTGTATAAATTAACGCTTAACTGCTTGGTAAACTTTAAATTTTCCCGTTTTTGCAAGTACTTCGTGACTACCAAAAGCTTTATCGAGTAAATCAGGGTATGGTAAGAAAGCATTCGCAACGATCCGCAAGCGGCCCCCTTTTTTCAGGTATTTAGGGGCTTGGTAAATCATATTTTCAACCGCACGATAACTGGTGTTTAGGCCATCATGGAATGGCGGGTTAGAAATAATCCAATCAAATTTATCGTTAATATCTGAGTAAGCATCACTAGCGATGACTTTAGCAGTTAGTTTATTGGCCTCAAGAGTGGATGCTGCGGAATCTAGTGCAGACGCACTGACATCACTTAAGGTAAGTTTGATCTCTGGGTTTTGTGAGCCGATCACCGCGGCAATCACACCGTTACCGCAAGCAAGATCAAGCAGATCACCACTCATTGGATCGGTTAATGTTGATAACAGTAGGTCACTACCGATATCAAGCTCATTATGGCTAAACACCCCTGGTAATGCGTTAATTCTAACATTATCAAGTTCATAATGACGCCACCAGCGAGCAATATCAAAGGTGGTTGGTTGCTCTAATTCACCATAGTACAAGCCACAGCGACGTGCGGAGTCAATTTTTTGTAAGCTAGCGATCCCCTCCATAATGGATTCGGCGCTTTTAACACCACTGCGATTCTCACCGACGATAAAGATTTGGCTACCCGCAGCAAGATGAGTACAAAGGTCATCGAGTTGGAAACAGGCTTCTTGCTTGTTTTTTTGCCAAAAATAAATGAGAGTATCGCAAGGCTGGATAAATTCCGCAGGCGTAGTGGCAGAGAATAACGCCATATCTCCCATTAACGGCTGTAAACGCTGCCAGTGATGATACTGGTTGGTGATGACACGAACACTAGCCGCTTCTAAGGTTGCAGCGAGCTCATCCTGAATGTCACCGGCCAAAATGACATGACGATCTGTAAAATGTTCGAGATGGCGTTGAATAACTTCGCTGGCAGGTGTCAGTAATGACATATTCTGTCAATCTCCTAAAATAATAAAAAAACCGATGACATCTTACCAAAGATAAGAGAAATAGCATTGCTCTGTTGGCGCTATTGATCCCCTTTGATAAGATGTGGTTGTAAAATTGCGACTGGAAAATCAAATGACACGACGTGACAGGCTTTTAGAACAACTGGGGATCACTCAATGGATGGTGAGAAATCCTGCCGTGTTACGTGGTGAGCGTGGTGTAAGGATCCCAGCGTCGACTAAGCTTATTATTATTACTGATGAGAACCTTGATTTAAATAGCCAATTGCTAAAAGATATTTTTCTTTCCATGAATATTGCACAGGACGATGTGGTTTGTGTAAATTCAGAGCAACTAGGTTTAATCCCAACACCAATAATAACACCATGTTGGGTATTAGGTGATGAAATCCAGCCTGAAGGTTCAAAAATCATGTTTACTTCACCCGTTTTGTCTGAGCTAAGTACAAGCTGTAGCGCTAAACGGGCACTATGGAAACAAATTTATCAATATGATGAAAATTTCAACACTAAAGCAATCTGATCTCGCAACTGCGTACTTAATTGAGAAGTTGAGCCATGATTTTCCATGGACTGAGCGAGTTTTTTATGGGAACCAAGGGGAAAAGTACCATAACATAAAAATATCTGTTAATAATCAAATTGTTGGTTATGCAATAACACAGTGTGTTCTTGATGAGGCGACCTTGTTTAATATTGCCATACACCCTGATTACCAAGGGAAAGGCTATGGCCGTTTGTTGCTAGAACAGCTCATTGAAGAACTCGTAAAGAAAGGTATTCTCACGTTATGGTTAGAAGTGAGGGAATCAAATGCATCTGCTTTGCATCTATACGATAAGCTAGGTTTTCATCAAGTGACGGTGCGTAAAGATTATTACCCCGCCAAAAAAGGCCGAGAAGATGCTTTAGTACTTGCTTTGACTCTATTTTCTGATGAATAAATTTAAGTAACAAATAATTTATTACTAATATAATTAAAACCCCAATATGTCATGAGACATACTGGGGTTTTGTGCTTTTAGTGAAATTTATTTTTCAATTTCAGGAAGAATGGGCTTATTAATTATTTGGATATTATCTTTTAACGCTTTTTTTGCCGCCGCTTGTGCGTTGACTTCTTCGTTGAGGCCTTTATATGTGGAATAACACATAATTAGCATCATGATGGATAGTGGCACAGCCATGGCGACCAGTGCGGATTGTAAGCCTGATAAGCCACCCGTCATAATTAGCACAATCGCAATAGCAGCAATAACGACACCCCAAATGGTTTTAGTAACATGAGAAGGATTTGGGTTGCCATTTTCACTGACCATTCCCAGTACAAATACCGCTGAGTTAGCTGATGTGATAAAGAAAATCAGCACTAAAACAATCGCTAAGACACTAATAAATGTCGATGCAGGGAAATAGTCTAAAAACTTAAACAGTGCAGATGTGACGTCAGTTTTTACAGCATCTGCTAGTGCGGTTTGACCTAAGTTTTGAATTAAATGAATGGCAGAACCGCCCATGACTGCAAACCAGGCAAAAGCACTTAATACAGGAATAAATACTGCGCCAATCATAAACTCTTTAATTGTTCTTCCTTTTGATATACGCGCCACAAAGCTACCCACTAATGGTGCCCATGCTATCCACCAGCCAAAGTAAAACAGTGTCCAGTTAGCAATCCAAGTGCCGTCATTATAGGGCTCAGTGCGAAATGACATACTGACAAAATTTTGGACGTAGTCACCAATACCTTGGAATAAAACTTTTAAGATAGTTTGGGTGGGGCCAGACAAAAATATAAATGCCATCAATCCTAGGGCAAGTATGATATTTAAGTTTGATAGGTGTTTTATCGCTCCTTGTAATCCAGAGATCGTCGAAGCAACATAAACAACGGTAATTATTGCGATCAAGCCAATTTGTACATAAATACTGATGGGCAATCCCCATAAGTAATTCATGCCACTGTTAACTTGTAGTGTACCAAAGCCTAATGATGTGGCGATACCAATGACGACGGACAACATCACCAAGATATTGATCCATTTCCCGACAGAGCCGTAGATCCGATCCCCGATTAAGGGATAGAAAACCGAGCTGAGTGAGGATGGCAATTTTTTTCTAAATTGGAAATAGCCTAAAGCCACACCGACGAGAGCATAACACGCCCATGCGGAAACCCCCCAGTGCAGATAGACATATTGCATAGCTGCTTTGGCAGACTGTTCTGTTAAGCCTTGCCCAACGGGTGGGCTGATATAATAGGAAACTGGCTCTGCCACCCCCCAGAACATCAAGCTGATACCAATCGAGGCACTGAATAACATCGCAATCCAGGTGACCGTGCTGTATTCCGGTTTGTCATTGTCATCGCCGAGGCGTATGTGACCAAATTTGGAAAAACCGAGAAACATACAGAAGCTGAAAAAGATAAAAACGGAACCTAGGATGAACCAACCTAGGTTGTTATAGATAAAACTTAAGGCGGAATGTGAAAATGCTTCCAGTTTATCAGGAATAAATGCACCAAAACTGATTAACGCCAGACTAAAGGCTAGCGACACGTAAAATACGGATTTTTTGTGATTCATCATACCTCTTCTCCAGTTGCTCACTTATTTTTTCTTTTATGAGAGTTGGCTTGCAGGGAATACTCGTTTTGTTTTTAAGGGTACTTTTTTGTTAATTGCTACTTTTGGTTTACAGAGAATAGCCATGCAAAGATTGTGTAGTCAACAAGTAATTAACCAATTATTAACAGTTTCAATAATTAAAATCAATTTAACTTATTGTTATATAATGATTAAATGTTTTTGGTTAAATTTTTATCAATATTTCGTTTGATCATTAATGCGATCTGCATTAACATTCTCAAAAAAGATGTTAACTATAAGTTTACATAAGTGAGGGCAATTATGAGCAATGCAGCTAAAGTCATTTCGATTAATGATCACCTTGATATCGATAACGCATGGACAATCCCAGCGCGTTATTACACGTCTAATGATGTTTTTGAGTATGAAAAAGAAAAAATATTCGCTAATTCATGGGTTTGTGTCGCACATGTTAGTGAGGTAAAAGAAAAAAATTCGTATATTACCCGTGAACTCATTGGTGAAAGCCTTGTGATTGTTCGTGGTCGCGATGATGTATTGCGCGGTTTCTATAATGTGTGCCCACACCGAGGGCATCAGTTGATCAGCGGTGAAAGTGGTAAGGTCAAAAATGTGATTACTTGCCCTTACCATGCGTGGGCATTCAAGCTAGATGGCCAATTAGCACATGCGACTAACTGTGAAAATGTGAATAATTTTGAAGCTGATGCAATGACATTAAGTAGCTTCCATGTTACTGAACATGCAGGGTTTATCTATGTAAATATGACCGTAGGCGAACCTCAGCCTATTGAAGAGCAACTTCCAGGTTTAGCTGAAAAAATGCAAGAAGCTTGTGCGGTAATTAGTGATTTAAAATTGGCCGCTCGGTTTGTTAGCCATACACCAGCTAATTGGAAGACCATCGTTGATAACTATATTGAGTGTTATCACTGCCCAACCAACCATGTGAGCTTTGCAAGTTCGGTGGATGTTAACGTATACGAACACCAATTATTGGATAATTGGACTGTTCAAATTGGTAAGGCAAAACCTTCTGAGTCCTCCTATCAATTTGATGAATCTGTTTTAGACCCGCGTTTCTTTGGTTTTTGGATTTGGCCAAGCACTATGTTCAATATGCCTCCAGGCGGCGATTTCATGACAGTCATTTATGAGTTTCCTGTGAGCGCAGGGGAAACTTTGCAGCACTATGATATTTATTTCCTCAATGAAGAGTTGACTGAATATCAGAAAAACTTAGTGGAATGGTATCGCACGGTGTTCCGCCCAGAAGATTTACGGTTAGTAGAAAGTGTACAAAAAGGGTTGAGATCGCGTGGCTATCGAGGCCAAGGGCGTATCATGGCTGACAGGCAGCGCAGTGGGATTAGTGAACATGGCGTTGCTCATTTCCATAAAATCATCGCTGGCGCGCACACTGAGTAATTACGTTAACCATAAAAATAAAAGGAGAAGTCACAAATGCATCATTTAACTCACCCTGCACTATTTCGTCAGTCATGTTACATCAATGGGCAATGGGTTGATTCAGACAATAAAATCCCTGTGACTAATCCTTTTGACCAATCTGTGCTGGGAACGATCCCCAGCCTGTCGGCCACACAAGTAAATGAGGCGATTGAATCTGCGTATTCTGCGATGGAAGGCTGGAGTAAGCTGACAGCGAAAGCGCGTTCTATCATTTTACGTCGCTGGTTTGAGCTGATTGAAGCCCATGTTGACGATCTCGGGCGTTTAATGACTCTCGAACAAGGTAAGCCACTGCATGAGGCAAAAGGTGAAATTCGTTATGCCGCGTCATTTATTGAATGGTTTGCGGAAGAGGGAAAACGTGTTTATGGGGAGACTATCCCTCAAACGGTGGGAAGTAACCGTCTTTCGACAATCAAGCAGCCGATTGGTGTTTGTAGTGCGATTACCCCGTGGAATTTCCCCGCAGCGATGATCACCCGTAAAGCGGCTCCAGCACTGGCTGCGGGTTGCAGTATTGTTATCAAACCCGCGACAGAAACGCCTTTTACGGCACTTGCCTTAGCGCAGCTGGCTGATGAGGCGGGTATCCCCGCTGGGATATTTAACGTCATTACTGGGGACTCTCGCGTTCTAGGGGAACGCCTAACTAAACATGAGCTTATCAGTAAATTTTCGTTTACCGGTTCAACACAAGTTGGCCGAATATTGTCTGAGCAGTGCGCATCAACGATTAAGAAAACCTCACTCGAACTGGGGGGGAACGCGCCTTTTATTGTCTTTGATGATGCAGACATTGATAAAGCGGTAAAGAGTGCGGTTCAAGCGAAATTTCGTAATGGTGGGCAAACTTGTGTTTGTGTGAACCGTTTTTATGTTCAAGATGCGATTTTCGATGAATTTCAGACCAAGTTCGTTACAGAAGTCGCCAAATTGCAAGTCGGTAATGGTCTTGAAGCCAGTACCGACATTGGGCCGATGATCACAACACGTGCTATCGATGGGATGAATGAGTTATTGCAAGATGCATTAGCGAAAGGCGCTCGCCAATTAACCTTAGGGAATGAAGTCACTGAGTATGGCAATTTCTTTAATCCCAAAGTCCTTGTTGATGTTGATGATTCAATGAAGATTGTTCATGAAGAAATATTTGGTCCCATTGCAACATTGATTCGTTTTAGTGATGAAAATGAAGTGATTACTCGCGCCAACAATACGATTTATGGCTTAGCGGCTTATTTCTTTTCTCGTGATGTTAGCCGTGTTTATCGTGTTGCTGAAAAGCTACAAAGTGGCATGGTCGGTATCAATACAGGCTTGATTTCTAATGAAGTTGCTCCTTTTGGAGGTGTGAAGCAATCAGGTCTAGGAAAAGAAGGCTCTCGATATGGTATTGAGGATTATTTAAGTACTAAGTATCTGTGTTTAGATATTGAATAATAAGAGAGGCACTGTGATGAACCAACAAAAATTTGCAGTCAATATTAGCCGAATTGAGCAAGTTAGCCCAAATATCAAGATGTTCGAATTTGTAGCGCAAGATGGTACTTTTGTGCCTTTTAGTGCAGGTAGCCACGTTACCGTTCACATGGATGGGCAGGCCGGTTTACAACGTGCTTATTCGTTAATCAGTGACCCACAGCAGTGTGGCAGTTATTGTATTTCTGTATTGCGTGATGAAAACTCGAAAGGCGGCTCTGCATTTATGCATGAGCAGCTATCGCCAGGGGACAGTTTGTACCTGTCACCAGCACAGAATTTTTTCTCGTTGGCACCGGATAACCAATGTAAGCATATTTTGATCGCTGGTGGAATTGGGATCACGCCTTTTCTCTCTTATCTCTATGAATTAGAAGAAAATGGAATGGATTTTGAGCTCCATTACTGTTTTCGTGATAGTGCAACAGCGGCATTTCTTGAACATTTGCAACAGCGTATTGGCTCGCGTTTATTTCTTTATGACAGCAGCCAAGGGCAACGAATGTCTGTTGAACAGTTGGTTCAAGCACAAGCGAGCAATAGCCATCTGTATGTATGTGGTCCCCAATCATTAATTAATGAGGTGATTGAAAAGGGCCATCAGCACCTTGGTGAATCACAGGTTCATTTTGAAAATTTTGGGGAAGTTGCCAGCGAAGGGGATTCATTTGAGGTCTATTTTCAACGTTCAGGCTTTAGTTTAGAAATCGGTAAAGATGAGTCCATTTTGCAGGTAATCGAAGCAGATAAGCGCATTAACGTGGAATGTTTATGCCGTAATGGGGTTTGTGGAACCTGCGAAACGGCAATACTTGAGGGAGAGGCTGATCATCGTGACTACTACCTCGATGATGATGAAAAAGCTGAGCAGAAAACGATGATGTTGTGTGTTTCTCGAGCTAAATCTAAACGGTTAGTCCTTGATTTATAATCAAAGTTGCCCCGCTTAGGTCACAAGTGGGGCAGAATACCTGTTTTAAATATCTTTTAATTCAAACATTAAAAAAGGCTGTTTTTCATCATTCAAGTGTTGATAAGCGGTAATTTGCTTGTCTTGAAATACGATTTGCCCCCGCCCAGTCCGAAATACTTCATCTAGCCATGGCTTATGATTAATCACTAACTGATACAATAAACGTTGTAGTTCAAGGTAATCTATTTCAGTCGATTGGTTGTGTAAGTTGCTGGCTAATATTTCACCTGCTTTATCGGTAAATACGACTAAATGATTGAAATGGGACAATAAAACATCAAAATAGCATTTGATTTTACGCAGGCGCAGTTCAGTATTTTTACGTTCTGTGTTGTCTAAGCTGATCCCAACCAGTTTTGTCACTTTGCCATTAGGGCCTTTGACGCCTGTGGCTCGGGATGTGATCCAGCGGTAATCGCCTTCCCAGTTAATTTTAAAATCCATTTCATGGGCACCCCCTTCACGGATAATTTTGGAATATCCATTAACCAACTTTTCCTTGGAGTCATGGCTCATTAAGGCCCAGAAATCTTCATTACTGGTGATTTTGATGCCATATACGGCTTCAACGTTGTCGGAGTAGTTCAATTCCCCCGTTAATAAGTCCCACTCCCATGTCACGATATCTGCGGATTCTTGAAGATGGACTTCGTTGATATTGCGCATGACGCCTGAATTGCTAACAGTGATTTGATTATTGGTATATTCACCGTATTTCAACCATATCTTGTCGACATCCAATAACGTGGCGAGCTTTTCAAGATTATCTTCATCAATCATGCCGCCTTTCGTCCACTTGTTAACTGCCGTTCGGGAAACGCCAAGGGCTTCAGCTGCCTTTAATTGACTCATTTTTTTCTGTTTTAGCAATTTCAACAAACGTTCTTTGAATGTCTCTGTTTCTGTCATCAATTCATGTTTACCTTATAACTTATGGGGTTAACTAAAAACCATTTGATAAGTGAGTAGCAAGGTATTGCTCTAGATTTTCGATAAAGACTCTAAGGTTAGCACTCGTTCGGAGACTTCTCGAATATACAGCATAAACATCTGCGGTTTGATGCCATTGCGGTAACACTCGCACTAATTGGCCAGACTGTAACTCAGGCTGCACACTCCATTGGGAGCGCAATAGGATCCCTTCACCACTTAAGCACCATTGCTTGGCGACTTCACCATTATTGACGGTTAATTTACTATTGGGAGTGACCGTCATACTTTCTTGCTGATGTTCAAGCTTCCATACCGCGGGGGCTTGATTACGTTCTTTAATCGCAATACAAAAGTGCTTTTGTTCCAGTTCTTGTGGATATTTTGGGTAGCCGTGTGTTGCTAAGTAGCTTGGCGAAGCGCACAGGATACGTTGGTTTTGTGCAATCCGCCTAGCAATAAATTGCTCAGCTATCGTACCGCCAATACAGATATCAACATCAATGTTTTCACTAATAATATCGACAGACTTATCGGTTAAAGTGAGGTCAATGCCTAATAAAGGGTAATTTCCCCGCAATGTCAGTATAAACGGGTTAATGTAAGTACTGCCAAAGCCTGTGCTACAACTGATACGCAGTGAGCCGCGGATCTCTTCGCGACAGGCGTTGAGTTGCTGTTGCATCTGTTCCAATTCAGCTAGCATCATTTCACTGCTACGCAAAATAATTTGCCCTTCATGAGTCAGCTTAATTGAGCGAGCAGTTCTAAAAAATAAAGTTTGTCCTAAATTTTCTTCTAGCAACTTAATGCGTTTAGAAACATAAGCTGGGGATACCAACAGCTGTGAAGCGGCTTGAGAGAAACTCATCAAACGGGCAACCGTGACAAAAACGCGGATATCCTCTAACGAAGGAAGCTTGTTCATAGTTTGTAAACCTAAGGATTACACTTCATATCTATACTTTATCACAGCAACCCCTAAACTGGAGAACAAACAGACATAATTCAATTATCAGAGGTTTTCACAATGTCACAATTTAACATAGCGGTTATTCCTGGTGATGGTATTGGTACCGAAGTGATCCCTGAAGGGTTAAAAGTATTAGAAGCAGCGGCAAATAAGCACGGGATAAAATTGCAGTTTACCCATTTTGATTGGTCGTGCGAAACCTATCACCGTACGGGGCGTATGATGCCTGAAGATGGCTTAGAACAATTGAAAAAATTTGATGCGATTTTCTTAGGCGCAGTCGGGTTCCCAGGTGTTCCTGATCATATTTCATTATGGGGGCTGTTATTACCTATCCGCCGCGCTTTCAACCAATATGTTAACCTGCGTCCTGTCCGTCTGTTTGATGGCATTAAGTGTCCGTTAGCAGATAAAAAACCGGGAGATATTGATTTTTATGTGGTGCGTGAAAACGTTGAAGGGGAATACTCTGCGATTGGCGGTATTCAGTACGAAGGTACTGATGAAGAAATGGTGCTGCAACAAAGTATTTTTACCCGTAAGGGAACAGACCGTATTTTAAAATATGCTTTTGATTTGGCACAGTCGCGTGAGAAAAAACATTTAAGTTCAGCGACGAAATCCAACGGACTATTTCATTCAATGCCTTATTGGGATAGTCGCGTAGCCGAAATAGCGAAGCAATACCCAGATATCAAAGTTGACCAATTTCATATTGATATTTTTGCTGCAAACTTAGTGAGAATGCCAGAGTTCTACGATGTGATTGTTGGGTCAAACCTGTTTGGCGATATTTTGTCTGATTTAGGGCCAGCTTGTACAGGTACCATTGCGATTGCGCCGTCTGCCAATATTAACCCAGAAAAACAATTCCCATCGATGTTTGAGCCGGTTCATGGGTCAGCACCGGATATTGCAGGGCAAAATATTGCTAACCCGATTGGTACGATTTGGGCGGCAGCCATGATGATGCAGCACTTGGGGTGCCCTGAGATGCATGATTCGATTATGTCTGCGGTAGAAACCGCGATTAAACAACGTCAACATTTGACTCGTGATATGGGTGGCGATGCCAGTACGCAGGCGTTGGGGGATGAAATAGCCCGTTTGGTCAGTGCTTAGTTGATGCATAAAGACGCTGTTTATTGAGCCAATTTCGTGAGCCATCGGGGGACTGTTTTGACTGTTCCTCGGTGCTTTGCTTTTCAATGATGTTCAAGTGTGATTTCGGAAAGTGTGTACAAACTTGAGTACAAATTCCGTTTTATGGGCCTCTGGCGAAAATTCCATGACATAAACCGTCTTGTATCCCTTGTTATTCATAGGATTGAGCTAAAAATTTCCATCTTCGGATGGGACTTGTTCTTTTATCACTTGATCTAGTAACTGTACAAAGCAAACACACCAAAACATTGCAGATATTACTCGCGGACTGGACAAAGTAAGTTTTCTAATTTTCGGTAGATTTGGTTTAAAAGTTGGAAATTATACGGCGATATTCGCCGTGAATAGAAAGAATAGTAAACCACGCCTTGTTGTGATAGTTTATTAAGTCTAGGTTTTACGGCGATATTAGCCGTAAAATAGTAAAGAGATAAACTAGAAAAAGGTTTGGTGTTTAAAAATGGTTAGTCATTCCCAGCGCGAAACGGTGAAAGAGTCTTATAAGCAGTCTCTTAAAACTCTTTTACCTTATGGTATGTTAGCAACAAAAAAATGGCTTGCAGAGCAGGGCTTGAGTGCTCATGCGTTGGATAACGCTGTCAAAACCGATACGTTATTGCCGCTAGCTATAGGTGTTTACAGCCAGTATTCTCGAACAGTCACTTGGGAAGGCGTAGTCGCTTCTATGCAGCGTATGATGAATAAAAGTGCAGATGAACAACTTCCGCCTGTCGTGGTCGGTGGGTTGTCAGCGCTTTCCATATCTGGTTTGTCGCAATATTTGTCATTAGGAAGTACACCTCATATTCATTTATATGCAACGGGAAAACTGCCTTCCTGGCTTGAGAGACTGTCATTGCCAATTAAGTTCGAAGGACATAGTACAAGTAAACTTTGGCCTGAGAGCTTATTCAAAGATAGAGCATTCGTTAAAGAGCATGAATGGGGAGAGCAATTACCACCTGTATATTTTTCATGTCCTGAAAAAGCCATATTGGAAGTGTTGGTGGATTTGCCTGAAAGTGTGTCATTTGAACATGCCGATGAGCTAATGCAGGGGTTGGTGAATTTATCTCCAAGAAAACTAGATTCGCTCTTAAAAGCGTGTAAAAGCGTAAAGGTCAAACGATTGTTCTTTTGGCTTGCAAAACGCCAAGCTTATCCTTGGTTTGATAAGTTAAATGTAGAAAATTACGATTTAGGCTCAGGTAAGCGTGTTGTTGCTAAAGGTGGAAAATTGGATACAGAGTATCTAATAACAGTACCTCAGCATATGGTGTTGGCAAGTAAAGGATAAGTTCAGCGATGGATAGAAACAGTATTTATTACAAGCAAGTACAGCTTTTGATACAGGTATTGCCTTTCGTTGCCAAACAGAAATGCTTTGCGCTCAAAGGTGGTACAGCAATCAATTTATTTGTCAGAGACTTTCCTCGTTTATCGGTCGATATTGATTTGGTGTATCTGCCAATGAAGAGCCGTGATGATGCCTTGCAGGAAATCTGTGATGCACTTGATGCTATTAGCGTGGATTTAAAAATAACATTTAAAGATGTCGAGCTAACGGAAGCTTATCGGTCAAAACGCGATGCTCTAAGGTTGATCATTGCTCGCAACGGTGTGCAGATCAAAGTCGAGTTATCACCTGTATTGCGCGGTACTGTTTATGAACCAAAGCTGATGGAAGTTTGCGCAGTCGTAGAAGACGAATTTGGTTATGTTGAAATACCTGTTGTTGACTTAGCTGATCTTTATGCTGGAAAGATATGTGCAGCATTGGATAGACAGCATCCAAGAGACTTATTTGATGTGAAGTTGCTTTTGGAGAATGAAGGGCTAACGGATGAAATTCGTAAAGCATTACTCGTTTATTTATCAAGCCATAATCGGCCAATGGCAGAATTGCTCAGTCCGCAATTTAAGGATATTACTGCCACCTATGAAGGTGAGTTTACTAACATGGCCGAGACGGATGTCCCGTTGGTGGAACTGGAAACCGTAAGGGGACGCCTAGTAGACCTCATTCACCAAGGACTGACCGATGTTGAAAAGGCTTTTTTGCTATCCTTTAAAAATCGAGAACCTGACTGGTCTTTACTCGGCCTGAATGGAGTCTGTGAGCTTCCTGCCATCAAATGGAAACAAATCAATTTAGCAAAAATGCCGAATGACAAACATACACAAGCCTTAGAAAAGCTGAAAGATGTTCTCAGTATGTGATTTCTTAAAAATAGATGTTTATGCAGGGCTGATCTTCTGAACAAATCATGCACCTTTCTGACCATTAACAAGTGGTAAATCAGACGATGAAAAGTCAGATTTATTCAACCAAAACTAGATGTTTTGCTGCTTTGAGTTGTTGGCTCGTCACATTGGTATCATACAGCAGCTGATCAGCCAGATTTGCTCTGGTAAATCGACTAGATCTCGTTACACCATGCAATACCGAACAACGGCAATTGCAGCATTATTGGCGTAGTACGACAAGCTATCATCGATTTTTGGTAGCGAAGGAATTTGTGGTTTAGAGACAGTTGTTTATGGGCTGAAGAAGCAACGATTACAAACAGCTACAACTGAGTATTGGCGCACACTGAGAGTAAATGGTAACAGATTGGATAGCCTTTGATTGTTAATACCCCCAAGATCTGCGAAAATAACCGCCAATTTTGATTAACAAGACGGATTTGCGACGCCAAGAGCCACATTGAGCCTCTTCGAATGCTTATACAAATCTGTATATAAACGAAAAGAACGGTTAAATGACAGATCAGAACTTTCTCCATGAAGTTAGCACACGCAGAACGTTTGCTATCATATCTCACCCTGATGCCGCCCAGCCTTTCAACGCTTAAAACCACCTTTCATTGCACACCACAATCACATCTCTACGTACTGAATTTAAAGGCTTTTTGTCTTTTTCTCGTTTCTTTGCTTTTCAATGATGTTCAAGCGTAACCTCGGAAAATGTGTACAAACTTGAGTACAAATCGCCATATTTACCGTTTTTAGCCAAATTCCATGACACAAACCTAGCTGTAGGCCTTGTTCCTACTGGGTTTTAGCCAAAACTTGCCTATATTTTTTATGCCAAAAATCGAGAAATGATGGTAAGACGTTCGCGATTATCTCTAATTGTTTGCCGGTTGAGTTGGTTACCGGTTGCTTTCTTGCTGTCCTAAAAGTTCATTTGTATGGGCCTGATCTTCTGAACAAATCATGCATCTTTCTGACCATCAACAAGTGATGAATCAGGCGATGATAGCTTTACATTGATTTTCAGGAGAATGCAGATGACAGCAGTAGCGCACCAAGTAACCCCTTTTCTAACGTCTTACGAAGTTATGGCTCGTTACCACATTAGCTATACGACGCTCTGGCGAAGAATAAAAGATGGCAGCTTGCCGCAACCTCGTATCAACCGAAATACACGAAACAAGCTGTGGCACATTGAAGACTTGGAGGAGTATGAGAAGAATTAGGAATAGATAGCGTAGCTTAGTTTTTCTGTTGGAGCTTGGACTAACGCTTTGAAACGCCGGCTTGTGCCAACAATATAGTTAATATGTACACCAACTTAGGCTAAGATAGCAGCATGGATTTTTTATTGATTGGATGGATAGGTAAGTGACGACTCCTCAAGAACGGACAACAGGTATTACAAATGCGTCGATAAAAAAACGTTTCGGCTCAATTCCCGCTTGGAAGATGTTGAGTGAATATATCTGGAACGGTTTGGATGCTGGTGCATCAGATATTGATGTCATTATTAACACCTGTGATCTCGGCGGGGTGGAGTCAATAGAGATCCATGATAATGGTGAAGGAATTGACTTTCATAACCTAGACCGAAATTTTGATAATTGGGATGACTCATCCAAAAAACAGGTTACCCAAAAAGGCAGTCAAGGCAGAGGGCGGTATTCATTTCATAAATATGCTGCAACAGCAACCTGGCTTACGAGAAGACAATCTGAGAATGCACGTATTACCATAGACTCGTCTCGTATTAAAACGTACAAAGTTGAGTTGATCGACGATAAAGAACAGCATAGTAGTATTCTTTCAAATGGAAGTGGGACATCAGTATTTCTTACGGGCATTACGAGTGAAAAATCTCAAAAAATCCCTAATATTGAAAATATCATGGAGGAGCTTTCAAATGAATTTGGTTGGAAGCTAATAGTTTTTTCTAACCTTAAAATATCAGTTAATAGAGTCCGAGTGACGCCTCCCCAACATAGGTTGTTTCAAGAGCTTATAGATGTTGATGGAAATATATTTAGTTCAAGTATCATTCAGTGGATAAAAAAACCATCTGGTGAAAAGTCATACAATTATTTTAGAGATTCAAAAGAACATCAGAAGTATAGAAATCTGACTGGTTTTAACTACAAAAACAATTTTTTCATAAGTGGATATATACAATCTGAGTGGTTCGATAATTTTCAAGATACCTCATCTCCAAATGCTGATCTCTTCATTAGTGAAAAGAGTGATGGGAATAAAGTTTTAGCTATGCTGCTAAAAGAACTGCGCAACAAAACAGCCGAGATTTATCAGGGGTTCCTTAGAGAAAGAGCTGTTCAGCTTGTCGATTCTTTCGAAGAAAAAGGATATTTTCCTGTTTACAATTGGGAGTCTGACGAAGATCGTTCCTTTAGAATTGCACATACGAAGAAATTAGTAACTAGTATCTGCGTTGCTGATCCAGCAGCTTTTAATGGGCTAAAGGCTAAGCAAACAAAAATTATAATCGGTTTGCTTGATAGGCTATCTACATCAAGTGAAAATGATAGTTTGATAGATATATTGGAAGGCGTTTTAGACTTAAATAAGGAGCAAATGGATGAATTTGCATCTCAAATAAGTAAATCTAAACTTGATTATATAATTAGCACGATTGGACACATTCATAAGCGAGATCTAGTCGTACAGAAAATGAAGTACCTTTTTAAAGAGCACGCTAAAGAAGTTCTAGAAACACCAGACTTACAAGGTATTATTGAGGCTAATACATGGTTGTTTGGCCCTCAGTACACAACTATAGGTGCCGAAGAGGATGACTTTTCTAATACAGCTAGAAATCTTCGGAATTCAGATATTGAAATATTGGATGGGGACGATATCAGTACCAGTGATCTTATTGAAGGCGCTACCATAGAGGGGGCAAAAGGCCAAGTAGATTTGTTTCTTGCACGCAAAATGGTCACAATTGATCATTCTACACAAGAAGAATTTATTAAATGTACGATCATTGAAATAAAAAGACCAAGTGTAGCATTGAATAAGAAACATTTAGCTCAAGCTGAACGTTATGCTGAGGTACTTGATAAGCATCCTGCCTTTAATGATGAGAGAATGAGATTTGATGTTGTTCTTGTTGGAACTAAAATCTCCCAGAATGATACTCAAATTACAAGGCGGTTGAAAGACCTTGCTGGTAAGGGCGGCGCGGGCCTTGTTTCCGGGGCGGATGAAAGAATTCGAGTATACGTTAAAAGTTGGTCTACAATTTTTAATGATTTCGAGGTGACTCATAGTGCTTTATTACAAAAGCTAAAAATAAAGAGAAGCGAGCTAGAGTATAAATCTAAGCAAACCCTTGTGGATGAATTGCAAATACCTCTCTCTGAGGCGTCGTGAGACTTATAATAATTATTCGATAAGTTGTTTTTTTGTAACTGGAAAAACAACTAATCTAAACCGAGCCAAATGCACTACTTGACTCGGTCATTTGTACTAGCTCAGTCTCTTCCTTAATTCAGCTACCCCTTATTGTCCGAAACGCCAGTTGAATGGAAAGCCTGTCGGCTCGATGATGGTTTCTAGTTGTTGATACCAAACGTCGTAAGCATGACGCATTTCGTCCAGGTACTGATATTGGTTGTAGATAGCATCCAGCCCTTTTTTGCTGTGGCCAATCATCAACTCGGCAACTTCTTGCGTCGTGATGGCAGACATTCGCGTTCGCATCGTTCTGCGAAGATCATGCATAGACCAGTGTTCCATCTCAATACCAAGCGATCTGCGAGCCCAGATTTTCACATTGTTAGGAATAGTGGTATCAAAGCCATTTGTGGCAAGCTCTTCTTGTCCGTTCGCGGGAAACAAGTAAGTTGATTTGCTCATCTGCATCGCCAGTTCAATCAGCTCAATAGCTGGCTTAATCAATGGCCGCATGATCGGCGCTCCAATTTTCTCACCTTGTTTGCGGATCTCTATGGGCACTGTCCACATTGCAGATTGCAAGTCAAAGTGATGCTTTTCAGCTTGAATGAGTTCGCCCTTGCGCCCTCCCAATAAGAGAAGCAGTTTTATGTAGATGCGATTCTTCTCAGTGATTTTTGACTCATGCAAATAGCGCCAAAGTATCCTGATCTCGTTGTCATTTAGCACCCGAGTTCGTTTTCCTTTTTTACCGCCAACCTTTTTTGCTGTGATCCCAGCGGCAGCGTTAATTTCCAAAATTTGTTCATCAATCAGCCAGTCATAGAACTTATGCAGTACAGACACTAGGCGCTCTGTGTTTGACGGAGACGATTCCGAAACCTCACGAAGACAGTTTCGCAAGGACAATTCAGTGATGTCAGTTAATGGATACTTGCCAAGTCGGGGCAGCAAATATATTTCACTGCTGCGTTTTTGGTAGTGCCACGTTTTCTCCTTTAGCCCTTGCTTACCGGCAGAGTCTATCCAGTCTCGAAAAATCGATTCGAAGCTTTGATTAGCAGAATACTTAGCCCGTTCCTGCTGTAGGTAAAGCTTGGGGTTTCGGCCTTGATCAAGTACTGCCCTTAACCTATCCAGCTCATTCCTGGCTTCAGCCAGCTTCATAAGGGGGTAAGTACCTATGTCTACCCGCTGTTGCTTGCCATCGAACCGATAACGAAACTGAAAAACAATTTTGCCCTTGGGCGATACCCGAGCACTTAGCCCATCTCGGTCGGCTTTTACTACGGTTTCTTTTGCTTCTTTATTTAACCTGGCATCGAGCCAGCTAACTGATAACGCCATGTTATAAGCCCAGCCCTAGTTTTGATTTTAATGATTGTTTACGTGTTTCTGCTTTGGGTTCTGGCGCTGTACTCATAGAAGTAACTTCACCATCTGGTGCAAGGCCATCCACCGGTACAGATGTCGTGGATAGATTGGGTTGGCTCATTTGAATTAACCCAAAGGTTGCCAGCATCCGCAGACGCTCAGCGCGTTCCCGTGGTGGCGTCTTTTCCAATTCTTTGAGTAGTTCTGGGTGGCTCCCTGGGGGAATGTTGACGACAACTCTCATGATCATGCCCCATAAAACCAGAAGCCTCGGACGTTCGCCAAAACAGACTGCTCAGGCACGATGATCTTGCTTCGTGAAAAAATCTCCTTGGCCGCTTCCTTATAAGCCAAGGCTCCACCTCCGGCGATCAATACCAAGTCCGCATTAATGCTTTCGTCACGCATGGATTGACGCATGGCTGTAAGAGCAACAGGCGCTACCTTTTTCATGGCAGCATTCAGATAAGGTGAAATATCGACTTTTTCTCCAAATAGCAGGACCTGTAAGTCGCCGGTTCTCATGGCTTTTTCAAGTCGATCCATTCCGACTTTGGCACCATGATCTTCCGAAATCAGCTTATCGATGGTTTCCAGTAGCACGGACATTGCCTGAAGACTGGTTCCTGATGAGCTGTAGCGAATTTCTCCGGCCTCAAGGGCAACCCAATCAACAGAAAAGAAGCCGGGATCAATGACGACGACACGACCTTCTTCAATCAAGCCCAGATCACCACCCGTTTGAACCAGATCCATATAGGCACCGGCAGGCTGTGGTAGTACTTTGACGTCATGAACGGTGATGCTGCGCTTAGGCGTCACTTGATGGACACCTTTTAAACGCTGCACAAGGTCAGACTTACGTTGTGGTTCATGAAACTGGGAAACCGGTAATCCAGTGACAACCAAATCGATGGATTCTGTTTCAGCCATTAACAAGGCGGCATGAAAAAGTGCCTTATAGGTTTTTGTGGTGGGATATTCCGGGTGAAGCTCTCGTTCCCAGCCTTGAAGGCGTCCAGCAGGAACACCAGCGGCCCAGCGCTCATTATCGACAGAGACATACAAACAAGTTTCATCATCGCCTCCACCGATACGCTCCGGCATACGATCCGCTGGACCGGCACCCGCAGGTAGAATAATGGTTTTCGGTTCACTACCTGATTGGCCAATTGCCAGCTTCAGGTTTGAGTAACCGATATCTACGCCTAGTACAAACATACTTATCTCCTGTGCACTCAAAGTGCTCTAACGGTTTTCAATCAACCGCGCTGTTCACGCTTGGGCATTTCCAAGTGCTCTGGCGGTTTACTCAAATGTCATTATCAGGATTCGGTGCACTGGCGGTGGGCAGAAAGGTGACAAATCCTTTCATCTATCTGCCTATTGCATTTTTGCAAAAGTATGAGAATAGGCTCTGTTTGGCGGCTGGTGACCTAGCCAAAAAAATTGAGACGCCAAACGTCGTTTGCATTCTGGCCTGAACTTGCCAAACGGTTTGTATCTTCATGGCGATACGTCTTTTTAGGTGTTTTTAAGTGAAATCAGCCTGTATCCCTTGTCGGGTATGGGATTGAGCGAGTCGATTTATATCGAGACGCCAAACAGTGATTGTGACGGCAGTTTTACGTTTGGCGTTTCGATCCAAAAGCCAAACGGATAGTGGTTTTGGCTTTAGGGGTTAATTGGATGGGGAAATTGGTTTGGTAGAAATCGTCAATGAACAATGGAAAGCAGATGTATCAGATTTACTTCAGCAAGAAACGGACAGGCTAAAAGCGCTGGCACGAGCTGAAGTTGATGACTTTTGGGTTACCCATTACAAGGTTCGAGAGAATGAGCCCTTTAAAGACTGGGGTCTGCTTGGTGTCCGTATCAGAGACTTTAAGTATGGCTTTGGCATAGAGTGGTATATCAACAGTTTTCACGGTCAACGAGGCAAACGCGTGGTCTTTAGCAAGGGGCTGCGTATCTCAAAGACGAAGCTGAGATACGCATTTTTAGACTGCCAAGGTTTGGCCAAAGAATGGGAGCTAGCGCTGGCCATGGAGAAAGAGGAATTCTTCAGTGATATTCGACGCCAGGTTGATAAGCTCAACATGCTGCGTCGCAGAGTGAATGCGTATTGAGTCAACTGCGCTACTTCACTCGCGGTAACTGGTCCCAGCGTGTTGTATAAGCGGGAGACAAATGCTCTCGCTTCATCGACCAATCTTTCTTGAGTCCTTGTCCAGCAAAGAAAACCTTTCCGGCACCGCTTTGGTTAATGGTGTCCAATACAGACATTAGCTGCTGGCTATTAGAGCGGGTCGATACGTCATCGAATAGTCCTGGTTGAAACATGCCAGGATCGTAAAAGTCAGACAGCATGACGCCCGCTTTGGCATAACGAAAACCATCCTTCCATATCCGCTTGAGTAAGTGATTGGCCAGCTCGATAAAATCCCGCGTGTCGCAACTGGGGATTAGCAATTCACCCGATGCAGAGTTGCTGTACTGCGGCTCGTTGTCCTTAAAGGGGCTGGTACGTATGAACACGGTCAGCACTTTGGCTTGCTGCTGTTCTTTGCGAAGTTTCTCAGTGGCGCGGGTTGCGTATTCGCATACGGCTTCACTTAAAAATTCAAAGTGCGTCACTTTTACGCCAAATGAACGGCTACAGACGATTTGCTTCTTAGTTGGCGGGATCTCTTCAAGTTCAATGCACGACTCACCATTGAGCTCTCTGACGGTTCTTTCTAAAACCTCTGAAAACTGGTCTCTGATGGCTCTAGGAGAGGCATTGGCGAGATCTAAGGCTGTGGTGATACCCAACGCATTTAAACGCTTAGAAAGCCGTCTACCAACGCCCCAAACATCATCAACCGGGACTAATGCGAGCAATCGACGTTGCCGATCTGGATTGGTCAGGTCTACAACCCCCTGAGTAGCTGGATATTTTTTGGCGGCATGGTTAGCCAGTTTGGCGAGTGTTTTAGTCGGTGCAATGCCTACACAGACGGTGATCCCAATCCAGTGGCCTATGCGCTCTCGCACTTGTTGTCCGAACTCGACAAGAGATATGGCAGACTCAATACCGGTTAAATCCAAAAACGCTTCGTCAATAGAGTAAACCTCTACTCGTGGTGCCATCTCCTCCAAAGTGCGCATCACTCGACTGCTTAAATCTGCATACAGCGCGTACAGTTGGCTAAGAATTCCCGCTAAAAATAGACGAGTAAGTGAGCAACCATTCTGCCGCATGGGTTGCTGGCGTCTAACACCAGAAAAATCACCCAGCCCAACCCGCTGTCTATTTTTTAAGGTGGGCATTCATCTACATGTCTAATTTTTTACCAATTTGATCGCTAAGATGTACTAATTTGATTACCGAGGGAGACTGACGGACTAATTACTTAGGGGCTTAATCGTACAATCTCCACTCGACACCACACAACTCACTTCTGGACATTTCTGAGTTGCATTTTAGCTAATTTAGAAAAACATGAATTAGATAAAGTATGGAAATTTCAAATCAATATGAGGCGGACATGAAGAAATTGAAAAAAGTAGCTTAACTGGGTTGGTCAATTTTGGTTGACCACGTCATGTTCCGGTGAGTACGCAAGTCATTGGCGCTAACGAATATGAAGGTCACTTTGCTTTTGACTTACTCTATAACAACTCTTCAGATATACAGCCTAATACCTTATCGACCGATACGCATGGTACCAATAATGTTAACTTCGCTATATTAGATTTCTTTGGTTACACATTCGCCCCTCGATACGCGAAAATGAAAAAGGTGTTTTTTGAGCTATTTGAAGTGACTGAAGAGAACGGAGGCCGTATTCAATTAAAGAAAGATATTAATCATAAGCTAATTGCTGAAGAATGGGACAATATTCAGCATATTGTTTGTTCATTGAGTCGTAAAACCACCACTCAAAGCACAATCATTAGAAAGTTGAGTAACGGCAAGAGCCGAAGATTGTCAGCATTGCATGAGTACGACCGTTTAATTAAATCTATTTATGTTTTGGAGTATGTTGATAATTCAACGTTGCGTCATTACGTCCAGCAAGCCTTGAACAGAGGTGAAGCATACCATCAGTTAAAACGTGCTATTACTTCAGTTAATGGCAATAAATTTCGTGGGGGGAATGATTACCAAGTATCACAATGGGGTTCTAGGGATTTTCCCCTCTAAAAAGACTTAATCCTCTGTAGACCACACCAATAAATGGCTGCGGAGGTGGGTTACTACTTATAAGTGTGGCAAATTAGGTAAATATCGTACATTTAATACGGAACAGCCCTGATATGGCCATCAAAAACGAAATTACTATTCTCACGAGAGCAGAACAGGCAGATCTTTATTCCCCACCCATTTTTTCAATCGAAGAACAACGTCTGTACTTTTCTCTGAACGATGCGGAATTGGCAGTTTTTCGGTCAATTCGTCTCAGAGCTCATAGATGTTACTTTGTCGCGATTTTGGGATACTTCAAATCAAAGCCCGTCATCCTAGATATCGCTTACTCGCAGGTTTCTAAGGATTTAATGTTCATCAGTAAAGAGCTGCTTGGCGGCAAGGGGCTCAGACCATTCACTCCCTCACAAAAACAAAAAGATCGACTCTACGCAAAAGTATTAGACCTTGCTGGTTATCACAAATGGGACGAAAGTCAGCACTTCAATTCTCTTTTCGACCACCTTGTTCAGGTGGGCAATGCCTGGCTGGAGCCGCGTTACCTCTTTGATACTGCTATTGAATTCCTAACCAGTCACAGCATTGCTATCCCTAGGTACACCGTACTCCAGAGACTGATAAGCAGAGCGATGCAGCAGGTCAGAAAAGACCTGGCGCACCAACTTAATCAACTCACCAGTCCTGAACTTCACGTCTTTCTGGACAGCATAACAGCCATTGATGACGGACTAAGCCTGAACCAGCTCAGAGGCGGTGCAAAAAGTCTGACCGTACCTGAACTTAAAAAAGAGCTTGCCCTTTATCATCAGTTAGCGCCATGGCGCACGCAAATCAATGGCGTTATCGATGGGCTTAATCTGTCTCTTAAAAATCGACAACACTTCGGTGAGCTCATCAACTATTACGGTAGTAAACTCAAACGATTCAAACGCGCACAGCAGCATCTATGGTTGCTATGTCACCTGACAGAGCGGATACAACTGGCACTGGAACGGTTAACTGATGGGTTCATTTACCATATCCGCAAGCAACAAGAAGCTGCCAACACCTTTGCACAACAAGCAGTGTTCCTGTCCTGGCAGTCAGCCGCGGACAATGTCACGAAAGCGGCAGAGTTACTGCATCTGTTTGTGGATGAGAACATTGATGATAATCAACCCTTCTCAGTAGTCAGACAACAGGCATTGAAGGTCATGAATGACAGGGATATCCAGACCCTCTGCCTTTACCTGAAAAAACAGAAACGGACCGTGGAAGAGTACCAGTGGCAACATTACGATGAACAATGCAATCTCCTGGAGCAACTGTTAAGGCAGGTGTTCTTGTGCCTTGAATGTGAGGCCGGTAAAGGCTCAGAAGCCGTCGTCGCCCAACTTCAACAGATGCAGACGGAAATCGCATTCGGTGGACCACTGAAGACGATGGATACGTCGCTCATCCCGAAAAAGCACCTCCCATGGTTGGTTAAACAGGATAACGTTAACCCGCAACGTTACGAATGGCTGCTCTACCGGCAGTTAACCTCACGACTGAATGGACGCATTTATTTGCCAAATGTTACCAAATACCGCGCACTGGAAGACGACCTGATCCCCCAGACATCGCAGGATACCTTGCTGGCCTCATCAACACTGGACAGACTAAAACAGCCCGCAGAGTTATTGTTACAGGAGAAACAACACCGGCTGGAAAGTGCACTCAAAGACGTTGCTCTCCATATTGATGAGGGAGACAATCGAAATGTGATCATGAAAAATCGTACCGGTACCCGCTGGCGTCTGCCGACCAAAAGCGCTACATCTCTGGTCAACAATCCCTTTTTTAAGCGAATGCAACCGGTCGGTATCGCGGATGTACTGCGGTATGTAGAGCGCGAAACCGGGTTCATGAAATGTCTGACTCATGTACTTCCGATACAAAAACAAGGGTTCACTCATCAGGATGATTTACTGGCCATTCTGATTGCCAACGCCACTCACCGTGGTGTGTATGGCATGGCGCAGATCTCCGATCGAAGCTATGAACACCTGAGTACGGTGCAGGCCAACTATATCCGGCCTGAAACGCTGCATGACGCCAGCGACGTGATCAATAATGCGGTTGCAGCGCTACCCATCTTCCGCCACTACCATATTCAGGAGGACCAGCTGCATGCCAGTGCGGATGGTCAGAAATTCGAAACCCATCTGGAAACCTTTAAAACCCGGTACTCCTCTAAGTATTTCGGCACCAACAAAGGGATCACGGCCATGACACTGGTGGCCAACCACAGCGCCCTCAATGCTCGGATCATCGGTTCCAACGAGCACGAATCACACTATATTTATGACCTGTTACAATCCAACAGCAGTGAAATCAAACCTGACGTACTCTCGACAGATACACACGGTGTCAATCATGTTAACTTCGCCTTACTGGATCTATGCGGTTACAGTTTTGCACCGCGATACGCGCAGTTCAGTAGTGTCATCAATGATCTGTTTGATGTGACTGAAAGTGAACAAGGCAGCACCATACTGGCGCTAAAGAAGCCTATCAGAACGAATGTTATTACAACGGGATGGCAAGATATCAGGCGTATTGTTCTGTCACTTCAGACAAAGCGGACGACACAAGCAATGCTGGTAAGAAAGTTGTCTGGTTACCCTTCTGGACACCCAATATTACAGGCTCTGACGGAGTATAATCGACTGGTTAAAGCGCAATATTTACTTGACTACATCGACGATGCCAGTTTGCGGCAGTATGTGCAACGTGCCCTGAACCGGGGAGAAGCATGGCACTTCCTTAGACGAGCCATTGCGTCGGTGAATGGTGATCAGTTCCGTGGCAAAAACGAGTCTGAAATCGCTATCTGGAATGAATGCGCAAGATTGCTTGCCAACGCGATCATCTACTTCAACTCCGCGATACTGAGTCATCTTCTGGGACACTTTGAAGCGAGAGGAGATGAAGAGAAAGCGGGTATCACTCGTGCTGTTTCGCCCGTTGCGTGGCAAAATATCAACTTAAGCGGAACGTATAACTTCACTAATACTGGGAAATTGCCCAATATTGGCGAAATAACAAGGCCGATAGTGGATGATTAGGCTCCAAGCTGAAAGTAAACCACCTCCGCAGCCATTTATTGGTGTGGTCTACAGAGGATTATGTCTTTTTAGAGGGGAAAATCCCTAGAACCCCATATTGGCGCAAATTAAACCCATAATAAATGATGCGCTACGCATCACTTAAAACGTTGGTTTGTTCTGCCCTATGAGCGTACAAAAAAGGCCGGGTGAGTGGCCCGGCCTTCGTTTAGGTGCTGAATAGGATTGGTTCTGGTGCCAGCCTCATGAGAAGCGCGTCATAAAACCACATGAGGGCCGACGCACCAAGGCCGACGCCTGCGACCGATAGCATGATGTGGGTCTTATTGGCCGAGTCCAGCCCAAGCCACATGATCGGTAGGGTGATGAGACTGGCGAACGAAGCCAAGCCGAGAAGAAAGCGCACCGGGCCGCGCAGCCACCAGAGAATGAGGAACACCAGATGTCGTTTTCAGAAGACGGCTGCACTGAACGTCAGAAGCCGACTGCACTATAGCAGCGGAGGGGTTGGATCCATCAGGCAACGACGGGCTGCTGCCGGCCATCAGCGGACGCAGGGAGGACTTTCCGCAACCGGCCGTTCGATGCGGCACCGATGGCCTTCGCGCAGGGGTAGTGAATCCGCCAGGATTGACTTGCGCTGCCCTACCTCTCACTAGTGAGGGGCGGCAGCGCATCAAGCGGTGAGCGCACTCCGGCACCGCCAACTTTCAGCACATGCGTGTAAATCATCGTCGTAGAGACGTCGGAATGGCCGAGCAGATCCTGCACGGTTCGAATGTCGTAACCGCTGCGGAGCAAGGCCGTCGCGAACGAGTGGCGGAGGGTGTGCGGTGTGGCGGGCTTCGTGATGCCTGCTTGTTCTACGGGGCACTGTTGCAAATAGTCGGTGGTGATAAACTTATCATCCCCTTTTGCTGATGGAGCTGCACATGAACCCATTCAAAGGCCGGCATTTTCAGCGTGACATCATTCTGTGGGCCGTACGCTGGTACTGCAAATACGGCATCAGTTACCGTGAGCTGCAGGAGATGCTGGCTGAACGCGGAGTGAATGTCGATCACTCCACGATTTACCGCTGGGTTCAGCGTTATGCGCCTGAAATGGAAAAACGGCTGCGCTGGTACTGGCGTAACCCTTCCGATCTTTGCCCGTGGCACATGGATGAAACCTACGTGAAGGTCAATGGCCGCTGGGCGTATCTGTACCGGGCCGTCGACAGCCGGGGCCGCACTGTCGATTTTATCTCTCCTCCCGTCGTAACAGCAAAGCTGCATACCGGTTTCTGGGTAAAATCCTCAACAACGTGAAGAAGTGGCAGATCCCGCGATTCATCAACACGGATAAAGCGCCCGCCTATGGTCGCGCGCTTGCTCTGCTCAAACGCGAAGGCCGGTGCCCGTCTGACGTTGAACACCGACAGATTAAGTACCGGAACAACGTGATTGAATGCGATCATGGCAAACTGAAACGGATAATCGGCGCCACGCTGGGATTTAAATCCATGAAGACGGCTTACGCCACCATCAAAGGTATTGAGGTGATGCGTGCACTACGCAAAGGCCAGGCCTCAGCATTTTATTATGGTGATCCCCTGGGCGAAATGCGCCTGGTAAGCAGAGTTTTTGAAATGTAAGGCCTTTGAATAAGACAAAAGGCTGCCTCATCGCTAACTTTGCAACAGTGCCTTCTACGGCACGTTTGAAGGCGCGCTGAAAGGTCTGGTCATACATGTGATGGCGACGCACGACACCGCTCCGTGGATCGGTCGAATGCGTGTGCTGCGCAAAAACCCAGAACCACGGCCAGGAATGCCCGGCGCGCGGATACTTCCGCTCAAGGGCGTCGGGAAGCGCAACGCCGCTGCGGCCCTCGGCCTGGTCCTTCAGCCACCATGCCCGTGCACGCGACAGCTGCTCGCGCAGGCTGGGTGCCAAGCTCTCGGGTAACATCAAGGCCCGATCCTTGGAGCCCTTGCCCTCCCGCACGATGATCGTGCCGTGATCGAAATCCAGATCCTTGACCCGCAGTTGCAAACCCTCACTGATCCGCATGCCCGTTCCATACAGAAGCTGGGCGAACAAACGATGCTCGCCTTCCAGAAAACCGAGGATGCGAACCACTTCATCCGGGGTCAGCACCACCGGCAAGCGCCGCGACGGCCGAGGTCTTCCGATCTCCTGAAGCCAGGGCAGATCCGTGCACAGCACCTTGCCGTAGAAGAACAGCAAGGCCGCCAATGCCTGACGATGCGTGGAGACCGAAACCTTGCGCTCGTTCGCCAGCCAGGACAGAAATGCCTCGACTTCGCTGCTGCCCAAGGTTGCCGGGTGACGCACACCGTGGAAACGGATGAAGGCACGAACCCAGTTGACATAAGCCTGTTCGGTTCGTAAACTGTAATGCAAGTAGCGTATGCGCTCACGCAACTGGTCCAGAACCTTGACCGAACGCAGCGGTGGTAACGGCGCAGTGGCGGTTTTCATGGCTTGTTATGACTGTTTTTTTGTACAGTCTATGCCTCGGGCATCCAAGCAGCAAGCGCGTTACGCCGTGGGTCGATGTTTGATGTTATGGAGCAGCAACGATGTTACGCAGCAGGGCAGTCGCCCTAAAACAAAGTTATGTTCGCTGAGGAGAGTCAGTGTTACGAGGATTGAATCATATTACTATTGCAGTAAGTGACCTTGAACGTTCCGTGGAGTTCTATACGCGTCTATTAGGAATGAAGGCACATGTCCGCTGGGATAGTGGGGCATATCTGAGCTTGGAGGCTACTTGGATTTGCTTGTCTTGTGACGAAGTGCATCCGAGCCAAGATTACTGTCACATCGCGTTTGATGTTTCCGAAGAGAATTTCGAACCAGTTACTAAAAAGCTTCGCGAAGCACATGTCGTTGAATGGAAACAAAATAGAAGCGAAGGACTTTCTTTATACTTGCTCGATCCTGACGGCCATAAATTGGAAATCCATAGCGGTAGCCTACAAAGTCGTTTGGAATCGTTGAAGTCTAAACCCTATCAAGGGTTAGTATGGCTATAAGCAAACATAACAAGTCAATTAACTACGCGCCTGCGGCGCCGGACGTGCTAGCGCACGCCGGTTATTTCGGGCGTTAGGCATCACAAAGTACAGCATCGTGACCAACAGCAACGATTCCGTCACACTGCGCCTCATGACTGAGCATGACCTTGCGATGCTCTATGAGTGGCTAAATCGATCTCATATCGTCGAGTGGTGGGGCGGAGAAGAAGCACGCCCGACACTTGCTGACGTACAGGAACAGTACTTGCCAAGCGTTTTAGCGCAAGAGTCCGTCACTCCATACATTGCAATGCTGAATGGAGAGCCGATTGGGTATGCCCAGTCGTACGTTGCTCTTGGAAGCGGGGACGGTTGGTGGGAAGAAGAAACCGATCCAGGAGTACGCGGAATAGACCAGTCACTGGCGAATGCATCACAACTGGGCAAAGGCTTGGGAACCAAGCTGGTTCGAGCTCTGGTTGAGTTGCTGTTCAATGATCCCGAGGTCACCAAGATCCAAACGGACCCGTCGCCGAGCAACTTGCGAGCGATCCGATGCTACGAGAAAGCGGGGTTTGAGAGGCAAGGTACCGTAACCACCCCAGATGGTCCAGCCGTGTACATGGTTCAAACACGCCAGGCATTCGAGCGAACACGCAGTGTTGCCTAACCCTTCCATCGAGGGGGACGTCCAAGGGCTGGCGCCCTTGGCCGCCCCTCATGTCAAACGTTATGCTCTGTGAGCCGGGTTATTGGCGAAGCGAACGTATGACGATTACAGCAATAAACGCAAAGGGTGAAAAAAAATGACATGGAGAACGACCAAAACACTTTTACAGCCTCAAAATCTGGACTTCAATGAGTTTGAGATTCTTACTTCCGTAATTGAGGGCGCCCGAATTGTCGGCATTGGCGAGGGCGCTCATTTTGTCGCGGAGTTTTCACTGGCTAGAGCAAGTCTTATCCGCTATTTGGTCGAAAGGCATGATTTTAATGCGATTGGTTTGGAATGTGGGGCGATTCAGGCATCCCGGTTATCTGAATGGCTCAACTCAACAGCCGGTGCTCATGAACTTGAGCGATTTTCGGATACCCTGACCTTTTCTGTGTATGGCTCAGTGCTGATCTGGCTGAAATCATATCTCCGCGAATCAGGAAGAAAACTGCAGTTAGTCGGAATCGACTTACCCAACACCCTGAACCCAAGGGACGACCTAGCGCAATTGGCCGAAATTATCCAGCTCATCGATCACCTCATGAAACCGCACGTTGATATGCTGACTCACTTGTTGGCGTCCATTGATGGCCAGTCGGCGGTTATTTCATCGGCAAAATGGGGGGAGCTAGAAACGGCTCGGCAGGAGAAAGCTATCTCAGGGGTAACCAGATTGAAGCTCCGCTTGGCGTCGCTTGCCCCTGTCCTGAAAAAACACGTCAACAGCGATTTGTTCCGAAAAGCCTCTGATCGAATAGAGTCGATAGAGTATACGTTGGAAACCTTGCGTATAATGAAAACTTTCTTCGATGGTACCTCTCTTGAGGGAGATACTTCCGTACGTGACTCGTATATGGCGGGCGTAGTAGATGGAATGGTTCGAGCGAATCCGGATGTGAAGATAATTCTGCTGGCGCACAACAATCATTTACAAAAAACCCCAGTCTCCTTTTCAGGCGAGCTTACGGCTGTTCCCATGGGGCAGCACCTCGCAGAGAGGGTGAATTACCGTGCGATTGCATTCACCCATCTTGGACCCACCGTGCCGGAAATGCATTTCCCATCGCCCGACAGTCCTCTTGGATTCTCTGTTGTGACCACGCCTGCCGATGCAATCCGTGAGGATAGTATGGAACAGTATGTCATCGACGCCTGTGGTACGGAGAATTCATGTCTGACATTGACAGATGCCCCCATGGAAGCAAAGCGAATGCGGTCTCAAAGCGCCTCTGTAAAAACGAAATTGAGCGAGGCATTTGATGCCATCGTCTGTGTTCCAAGCGCCGGCAAGGACAGCCTAGTTGCCCTATAGGAAACCGGAAATGAAAATGAGGGAGCATAACCTGCCAATCCACCGGACGGTTTTCAACCGCCGGTGATCAGCGCGATTGGGCGTCAAGGAAAACTTAATGGCAATCCGAATCTTCGCAATACTTTTCTCCACTTTTGTTTTTGGCACGTTCGCGCATGCACAAGAAGGCATGCGCGAACGTTCTGACTGGCGGAAGTTTTTCAGCGAATTTCAAGCCAAAGGCACGATAGTTGTGGCAGACGAACGCCAAACAGATCGTGTCATATTGGTTTTTGATCAGGTGCGGTCAGAGAAACGCTACTCGCCGGCCTCGACATTCAAGATTCCACATACACTTTTTGCACTTGACGCAGGCGCTGCACGTGATGAGTTTCAAGTTTTCCGATGGGACGGCATCAAAAGAAGCTTTGCAGCTCACAACCAAGACCAAGACTTGCGATCAGCAATGCGGAATTCTACTGTCTGGATTTATGAGCTATTTGCAAAAGAGATCGGTGAAGACAAGGCTCGACGCTATTTGAAGCAAATCGACTATGGCAACGCCGATCCTTCGACAAGTAATGGCGATTACTGGATAGATGGCAATCTTGCTATCGCGGCACAAGAACAGATTGCATTTCTCAGGAAGCTCTATCATAACGAGTTGCCCTTTCGGGTAGAACATCAGCGCTTGGTCAAGGACCTCATGATTGTGGAAGCCGGTCGCAACTGGATACTGCGCGCAAAGACGGGCTGGGAAGGCCGCATGGGTTGGTGGGTAGGATGGGTTGAGTGGCCGACTGGCCCCGTATTCTTCGCACTGAATATTGATACGCCAAACAGGATGGATGACCTTTTCAAAAGGGAGGCAATAGTGCGGGCAATCCTTCGCTCTATCGAAGCGTTGCCGCCCAACCCGGCAGTCAACTCGGACGCAGCGCGATAAAGCCGCGCAGCGCCGGTTACTTCTACGTTAACCTCTGAGGAAGAATTGTGAAACTATCACTAATGGTAGCTATATCGAAGAATGGAGTTATCGGGAATGGCCCTGATATTCCATGGAGTGCCAAAGGTGAACAGCTCCTGTTTAAAGCTATTACCTATAACCAATGGCTGTTGGTTGGACGCAAGACTTTTGAATCAATGGGAGCATTACCCAACCGAAAGTATGCGGTCGTAACACGTTCAAGTTTTACATCTGACAATGAGAACGTATTGATCTTTCCATCAATTAAAGATGCTTTAACCAACCTAAAGAAAATAACGGATCATGTCATTGTTTCAGGTGGTGGGGAGATATACAAAAGCCTGATCGATCAAGTAGATACACTACATATATCTACAATAGACATCGAGCCGGAAGGTGATGTTTACTTTCCTGAAATCCCCAGCAATTTTAGGCCAGTTTTTACCCAAGACTTCGCCTCTAACATAAATTATAGTTACCAAATCTGGAAAAAGGGTTAACAAGTGGCAGCAACGGATTCGCAAACCTGTCACGCCTTTTGTACCAAAAGCCGCGCCAGGTTTGCGATCCGCTGTGCCAGGCGTTAGATGCACTAAGCACATAATTGCTCACAGCCAAACTATCAGGTCAAGTCTGCTTTTATTATTTTTAAGCGTGCATAATAAGCCCTACACAAATTGGGAGATATATCATGAAAGGCTGGCTTTTTCTTGTTATCGCAATAGTTGGCGAAGTAATCGCAACATCCGCATTAAAATCTAGCGAGGGCTTTACTAAGCTTGCCCCTTCCGCCGTTGTCATAATCGGTTATGGCATCGCATTTTATTTTCTTTCTCTGGTTCTGAAATCCATCCCTGTCGGTGTTGCTTATGCAGTCTGGTCGGGACTCGGCGTCGTCATAATTACAGCCATTGCCTGGTTGCTTCATGGGCAAAAGCTTGATGCGTGGGGCTTTGTAGGTATGGGGCTCATAATTGCTGCCTTTTTGCTCGCCCGATCCCCATCGTGGAAGTCGCTGCGGAGGCCGACGCCATGGTGACGGTGTTCGGCATTCTGAATCTCACCGAGGACTCCTTCTTCGATGAGAGCCGGCGGCTAGACCCCGCCGGCGCTGTCACCGCGGCGATCGAAATGCTGCGAGTCGGATCAGACGTCGTGGATGTCGGACCGGCCGCCAGCCATCCGGACGCGAGGCCTGTATCGCCGGCCGATGAGATCAGACGTATTGCGCCGCTCTTAGACGCCCTGTCCGATCAGATGCACCGTGTTTCAATCGACAGCTTCCAACCGGAAACCCAGCGCTATGCGCTCAAGCGCGGCGTGGGCTACCTGAACGATATCCAAGGATTTCCTGACCCTGCGCTCTATCCCGATATTGCTGAGGCGGACTGCAGGCTGGTGGTTATGCACTCAGCGCAGCGGGATGGCATCGCCACCCGCACCGGTCACCTTCGACCCGAAGACGCGCTCGACGAGATTGTGCGGTTCTTCGAGGCGCGGGTTTCCGCCTTGCGACGGAGCGGGGTCGCTGCCGACCGGCTCATCCTCGATCCGGGGATGGGATTTTTCTTGAGCCCCGCACCGGAAACATCGCTGCACGTGCTGTCGAACCTTCAAAAGCTGAAGTCGGCGTTGGGGCTTCCGCTATTGGTCTCGGTGTCGCGGAAATCCTTCTTGGGCGCCACCGTTGGCCTTCCTGTAAAGGATCTGGGTCCAGCGAGCCTTGCGGCGGAACTTCACGCGATCGGCAATGGCGCTGACTACGTCCGCACCCACGCGCCTGGAGATCTGCGAAGCGCAATCACCTTCTCGGAAACCCTCGCGAAATTTCGCAGTCGCGACGCCAGAGACCGAGGGTTAGATCATGCCTAGCATTCACCTTCCGGCCGCCCGCTAAATATCTCCTTTTGGGTTGTTAATAAAACATCCAATAAGTTGACTGTGCGTGAAAAAGAAAGTTTTGTGTGATG
Organism: Providencia huaxiensis; assembly: GCF_002843235.3. Classification (NCBI taxonomy): domain Bacteria; kingdom Pseudomonadati; phylum Pseudomonadota; class Gammaproteobacteria; order Enterobacterales; family Morganellaceae; genus Providencia; species Providencia huaxiensis. Next base: position 4,558,624 of record NZ_CP031123.2, read on the forward strand.
GCGTTGAAGATCGCACCGTTAAGCTCTTATGTGGGATGGTGCAGAGCTCGACGACTACCGATAAAACGCAACCGCCGCAAACAGACAAGAAAAAGCCCCAACTGATAACAGTTGGGGCTTCAGTATTGTGATTGGTGGAGCAATAGCACCCTGAACCCAAAACCTTCTCGCTCAACCGGTAGTGGCTGATAACAACTCGTGAGGGCTATTGCGGGTTAAGCATTTAGCGATGTCTAGGGCCAGACTGGACGTCTGAACGCAAGCCGCTGATACTGTACATAACCACAGTATCAGCGGAGGATACCCATGTCGCTGGCAAGGAACGCCACGGCGAGTCAATCGCCCACTCAAACAAACGGTTACGAACGCCACCAACCCGACCAGACGCTGCTCTACCAGCTGGTTGAGCAGCACTACCCAGCCTTCAAAGCCTCACTCGAAGCCCAAGGTCAACACCTGCCTCGCTACATCCAACAAGAATTCAACGACCTCCTCCAATGTGGCCGTCTGGAGTATGGTTTCATGCGGGTTCGCTGCGAGGATTGTCATCACGAGCGTCTGGTCGCCTTCAGCTGTAAACGACGCGGCTTTTGCCCCAGCTGCGGTGCCCGCCGGATGGCCGAGAGTGCGGCGCTGCTGATAGACGAAGTCTTCCCCAAGGAGCCCATTCGCCAGTGGGTGCTCAGCTTTCCTTTCCAGCTACGCTTTTTGCTGGCTCGCCATCCCCAGCTGATGGGCCAGGTCTTGAGTATCGTCTATCGTACACTCTCAACTCATCTGATCAAAAAGCCGGTTACACCAAAGCCTCTGCACAAACTGGCTCAGTGACTCTTATCCAACGCTTTGGCTCCGCGCTAAATCTCAATGTCCACTACCACATGCTGTTTCTCGATGGTGTCTATGCCGAAGATGACTATGGCAAGCAACGCTTCCATCGTGTCAAGGCACCCACTTACGATGAGCTGAATACGCTCGCTCACACCCTCAGCCATCGCATCGCTCGCTGCATGGAAAAGCGTGGGATTTTGGAGCGTGATGCCGAGAATACGTGGTTGACACTGGAAGAGGGCGAAGACGATACGCTGACTCAATTACATGGTGCTTCGGTTACGTATCGCATTGCCGTCGGCCCCCAGCAAGGGCGCAAAGTCTTCACCCTGCAAACCTTGCCAGGGCGTGAGGATAAAGCCGACTCAAGCAGTCGAGTAGCCAACCATGCTGGTTTCTCGCTACACGCCGGTGTGATGGCCGAAGCGCATCAGCGGGATAAGCTTGAGCGCTTGTGTCGCTACATTAGTCGGCCAGCGGTTTCAGAAAAACGTCTGGCATTAACCGCCAATGGGCAGGTGCGTTACGAGCTCAAAACTCCGTACCGCAATGGCACCACCCATGTGATCTTCGAGCCGCTGGACTTCATCGCCAAACTCGCTGCGTTGGTACCTAAGCCGCGAGTCAACCTCACACGCTTCCACGGCGTCTTTGCACCGAACAGCAAACACCGAGTTCAAGTAACACCCGCCAAGCGGGGCAAGAAGCCCGACAAATCGGAAGGTCTCGATACTAACTGGCGTGACAAGAGTCCTGCAGAGCGCCACCGCGCCATGACCTGGATGCAACGCCTCAAGCGAGTCTTCAATATTGATATTGAAGTCTGCGAACACTGCGGCGGTCACGTCAAAGTGATTGCCAGCATCGAAGATCCGAAGGTCATTGAGCAGATTCTCAAGCATCTGAAACAGAAAACAGCCAAGGCGAATGCCGCCAAGCAGCGTGAGCTGCCACCAGAACGAGCGCCGCCACTGACTCCCAGCCTGTTCGATCCATCACAGAGTCGTCTCTTTGACTGACGACCCCAAATCCAACACTGCTCAACACTGCCAACTTTTAAACGGGGCGGTGGGGCAGTTTGTATCTCTCGAGCTATCAGGCTAGAGATTTTACCGCCAAATCGAACCTTATTAGAGCGGTTTAGGCTGGACCGGCAGTTAAAATTGGGGCTTGAGCGGTAAACGAGTGAGGGAATTTCAGGTAAGATACTTCGGATGAGGAGCAAAAAGGTGGTTTATACTTCCTATACCCTTCCCAACTAGCCGAAAAATCAAAACAAATAGATCCTAATGACATATCAATAAGGTTTCTAGAACACTCAGACATAATTCAATTCCTAGATACCTTAGACGTTAATTTAGATCTATTCTATCGACTTTTATGGAGACATATCCTTATAGTTGAGTTACTTAAACTCAGATATAACATCAAGAATGAAACAGACAATCGAAACTTCTTTGACAGTATTAGTGATTATTTCAGAAGAGATACTGTAAAGAAAAAAGCCATTGAATACTTTAGAGAATGGGGTGATAGATTTTGGCTTGACACTGATGAACACTTAAAAGTCATCACTCAAAAGCTTGAAAATGATACCAAAGCAAACTTAGGCGCAAAATATACAGGCTTATCCTTCAGCGTTAGTGGAGCCGAAAAACTAACTGATGAACAAAAAATAGAGATAAAACAAAGGGCTAGTCAGGTTGTGAGTGGTCTGCAAATTCAGAAACTGAACGAAATGCTAGATTTAATCTCAGAACACTCATTTCATGACCCCCAACAAAAGTTTTATATCGTAATTGATCAATTGGATGAAAGTTGGGCTAACACGATTACAAGATGTAAGTTTATTCGAGCACTAATTGAGGAAATAAAAACTTTTCGAAAAGTTGAAAATATTAAGATTATCGCGGCTATGCGGAAGGATTTATTAGATCTCGTTTTCGACAAAACGCGGGGAGCTGGATTTCAAGAAGAAAAGTATGAATCCTATATTTTACCCATACAGTGGACACGCGATGAGTTGACCGATTTGATAGAAAAGCGCGTCAAAGAAGTATTCAAACGGCAATACACCAATGAAGATGTCACATTCAAAGATATATTCCCTTCAGCTACTAAAGGAGGAGGTCAACTAGCCATTGATTTTATTATGGAGCGTACGCTCTTTCGCCCAAGAGATATTCTTCAATTTGTAAATGAGTGTTTCAAAGTCGCATATGGGCGTGAGCGAATCTCATGGAGAACAATTTATGCTGCTGAAGCACAATACTCAGAGAAAAGACTTAAGTCCCTCAAAGAAGAGTGGGGAGAAGTATACCCATCATTTGACGAAACTGTAGAAATACTAAGAGGTTTACAGACGTCTTTCAAACGTTCAGATCTTTCTGAATCTCGTCTAGAACATATAATTACAGATTTATATGACCAGAAAACAGATGACCCATGTGTTTGTGCCGTAAAGGACTATTTCGATACAACGGGAGAAGTCAAACAAGCAGAAATACTAAATAAGATTCTAATTTGTTTATATCGTGTTGGAGCCATTGGAATAAAAATCAGTGCGCTCAGTACATTTATGTGGTCTTTCTTTGATCAAAGTACGGTGAGTAGGGGGGAAGTGAGGCGTGCTTCTCAAATCAAGGTACATAAAATGCTTTATCGTTCCTTAGATATACAGGTAACTGGCTCAGAAAGGTTTGAAGTAATAGACACAGAAGATTTACCTTAGAGTGTTAGGTTTTTTTCCTGATCTGAAACAACAGTTTTAGAGTAATAGATCTAGTTCACTTTCATCCAGTAACGAGTTGGCTTTGCACCCCACAAACAGGGAAAAATTCATGGATGAATTTTTAGGTTTTCTGCGTCGGGAACGCCTAAAACCGTCCCGGCCAGCGAGCGCGAAGCAAAAGACACTTTCTGGATACTCTTTGTGCCTGCAAAGAGTATCTGGTGCGCTTTAACCAAAGCCACGTGGTTCGTTAAACCCAAAGCGCAACAAACCACATCACATTAAACCATCCCCTCCAGACTGACGGCAAAAAACAAACAGTGGACAAGCACCTCACCATGGAGATCTGGTGCGCAGCTTATCCTCCAAACATCAAACTCGAATTCCGTCTGTATCCGCCTGTATTGAACGAAACTTTTTTTCAGGTAATTGCATTTCCGTTTTCATTTGTTCATGCCTCTAATCGCCAGTTTGGTGCCTTAAAATGGCCATTTTGGGGTGTTTTAAATTGATGTTTTTAAAGGGTTTGTTTTTCTTGAGAACGGATGTCCCACATGGTAGTCTGCGCACTCCACAGGCTTAGGGGAAAAACATGAAATTAAATCATCACACTTACCAACAAACTGATTTCTCGAATCGAGATCTGTCGAACTTAGTTTTCAACAATTGTTGCTTTTATCAATGTAACTTTAGCCGTGCCGACATGCGTGATTCTAAATTCATCAATTGCAGCTTTATTGAGAAAAGCGATGTGGAGGGATGCAATTTTGCGTATGCCGATCTCAGAGATGCATCTTTTCAACACTGTCGATTGGCGATGGCTCATTTCAGCGGGGCGGACTGTTTTGGGATTGAACTGAGAGATTGTGATTTAAAAGGTGCCAACTTTTCTCGCGCCCGCTTTGTTAATCAGGTCTCGAACTATATGTATTTTTGTTCCGCTTACATCACGGGATGTAATTTATCCTACGCCAACTTGGAGCGGCAGTGCCTCGAAAAATGTGATCTGTTTGAAAACCGCTGGATTGGCGCCAACTTGCACGGGGTTTCTTTTAAAGAGTCTGACCTAAGTCGTGGTTCATTTTCAGAGGACTGCTGGGAACAAGCGCGTTTCCAAGGCTGTGATTTAACCCATATTGAACTGACCGGGTTGGATCCCCGCAGAGTGGATTTAACGGGAGTGAAAATTTGCGATTGGCAGCAAGAACAACTGCTGGAGAAGCTGGGTGTGATTGTGGTTCCTGACTAATTCGGCATCGTGGCTTTGCCTTCGTGGGGACTGCTTACCATTTACTTTTTTTGGGGAGTTTGATTGTCACGCCGGTCGGTTCATGAGTTTCTCTCTGTATTGTGGCTGCTTGGTTTTAGGAATGTGTGCTCTCAGAGGGAGAATCGTTTATGCCCCATTTTAAGTTGTGCCTATTTGAATCATTATTTCTGAGAGCGGCAATTTGACCTATTTGGGGTCATACTAAAAGTGGCTTCTATAGCGGTAGCTATTCACATAAAGGAACAAAGATGTCTTCAGATCATTACGGAACCAGTGCCCGTTACGCACGTAAAGAAGCCGATTACCGAGAGAAAGCACTCAAACTTTACCCTTGGGTATGCGGAAGGTGTGCCAGAGAGTTTGTCTATTCAAACCTGCGTGAATTAACCGTTCACCACAAAGATCATGACCATACCAACAACCCCGAAGATGGTAGCAACTGGGAGTTGTTGTGCCTCTATTGTCACGATCATGAACATAGCAAATACCTAGAATATGAACTTCATGGCAGTGAAATAAAGCCCGGAGAAGATGAACATCAGGGGGCAACGTACAATCCATTTGCTGATTTAGCAAAGATGATGAAGAAGTAATTCAAAGTATTAAAACGATTCGAGGTTTGCGCTCTAAAGCATTTTTTTCCTTAGTGTTTTAACGTAAATACTCAGTTATGGGGGAGGGGGCTCGCCTCTGAATTTAAAGTACTTTTTCCTATGATAACTAGCCGTAAATGGTCATATCTCTACTACATTGGTAGCAAAATGATTTTTCCATGTAAGTTCGTAGATTTGGACTCGATTAGCTTGATAGCGTTCTGAATTTGTTCCAATGGAATACAACGATCTACATCTAGTTGTATTCCATTGGTGATGAAATGGTCTAGCATCATCGAAAATTTTTCACGTCGGATATCTTTACCAACAGCATTCTCCCAGTAACGTAAGAAAAATGTACTGAATTCAATGTTTAGGTTCTTCGCATACTCAAAGAAATGAGGCTGATAGAACTCCAGAGAAAGAGTTCCATAGTTGATATACCGTCCATTCTCGCCGATGGTATGAATCAGTTCTGTTCCTTTTTTGCCTCCAATAGCGTCGAACGCAATATTTGGGCCAGGGAAATCAAGTTGCTGTATTTGAGTGAGTAGGTCTACTTTTGCATCTATTACATGGTTTGAATCATATGGATAATTTTCAGGCTTCGACGTTACGACAATAAGAGTGAACCCTAGCGATGAAGATAGCTGTGCAAAAATTTTACCTATTGCAGAACTTCCAGCGTTGATAATCAGTACATCTTCTTGCTTCAACTGAGCAATTTCGGTGGTTAAAACCCACGCTGTTAGCGCATTGATATACAACTGGCACGCATAACCTTTGTCCAGGTGCGGCGGAATGATGAAAAGGTTATCTGGTGATACATCGATATATTTCTGCCAAGTACCGCTGGTAGCCACGACAACTCTTTGCCCTACGGTAAATTCTGCATGGTTGGAGACGATGATTTGTCCAACAGCTTCAAATCCGGGTACTCGGGGCGGCTGATGACTATGCCTGTATTGACCTACACCATGTATAGACAACAAGTCGCTTGGATTAATATTAGTTGCTTCGATTTTTACTCTGATTTTATCTTCTTCAAGCGAATTCAAAGGTACCTGTTCAATCGTCAATGAATCTTGCGGTTGACCGAAACAGAGCTGGAGCAATAGCACCCTGAACCCAAAACCTTCTCGCTCAACCGGTAGTGGCTGATAACAACTCGTGAGGGCTATTGCGGGTTAAGCATTTAGCGATGTCTAGGGCCAGACTGGACGTCTGAACGCAAGCCGCTGATACTGTACATAACCACAGTATCAGCGGAGGATACCCATGTCGCTGGCAAGGAACGCCACGGCGAGTCAATCGCCCACTCAAACAAACGGTTACGAACGCCACCAACCCGACCAGACGCTGCTCTACCAGCTGGTTGAGCAGCACTACCCAGCCTTCAAAGCCTCACTCGAAGCCCAAGGTCAACACCTGCCTCGCTACATCCAACAAGAATTCAACGACCTCCTCCAATGTGGCCGTCTGGAGTATGGTTTCATGCGGGTTCGCTGCGAGGATTGTCATCACGAGCGTCTGGTCGCCTTCAGCTGTAAACGACGCGGCTTTTGCCCTAGCTGCGGTGCCCGCCGGATGGCCGAGAGTGCGGCGCTGCTGATAGACGAAGTCTTCCCCAAGGAGCCCATTCGCCAGTGGGTGCTCAGCTTTCCTTTCCAGCTACGCTTTTTGCTGGCTCGCCATCCCCAGCTGATGGGCCAGGTCTTGAGTATCGTCTATCGTACACTCTCAACTCATCTGATCAAAAAAGCCGGTTACACCAAAGCCTCTGCACAAACTGGCTCAGTGACTCTTATCCAACGCTTTGGCTCCGCGCTAAATCTCAATGTCCACTACCACATGCTGTTTCTCGATGGTGTCTATGCCGAAGATGACTATGGCAAGCAACGCTTCCATCGTGTCAAGGCACCCACTTACGATGAGCTGAATACGCTCGCTCACACCCTCAGCCATCGCATCGCTCGCTGCATGGAAAAGCGTGGGATTTTGGAGCGTGATGCCGAGAATACGTGGTTGACACTGGAAGAGGGCGAAGACGATACGCTGACTCAATTACATGGTGCTTCGGTTACGTATCGCATTGCCGTCGGCCCCCAGCAAGGGCGCAAAGTCTTCACCCTGCAAACCTTGCCAGGGCGTGAGGATAAAGCCGACTCAAGCAGTCGAGTAGCCAACCATGCTGGTTTCTCGCTACACGCCGGTGTGATGGCCGAAGCGCATCAGCGGGATAAGCTTGAGCGCTTGTGTCGCTACATTAGTCGGCCAGCGGTTTCAGAAAAACGTCTGGCATTAACCGCCAATGGGCAGGTGCGTTACGAGCTCAAAACTCCGTACCGCAATGGCACCACCCATGTGATCTTCGAGCCGCTGGACTTCATCGCCAAACTCGCTGCGTTGGTACCTAAGCCGCGAGTCAACCTCACACGCTTCCACGGCGTCTTTGCACCGAACAGCAAACACCGAGTTCAAGTAACACCCGCCAAGCGGGGCAAGAAGCCCGACAAATCGGAAGGTCTCGATACTAACTGGCGTGACAAGAGTCCTGCAGAGCGCCACCGCGCCATGACCTGGATGCAACGCCTCAAGCGAGTCTTCAATATTGATATTGAAGTCTGCGAACACTGCGGCGGTCACGTCAAAGTGATTGCCAGCATCGAAGATCCGAAGGTCATTGAGCAGATTCTCAAGCATCTGAAACAGAAAACAGCCAAGGCGAATGCCGCCAAGCAGCGTGAGCTGCCACCAGAACGAGCGCCGCCACTGACTCCCAGCCTGTTCGATCCATCACAGAGTCGTCTCTTTGACTGACGACCCCAAATCCAACACTGCTCAACACTGCCAACTTTTAAACGGGGCGGTGGGGCAGTTTGTATCTCTCGAGCTATCAGGCTAGAGATTTTACCGCCAAATCGAACCTTATTAGAGCGGTTTAGGCTGGACCGGCAGTTAAAATTGGGGCTTGAGCGGTAAACGAGTGAGGGAATTTCAGGTAAGATACTTCGGATGAGGAGCAAAAAGGTGGTTTATACTTCCTATACCCAAAAAGGTGGTTTATACTTCCTATACCCAAAAAGGTGGTTTATACTTCCTATACCCTAAAAAGGCAGCTTTGGCTGCCTTTTGTATAATTCATATCGACTTATCAAAAGGACAATCCGATGAATGTCATTATAAAAGCTGTAGTTACTGCCTCGACGCTACTGATGGTATCTTTTAGTTCATTCGAAACCTCAGCGCAATCCCCACTGTTAAAAGAGCAAATTGAATCCATAGTCATTGGAAAAAAAGCCACTGTAGGCGTTGCAGTGTGGGGGCCTGACGATCTGGAACCTTTACTGATTAATCCTTTTGAAAAATTCCCAATGCAAAGTGTATTTAAATTGCATTTAGCTATGTTGGTACTGCATCAGGTTGATCAGGGAAAGTTGGATTTAAATCAGACCGTTATCGTAAACAGGGCTAAGGTTTTACAGAATACCTGGGCTCCGATAATGAAAGCGTATCAGGGAGACGAGTTTAGTGTTCCAGTGCAGCAACTGCTGCAATACTCGGTCTCGCACACCGATAACGTGGCCTGTGATTTGTTATTTGAACTGGTTGGTGGACCAGCTGCTTTGCATGACTATATCCAGTCTATGGGTATAAAGGAGACCGCTGTGGTCGCAAATGAAGCGCAGATGCACGCCGATGATCAGGTGCAGTATCAAAACTGGACCTCGATGAAAGGTGCTGCAGAGATCCTGAAAAAGTTTGAGCAAAAAACACAGCTGTCTGAAACCTCGCAGGCTTTGTTATGGAAGTGGATGGTCGAAACCACCACAGGACCAGAGCGGTTAAAAGGTTTGTTACCAGCTGGTACTGTGGTCGCACATAAAACTGGTACTTCGGGTATCAAAGCCGGAAAAACTGCGGCCACTAATGATTTAGGTATCATTCTGTTGCCTGATGGACGGCCCTTGCTGGTTGCTGTTTTTGTGAAAGACTCAGCCGAGTCAAGCCGAACCAATGAAGCTATCATTGCGCAGGTTGCTCAGACTGCGTATCAATTTGAATTGAAAAAGCTTTCTGCCCTAAGCCCAAATTAACAGACTATCAGCACTATCTAAGCCGCTGACTCTGGTTGTACACTAAAGCTATGGTTTGAAATTGGAGTAGGTTATGCAGTTATTAGGTTCAGTGGCTTCCCCTTTTGTTCGTCGTTTACGTTTAGTACTGGCAGGGCAACCTTATCAGTTTGTAGCGCTTAATATTTTTGAGTCTGAAGGCCGTTCAGTGTTGGTACAACATAATCCGGCACGCAAAGTGCCTGTGTTAGTGGATGGAGAGCAGGTTATTTTTGATTCAGGCGTAATTTATCGTTATTTGGCTTCGAAACTGAAATTCAAACCATTGAGCTGGGATCAGGAAAACGGTCTGACGACCATCAATGCCTGCACAGACTCCTTGGTTGAATTACTGCTTTGTAAGCGCTCAGGTTTTGACGTGACTGAAGATAAATTGTTTTTTAATCTTCAGCATGAGCGAATTCAGGCGACGCTAGAGGCACTTGAGCAACAAATCAGGGCAGGGCATTTCGGTGACTGGGACTATCCTGGTATCAGTCTGTTCACTTTAATCGACTGGATATTGTTCCGCGATTTAGTCGACTTAAAACCCTTCCCTGTATTATTACAGTTCAGAAATGCGCATTTAAACCGGCCGATGGTCGCTGAAACCGACCCGCGTTTAAGCTAAAAACAACAGGTCAGAGCCAAGACTCTGACCTTTATTATTTATTCCACACCAATAAAGCCGCCGGTTTGATGCGCCCATAATTGAGCGTAAATACCGCCTTTGGCGATCAGTTCCTGATGACTGCCTTGTTCCACAATACGACCTTGATCCAGAACGATCAGCCTGTCCATAGCTGCTATGGTAGATAAACGGTGTGCAATGGCTATAACCGTTTTGCCTATCATCAACTGAGTCAGACTATGCTGAATAGCTGATTCTACTTCGGAGTCCAGCGCTGAGGTGGCTTCATCCAAAATCAGAATAGGGGCGTTTTTCAGTAAAACCCGAGCTATTGCAATACGTTGACGTTGACCACCAGAAAGCTTGACTCCACGTTCGCCCACCTGAGCGTCGTAGCCACTGTTGCCTTTAGGATCGGTAAGCTCCTGAATAAAAGCATCGGCTTCGGCTAAACGGGCTGCTTCAATCATTTCCGCTTCGGTAGCGCCAGGACGACCATATAAAATATTTTCCCTTACAGTACGGTGTAGCAGGGAGGTATCCTGGGTCACCATAGCTATATGAGCGCGAAGACTTTCCTGTGATACAGTTTTGATGTCCTGACCGTCTATCAAAATCTGGCCTGAATTGACATCATAAAAGCGCAGCAGTAAGTTCACCAGCGTGGATTTACCAGCACCAGAACGGCCGACTAAACCTACTTTTTCACCGGGTTTAATCGACAAGTCCAGACCATCAATCACAGGACCATGTTCACCTGCTGCTTTGCCGTAGTTAAAGTTCAGTTGCTTAAACTCAATCTGACCTTGTGGCACTTCAAGCGGCTTCGCATCAGCTTTGTCGATGATTTGCTGAGGCTGAGACAAAGTCGCAATACCATCTGCCACAGTACCTATGTTTTCAAACAGTGCACTGACTTCCCACATGATCCACTGCGACATACCATTTAAACGCAGCGCCAGACTGACTGCGATGGCAATAGAGCCCACAGTGACGGCATTGACAGACCAAAGCCATATCGCCAGCGTGGCAATAGAGAACACCAACAGATAGTTCAGACCCTGCACACAAATATTGAGCCAGGTAGCCAGTCGCATTTGTCTGTACACAGGCACCAGAAACAGCTGCATGCTATCGCGGGCGTATTCTGACTCACGAGCCGTGTGTGAAAACAGTTTAATAGTGCTGATATTGGTGTAGCTGTCGACAATACGGCCTGTCATTTCTGAACGGGCATCGGCTTGTTCTGTTGCAACTTGTTTCAGTCTCGGCACAAAATAAAACTGCAAGCCGGTGTATATGACTAACCAGGCAATCATCGGCAGTACCAAGCGCCAATCTGCATCGGCGATCAGATACAACATAGAGCCAAAATACACCACCACATACACCATCACATCCAGCAGCTTGGTGGCCGTTTCGCGCACTGCCAAAGCCGTTTGCATCACTTTAGTGGCGATGCGACCAGCGAATTCATTCTGGTAGAAACCCAAACTTTGTTTCAGTAAATAACGATGCGCCAGCCAGCGGATCGACATAGGGTAGTTACCCAATATAGTTTGGTGGATCAGGGCTGAGTGAAAAAATACCAAACCAGGCAACACCAGCAACATCACTATGGCCATAGTGATCAAGGTATCCTGCTCTTCCTGCCAGAAAGTAGCCGGATTCTTGGTTACCAACCAATCGACTAATTGCCCCATATAGCCAAATAAGGACACTTCTAATGCGGCCAGTAAGGCTGTCGCAATAGACATCAGGATCAGAGGCAACACCATGCCTTGACTGTAATGCAAACAAAATGCAAACAGGCCTTGAGGTGGCTGAGTTGGCTCTTTATCAGGGAAAGGGTTGGTTAAGCGTTCAAAAAAGCCCAGCATAAAATTCCTCTGCAGCAACGAAAAAGGCAGTTATTGTACGTCAAAGTTTAAAAAACAGATGTAACTATTTGATGAAAGCCCGGTTTAGAACGGCCATCTTATTTTATAACCGATAGCTTGTGACTCGCTTTTTTGCTGAACAGAACAGCAGATTGTTGAAAATAAATACAAAAAATCTGAAAAATCCAAAAGATGCTATATCACATGAACTCAGCAGCTTAGATTTATTGAAGGACCGTTAATAGGTAATAACTGGAAAATCTATAACTTAGCTTCTGTTTTGTCAGCTTGCAAAGGACTTTTTGCTTTCTACACTGAAAATACAGAGTACCCGAATCAGGGTGTTGTCTCGTCTTACAGGAGTGTTGAAATGGATGCCAAAGAATTATTGGTCTACATGAAGCAGGCAGAACTGCAAGCTGAGTTAGTCGTTGAGGCTGGTCAGCAACTGGACAGAGCCATCAAACAATTACATGACTGGTCTGAAGACTGGGATTGTCAGCGCCGGGCTTGTGAAGATATGTACGATGCCGTGCATTTAATTCTGATCCATAGCTATCAATTATCCCGGATTTTCTGGCCCGCCAAGTGTTGCGGAGAACTGGGGCTGGATTTGTGTCATAGAGCCATGGCGCTGCGAAGTGAAATCAACCTGCCTGATCTAAACCATCCACTGCGGAATGAGGCGTTATGGCGTCATGCAGATGAGCTGGATCATTCAGTGCGGGATAATACTGCTCTGCGTCGTTATCAAGCGCATCATTTAACCGGTTTTAATCAGGTGATCACCTGGATGGATAATGAAGCCATGTTTTGCTGGCTTGAACCTGCCAGTAAAACCTTTGTGTTTCATGCCGAGGAGTTTGCTTTAGCCCAATTACTGGATGCTGTGCATCAGGTTCAGCAAGATATTCAGAATTTTCTTAACAAGCAGCATCAGTCAAATCTAAAGGTGGCCAAAGCTGGCGTGCATCACTATGAGAAGCAGTGGGGGGCATTTAAAATAAGACAAGACAGATCTTGTCCACAGCTTTGTTGTTATGACTACTTATCTAATTTAATAAATCCGTAGGCAGAAATCTCGCTGAGCTTATGTTCTCTGATCTTTTTTGCGACTTCTGCTTGGTAGTCTTCAATGTACAGGTGCAAAAAATCTTTAAACTCTTCATCCAAAGCACGTCTATCCACAGAGTTACCGAACCGTTGCGCTTCGTATGCAAGCAGGCATAATCTATGCGCCCGGATCTCCATATCAGCGGCCACCTGCTTTTCGATAATGTTTAATGCATCTGACATTCCAATCAACTTCTTGTAGAAAAACAGACTTAACAGTAAAAAGCCAAACGTAATTGCAGACATAACAAAAGTCAGCATTCCTGAAGTTCCTTTCTGTGCTTGACGGCTCCTGATATGGACCATAAAAATATCGCTAAAATTGCTGCGATATTTATAGCTGGTATTCCATATTTGTATATACCACCCAATAGATCAGTGCCAAATATGACTCTGTCTGTGAATCTCGCTACCTGCAGAACAGAGTGCATCAAGATGCTTAAACAAATGAATTGAGTGATTTGTTCAACCGCCCATACGAATTTTCTATGAATAACCCAGATGATACCAAGCGTCAATGTTTGACATATCACCCAACTTGGGTACCAAAGTAAGCGAGCGAGCTCAGGAGATGTTTCAGATATCCCCATCAGCAAAGGAGCAATCCTGTCTTGAGCTAATCCCGATAAAGTGAGTATCAATATGGTTATTCGTGCAGATTTACTGGCCGACCAGACTAAGGACAGCAGTAGAGAACCTATGCACAACACCCATAAGTACTCAGCAAGAGTCGTAATAAATGTCCCCACAAACTACCTCTTATTTTGGTGGTTCATTACCCCAGCCACCACCTAATGTAGTCAGTGTTGGATTTATTGCTTTAGATTCTTGCTGCTCTGCAGCCAGCTTCGCCTTTGCTTCAGCAGATAAGGTGACAGTGTCTGCAGTAGAGGGTGCTGTTGTAGTGGTGGTTTTAGCCTGAGCAGCAGGAGCAACAGTTTGTATTGTTGATGTAGCCGCTGTGCCCGGAGTATTTAAGTTGATTTGCATAACTGTTCCTTACCATTGTCACTAAATCAGAAAACAAATGTACCGAGGGCTTTACTAAGCTTGCCCCTTCCGCCGTTGTCATAATCGGTTATGGCATCGCATTTTATTTTCTTTCTCTGGTTCTGAAATCCATCCCTGTCGGTGTTGCTTATGCAGTCTGGTCGGGACTCGGCGTCGTCATAATTACAGCCATTGCCTGGTTGCTTCATGGGCAAAAGCTTGATGCGTGGGGCTTTGTAGGTATGGGGCTCATAATTGCTGCCTTTTTGCTCGCCCGATCCCCATCGTGGAAGTCGCTGCGGAGGCCGACGCCATGGTGACGGTGTTCGGCATTCTGAATCTCACCGAGGACTCCTTCTTCGATGAGAGCCGGCGGCTAGACCCCGCCGGCGCTGTCACCGCGGCGATCGAAATGCTGCGAGTCGGATCAGACGTCGTGGATGTCGGACCGGCCGCCAGCCATCCGGACGCGAGGCCTGTATCGCCGGCCGATGAGATCAGACGTATTGCGCCGCTCTTAGACGCCCTGTCCGATCAGATGCACCGTGTTTCAATCGACAGCTTCCAACCGGAAACCCAGCGCTATGCGCTCAAGCGCGGCGTGGGCTACCTGAACGATATCCAAGGATTTCCTGACCCTGCGCTCTATCCCGATATTGCTGAGGCGGACTGCAGGCTGGTGGTTATGCACTCAGCGCAGCGGGATGGCATCGCCACCCGCACCGGTCACCTTCGACCCGAAGACGCGCTCGACGAGATTGTGCGGTTCTTCGAGGCGCGGGTTTCCGCCTTGCGACGGAGCGGGGTCGCTGCCGACCGGCTCATCCTCGATCCGGGGATGG